>JAGQOO010000001.1 GCA_020427345.1 Phycisphaerales bacterium | reverse complement strand
CGGCTTTTCTGGGTACAGTCGCGCAGGGCTTCCTGCCGGTCGCCGGGCAGGCGGCCCTGTATGTCGAAATCTCGCCGGGCATCGAGATCAACCGCATTACCGACATCGCCTTGAAGAGTACGCGTGTGACGCCCGGCATGCAGGTGGTTGAGCGTTTGTACGGCATGCTGGAAATCCACTCGGACTCGCAGGCGGATGTGCGGGCGGCGGGCGCGGCTATTCTCAGCGCTCTGGAGGTTCGCGAAGAAGAGCGCCAGAAGCCGCAAGTGGTATCGAGCCAGGTCATCCGCCGCGTGGACGACTACCAGACGCAGCTCATCAACCGCACACGCCACGGCAACATGATCCTGCCGGGGCAAACGCTGTACATTCTGGAATGCGCGCCGGCCGCGTATTCAGCGCTGGCCGCGAATGAAGCGGAAAAGGCCGCCAATATCAACATCCTCGAAGTCCGATCGATCGGCAGCTTCGGGCGCATGTACATCGGCGGCGAAGAGCGCGACATCGAAGTGGGGTATCAGGCGGCGCTCAAGGCGCTCGAAAGTTTGTCGGGCCGCGAAGGCGGCAAGTAACCAACCGTCGAACCGTCGCCGGTTCGGCGATTTTCGGCGCATCATCGCGCCAAACGGATAACGCGGCCGCGCGTCGGCCCTTCAGGAGACTTCGCTTATGTCGGATGCGTTGGGAATGATCGAGACGCGGGGATTCGCCGCGATGGTCGAAGCGGCGGACGCCATGGTGAAGGCCGCGAAAGTGGAACTCGTTTCGTACGAGCGCATCGGCGGCGGCTACGTTACCGCCGTGATTCGCGGCGACGTGGCGGCGGTAAAGGCCGCGTGCGACGCCGGCCAGACGGCCGCCGCGCGCGTCGGCGAAATCGTCTCCGTGCACGTCATCGCGCGGCCGCACACGAACATCGACGTCGTGTTGCCGCTCGGACGTCAGGAGCAGGCGAAAAAGAAGTAGAGCGCGCGCATGAACCGCAACAGGCATAAAACGGATCTCCAGCTCATGGAGGCCGCGCCTTGATCCTGGCGAAGGTAATCGGCACGGTCGTCTCGACCCGCAAGACCGACAGCATGACCGGTCTGAGGTTCATGCTCGCGCAGCCGGTCGACATGAACGGCGAACCGACGGGCGCCGCCGTCGTCGCCGTGGACAGTGTCGGCTGCGGGCCGGGCGAATGGGTGCTGTTCGCGACGGGCAGCTCAGCGCGGCAGACCGAGGCCACCAACAATCGGCCATGCGACGCGGTCATCATGGCGATTGTCGACGAAGTCGAGATCGGTGGCGAGACGCGCTACCGCAAAGGCGACGAGGCGTAACGCATGGCGCTGAGCGACGCGCAAGTTGAGCAGATCGCGCGAATGGTTGCGCAGCAGATGGGCGCGCCAATCGCACCGCCGCGCGCGTGTGGCGAATCCGTATCGCCGCGTGCCAGTGCGCAAAGCGCCTCAGCGGCGTCGGCAGGCAAGATGCCTGCCCCACCCGCCAATGCTGTGCCGCCCATTGGCTCTCCGGGCGCGTTTCCGACGGTCGATGCCGCCGTCGCCGCCGCTCGCGAGGCGTTCGTCGCCTTCGGCAAAACCCCGCTGGCGAGTCGCGCGAAGCTGATCGCCGCGATCCGCGCGAGCATGCTCGAACACGCCGAGGATTTGGCGAAGCGCGCCCATGCGGAGACCGGCCTGGGCCGTTGGCAGGACAAGCTCGTCAAGAACCGGCTCGTCTCCAGCAAAACACCGGGTACCGAAGACCTGACGCCGATCGCGTCGACGGGTGATCGCGGGTTGACGCTGATGGAGCGGGCGCCGTTCGGCGTTATTGCAGCGATTACGCCGTCAACAAACCCGACATCGACGATCATCTGCAACTCGATCGGAATGCTGGCCGCCGGTAACACGGTCGTCTTCAATCCGCATCCGAGCGCGAAGGCCGTCTCGATCTACAACGTCGCGCTGATCAACCAAGCAATCGCGTCCGTCGGCGGACCGCCGAACCTGATCACATGCGTTGCCGAGCCGACCATCGAATCCGCACAGGCGCTGATGAAGCATCCCGGTATCCGCCTCCTCGTCGTTACCGGCGGTCCGGGCGTCGTTCAGGCGGCGATGGGAAGCGGCAAACGCGCGATCTGCGCCGGCCCGGGCAATCCGCCGGTCGTGGTCGATGAAACCGCCGATATCGAACTCGCCGGCCGCGACATCGTGCGCGGCGCGTCGTTCGACAACAACGTCATATGCACGGACGAGAAAGAGGTCTTTGTCGTTCGCAGCGTGGCGGACAAGTTGCTCGAAGTGATGAAGCGAAACGGCGCGGTGGTGCTGAATGCCCAGCAGACACGTCAGTTGGAAGCCGTGATTTTCAAAGAGCGCCGCGCCGCGCCGCTGCAGAGCATCGTCGATCGCGATCTGATCGGCAGAAACGCGTCTGTCATACTCGCGAAGATCGGAATGAACGTCGGAGACGATGTGCGCCTCGCCGTAATGGATGTCGAGCAAGATCACCCGCTGGTCTGGACCGAACAGCTCATGCCGGTCATGCCGGTCGTTCGCGTCGCGAACTGTGACGAGGCGATCGATCTGGCTGTTCAGGCGGAAGGCGGGCGCGGCCACACGGCTTCGATGTTCTCGCGCAACATCGAGAAACTCAGCCGCATGGCCCGCGTGATTAACTGCAGCATATTCGTCAAGAACGGGCCGTGTTTCGCCGGTTTGGGCGAAGGCGGCGAGGGCCATACATCGTTCTCCATCGCCAGTCCGACCGGCGAGGGCCTCACCGGCCCGCGCGCGTTCTCGCGCGAGCGGCGCTGCGTGCTCGTGGATCACTTCCGAATCGTATGAACCCCACCCCCGCCATCGCGATGTACGAGTTTGACAGCGTCGCTGACGGCACGCGCGTTGCGGATCGAATGATCAAACAGGCGCCGCTGACGCTGTTTCGCGCCGGCACGACGCACCCGGGGAAATACCTGCTGCTCGTCGGCGGGGAAGTGGGGGCTGTCGAGGTCGCCGACGCCGTCGCGCGGCGCGAACCAGCCGGCGTTCTCGGCGACGCGATTTTCCTGCCTGACGCGCACCACAAACTCCAGGCCGCGCTATGGGGCCGTCGCGTTTCCGCGGAAGCCGACACGCTCGCCGTGCTGGAGTGCCCGGCCATGCCGGCGCTCGTCGGCGGTGTCGATCGCGCCGTGAAAACCGCGCCGATTGAGATTGTCGATCTCCGCCTTGGCGACGCGCTGGGCGGACGCGGCGTCGCGCAATTCTGCGGCGTGCAGGCGGATATTGAAGCGTCGATCGAAGCGGCATTGCGAACCATGTCGCCGCGTCATACAGCCAAACACGCCATCATCCCCCGCCGCGCGGACGCGTTGCGCGCCTGCCTTGATCAAAGCTCGGAGTTCGGGTCATGCTCCTCGGGCGTGTAATCGGCACGGTTGTGGCGACCCAGAAAACGCCCGGGCTGACGGGCGTGCCGCTGCTCGTTGTCCAGGCTTTGGATCGGGTCGGCGCGGATACCGGCGTCCCATTCGTCGCGACCGACGCGACCCGCATGGCCGGCCCCGGCACGCTCGTGCTGTACGAATCCGGGCGCGAAGCCGCCATGGCGTTGGAAGAGACCTTCGTCCCGGTGGATCACGCCATCATCGGCATCGTGGACGCCGTCACGCGAACCGACTGGCAGGCGGACAAAACGCCATGATTCTCGGACGTGTCAGCGGCGAAGTCGTCGCTACCATAAAGCACGGCTTCTATGTCGGGCATCGGCTGCTGATGGTCGACCGGCTGAACCCGGACGGCTCGGCCGGTAAGGGGTACGTGGTCGCGATCGCCAATGTGGAAGCCGGCGTAGGTGACACCGTGCTCGTGGTGGACGAGGGCAATTCCGCCCGGTCCATTGTGGGAGACCCCGCCGCCCCGTTGCGATCGGTGATCGTCGGCGTGGTCGATGAAGCCACAATCGGGTGACGCCGCAGCGCCGCCGCGATAGGCGGGTACAAAGCAGCGGGGAGACGCGCGCTGCCCGAGTGGCGGCTGAGACAGGGTCAGGTCATAACTGGCTGATGGATTTGGACTTACAGCTATGCCGATAACCGACGCATTACTGAAAAAGGGGCTGATCACCCCCGAACAGATCAACGAAGCCACCCGCGCCAAAACCAATGGCGAGCGGATGGACCAGCTCCTGATCCGCAGCGGCGCCGTTTCCGAGCGTGACGTCCTCGATGTCTACGCGGAGCAGTTCGCGATGCCCGTCGTCGAGCTCGACGAATCCGATGTCGATCGCGAAATCCTACGAAAAGTCCCCAGCCGGCTCGTGCACAAATACAACGTGATGCCGATCGCCCCGACGCGCGGCGGCAAGAGCATCCGCGTCGCGACTTCCGACCCGTTCAACATGTACGCGTTGGACGAGATCCGGTCCGCCGCCGGCTGCCAGATCGAGCCCGTGCTCGCGACGCAGCTTGAGATTCACAAGCTGATCAAGACGTTCTACGGCGTTGGTGGCGACGTCATTACTGAAATGGTGGCGGACGCCGGCATTGAAGTCGTCGATGAGCACACGGTCGAATCGAACGACATCGACGTGCAGATGGCGCAGGAAGCGTCCGTGATCAAGCTCGTCAACGAGATTCTGCTCGAAGCGATCACGCAGCGCGCCAGCGATATCCACTATGAGCCGTACGAGAACGACTTCGGGGTCCGCTATCGCATCGACGGCCATCTCACGCATGCGAACGTGCCACCGGAGATTCGCCGCTTTCAAAACGCTGTCGTCAGCCGTATCAAGATTCTGTCCGGCTTGAACATTGCCGAGAAGCGCCTGCCGCAGGACGGCGGCTTCAAGATCAAGGCCAAGGGCAAGGAAATCGACTTCCGCGTCAGCGTGATTCCGATGGCGTTCGGCGAAGGCGTCGTGTTGCGTATTCTCGACAAGAATGCGCTGGCGCTGGAGCTCGGCTCGGTTGGCATGGAAGGTGAAACGCTTGAGCGCTATCGCGAGATCATCGACCGTCCGCACGGCATCGTGCTCGTCACTGGGCCGACCGGCTCCGGCAAAACGACGACTCTGTACTCATCACTCGCGACAATCGCCAGCGACGACCTGAAGATCCTGACGATTGAAGACCCGATCGAGTACTACCTGCCCGGCATCAACCAGGTGCAGGTGTTGCAGAAGGTGGGTTTGTCGTTTGCCCGCGCAATGCGGTCATTCCTGCGACACGACCCCGACGTCATTCTGGTCGGCGAAATTCGCGACCGCGAAACCGCGGAGACCGCCATCAACGCGTCGCTCACCGGTCACCTTGTGTTCAGCACACTGCACACGAACGACGCGCCATCAGCGACGACGCGCCTCATCGACATGGGCGTTGAGCCCTTCCTGATCGCCAGTTCGGTCGAAGCGATCATGGCCCAGCGGCTCGTCCGCCGCATCTGTCCGGATTGCAAGGAAGAATACAAACCCGAGAAGCCCGAAATGCTCCCGACCGAATTCGGGTACAAGAAGGGCGAAACACTGTGGCGCGGCGCCGGGTGCAAGCGCTGCCGCAATACCGGCTATGCCGGCCGAACAGCCGTTTTCGAGCTGATGACCATGAACGACAAGCTGCGCGAGTTGATCCTGCAGCGGAAGTCCGCTGCGCAACTCGTCCCCACCGCGCGCGAAGCGGGCATGAAGCTGCTCAGCGAAGATGGCTGGCGGCTGGTGCGCAAGGGCGTCACGACACTGGAAGAGGTCGTCGCCAGCACCAAGGTGTAAGTTTCCGGCCCGGCAACCCCTTGGCCGGGCCGTCGCCTCTCTTCCCACCCGGACTCTGTGCTCGTGATTAGCGAAACGCCCGCCCCTACCCGCTTCCGGCGGGCTGCGGCGTTTTTTTCTTAATTGGCTCGGTCCGCGGCTCCGGCTCGCTCGTGACAGGGGGGAGAGGCCCTTTGGGGCTTCGAACGAACCCCAATGCAGGAGCCAACCCATGAATCGCAATCTACGCCGTCCGTCCCCGCCCCGTGTCGCCGAAAGCCGCTTTGACGACGATCGCGTCGCCGGAATCCTCCGTCTCGCCGTGGCGATCGCACTGCTCGCATGCATCGCGGTCAGTGTCGCCAACGCGGGCCCCGGTCGCATCCGCGATCAACGACTGAACGCCGTCCTGACGCGCATGTCGCACGCTCGCGATACCGCCGATGGGCACGAATGCGGTCTTTGCTCGGAACTGTCGAGCATGAGTGTCATGTTCGAGCCCGGCGCCGATAACGCGACGATTGCTGACACTCTGGGCGCGCTAAACGACGAAGAACTCGCGGCCTTTGTGGCCGGCTCCGGCGTTTGGACGTTCACCGCGACGGACGGCTCCGTCGCCACCGGCGAGCCGATGACGATCACGTACAGCTTTGTGCCGGATGGCACGCTGATTCCCTCCGCGATCGGCGAGCCGCAAGCCGCAAGCAACCTGTTCGCGACGCTCGACGCGAGCTTTCCGGGCGGACGCGCGGCGTGGAAGGCGCGTTTCCGCGCTGTGCTCGACCGCTGGAGCGAAGTCACCAATATCACTTTCGTCGAAGTCAGTGACGACGGCGCCGTGTTTCCGGGCGCGCTCGGCGCGCTCGGCTTCCGCGGCGATATCCGCATCGCAATGAAGCCGCTCGGCGCCGGCCCGCTTGCGGTGAACTTCTACCCCGCGTTCGGCGGCGACATGATTCTGGACAGCGATGACATCGGGCTGTTCACTTCGCCGGCGAGTAACTTCCGCAATCTCCGCAACACGCTGGCGCACGAGCACGGCCACGGACTCGGTCTCGCGCACACATTGCCGCAGAACGCGACCAAGCTGATGGAGCCGGCGCTTAACACCGCGTTTGACGGGCCGCAGGAAGACGACATTCGCGGTGTGCAGCATCTCTATGGCGATCGCTTTGAGGACAACGACGCGCTGGCTGACAACACGTTTCTGTTCGGCCCGATTCGCGATGTCGCCTCCGGCCCCCAGTTGTTTGTCGCGACGGACTTGGCGCTGGAGCGCGATGGCGCCAGCGACTTCTACGGCTTCACCGCTTTCGCGGGCGCTCCGATCGCGATTCGAGTAACGCCGATCGGATCGACCTATGAGTTTGGCGCTCAGTCCAGCGGGACAACCGAGGTCGTCGACGCGGCGGCCGCGCGGAATCTCGGCTTGCGGCTGTGGCGCCGCACGTCGGCCGCGAACAACCAGTTCAGCATGGTCGCCCAGATCGATTTCAACAGCGCCGGCGAGGGCGAATATCACCCGCCGATCGGCTACACGCAGGCAGGCTTCATGGTCGCCGAGGTGTATTCGAACGACGGCATCGAGGACGTGCAGCGCTACGAACTGCGCATCAGCAACGAGGCCATCGAGGCGCCGCGCGATCCGGGCATCCTCACCGTGTCGAACGGCCTGACCCCGATCGGCGTCAGCTCGACGCTGCATTTTGACGACACGCCGATCGGTCAGCAGTCCGGCTTCGCGTTGACGCTGCGCAACGTCGGCGCCGGCCCGCTGGAAATCAGTAACATCCAGGTGCAGGGCCCAGGCGCGGGCGACTACACCGTCGGGAACGCCGGTCCGCGCACGATCCCGGCGGGCGGATTGTCGACGCTGCCGATCGGCTTCGCGCCGACCGCCCAGGGACAGCGCGTCGCGCTGGTCACGATCCTGAGCGACGATCCGAACAACCCGGATTACGGTTTCATCGTCAGCGGCGCCGCGCTGGCCGCGCTCGAGCCGGAGTTGGCGGTGGAAGTGGACGGCGTTTCGACGAACGACGGCGAGGTCATCGATCTCGGCGAGGTGTTTGTCGGCGAGACGCTGAGCGTTCCGATGCGCGTAACGAACACCGGCGCCGCCACGCTGAACGCGAGCGTGTCGCTGGCCGGACCCGCGGCGGCAGAAGCGACCTCGTCGCTGGCTTCGACCGTGCTGACGCCGTCGGCCGCCGCTTCGTTCAGCGTGCAGTTCGCGCCGCAGCAATCAGGCGAGCGCGAGGTCGAACTGGTCATCAACAACAACTCTCCGGCCGGCCCGACGCGGATCACGTTCCGGTACACGGCTCGCGCGCTGCTGGATTGCAACGCGAACGGCCAGCCCGACGCGAACGACATCGCAAACGGGACGAGCGCCGATTGCGACGGCGACGGCGTGCCCGATGAGTGCCAGCCGGACAGCGACGGCGACGGTGTGATCGACGCCTGTGACGAATGCCCGGACATCGACAATCGCTCCGACCGTGACGACGACGGCGTGAACGACTGCCTAGACGCGTTCCCGGACGATCCGTTCGACGGGCAGGGCAACAATGCGGATCCGAACGCGACGGAGCCGAACACGGTGGTTGTTGAGCCGAACGACATCACCGAAGAGCCGAATGACGTGAATGTCGACCCGAACACGGCGAACGCGAGAGAGCCGCGAGACGACGATCCGAACAATCTCGACGCGAACGGCGTCAAGGCGCCGGAGTTGGACATCGAGGAGATCGACCCGGTCGGCGGCCTGTGCGGGTTCGGGTTGTTCCCCATGACGATGGCGTCAATGTTCGCGCTGTTCGGGCAGAAGCGGATGATGCGCGTTCGACGCGCCAGATAAGTAATGGGGGCGGCAAGATCGCGGGTGGTACGGGCGTCTCGCCCGTACGCCCGCGGTTTTGTTTGTTCGGGGCGGAGGTGGCTCATTTCCAGGATCGACGCGAGTAGAATACTCAGATGGACAATAGCGGCGGTGCGCTCAGGAGTCTCCATGGCGAATGCGGACAATGCAACCTTCGTGACCATATCTCCTTATTGGGATACGGTCGCGGGGTTGAGCCGCTCGTGAACAGACGGCCCGCGCACGGCGTGAGGGCGACCCGGAGCAAGAGATGACCCGGCGGCGTATTGAGGCGTCGGCGCCTTCAAAAGGGCGGTACCGCGTCGCCGGCCCAATTCTCCTGTTGGCGGCGTGCGCCGGCACAGGGCTGATATGGCTCGCCGGCGACCGACAGTTTCAGGGCGCCGATTGGGGGCATTACTTGCTGATGACCCTCGGCGCGGGTTTCTGCGTGCTCGGACTGTGCGCGTTGCTCTTGCTGCCATATCGCGACCGCGGCCCTGTTCCCAGATGGGTGTGGGTCTGCGTTGTGGCCCTGGTGGTCCTGTATATCGCCTGTGCGGGTCTTGATGCGCTTATGCGTTATCGAGGGCGGGAGTTCTTCCCCGCGAAAGAACCCAGTCGCCTCCGTCATCCCCGCGAAAGCGGGGACCTACTCGCAGCGCGAGAAACACGCGCGGTATTATTGCGGTCAGCCCGGATCAACCATGCCACGCGCCGAACGCCTGGCTTGGCGTCCCGCCGACGCATAACGCGCCGGCGATCTCGAAAGTAGGACGCACACGAATGCCTTCAAGCGATGACTGGCGCGACGTGGGCGCCGCGGATGAACTCGCCTCGCAACCGCTTCGTCAACTCCTGGCGGGCAACACGCCGATCGCGCTGGTGTATCGCGACGGCCAGTTCAGCGCGATCTCGGGCCGGTGCAACCACGTCGGAGGACCGCTCGGCGACGGGCGAATCGACGGCGAGTATGTCGTCTGCCCGTGGCACAACTGGAGATTCCATTGCCGGACCGGGCAGGGTGAGCCGGGCTACGAGGATGACGCCGTCCCGGTGTATGACGTGCGCGTTGAGCAGGGGCGCGTGCTGGTCAACCTCTCGGCGAAGACGCAGCGCACGCGACACCCGCATCCTCCCCATCCGCTGACGAAACTGACGGTCCGCGGCGGGCCCGGTGGCCCTGCGCTCGATGCGCCGCTACGGCTTGTGGGAATCTCGACCACAAACATGGACACCGCCAATCCGCGCTACTCGACGTCAGATGATCTCCTCAATACCGCGCTCGCCCATGCGGAAACGAAGGGGGTTGAAACGCGCCTGATCCGGCTGGCGGAGCTGATATTCCGCGCGTGCGAGGGGTACTACTCGAAAAGCGCGCACGCCTGCACGTGGCCGTGCTCGATCACGCAGATGGACCCCGACGATCAGATGGATCGCGTGTATGAGGCGATTGTGCAGTGGGCCGACATCTTCCTGATTGCGACGCCGATCCGCTGGGGGCAGGCCAGTTCGCTCTACTACAAGATGGTCGAGCGAATGAACTGCGTCCAGAACCAGGAGACGATCGCCGACCGGATCATGCTTCGCAACAGGGTCGCCGGGTTCATCGTGACCGGCGGGCAGGACAATGTGCAGGGCGTGGTGGGGCAGTTGATGACATTCTTCGGCGAGTTGGGCTGCCAGTTCCCGCAATTCCCGTTTATCGCCCACAGCCGCGGCTGGTCGGCAGAGGACATGGAAAACAACATGCGGGCCGTGCAGGAAAGCGCCGCGTTGCACGATGGGGCGCGCGGCCTTGTGGATCGTTGCGCCGACACGTGCCGGGCACTGCTTGGTGTCCGCATCGGCGCGGAAAAGCCGGTGCGCGGCGGCCGGAAGGCGCATCGGACCGCTTGACTTGCCGCGCGATGGAGTCGGTCGCGCCTCACCCGCGCGGTTCTGACACCAGTCGCTTACTCCTTCTGCGGGTCGCGCCATGCGGCCGTAGCCGAAAGTAGCAAGAGCCCGGCAATCGCGAGCGCCGCGCAACCGAGAAGGCGACTGCTGACGCTGGCCCAACTGCCATCCACCTCCCCGGGCTGGCCCACGAACGATATCGCCGCGAGGACTCCGGCGAAGGCCAGCCGGCCCGCCAGGCTCTGAATCGACAAGTATGTCGCGCGTTGACCTTTCGGCACGCGCGGCGAAATGAACGAGTTGAGTGGCGCCGCGGACAATGCCCGAGGGATGGAACGAAGCAGGACTAGCACCAGGACGATCGGATGGAGCACCAAGCCCATGGCCACGATGATGACAGCCTGCAAGGCGGCCGCAATCAGCAGGACTGGCGTGTAACCGAGCCGATCACGAAGGCGGATGCTCCGACCGGCCACGCTTGAGGCGAGCAGCATCGCGACCCCCATATGCACACCCGCGAGAGCAGGGGAGCCGCCGCGGAGGGCCGAATTCTCGGCGAACGCAAGCTGAAGGTACGGCTGATAGAACTCGTACGGCACATGATTGATGACCGTCATGAAGACCGCGTAGGCGAACGTCCATATGAGCGAACCGTCGCTAAGCAAGCCGAGGCATAGCTTTGCCTGATGGACCGGCCCGGGCGGCGCCAACGTCCGTTCATGCGAAGTCGGCTCCCGCATCGCGATCACGATAATCAGCGACGCGACGGCCGACGCCGCGGAGAGGACATATGCCAGGCGCAAATCGAAGGATCCGGCCAATCCGCCAAGCAGACCGCCCACGGCGGACGCGAGCAAAGCGTTGCGGGCGGCGAGCGCCTCGCGCGTGCCGTACTCCGAATCGCGACCGAGCGTAGTCAGGGCATCGTAGTGAAGCGACGTATCAGTCCCGCTGTTGAACGCGAGCCCCGCGGCCAGAAGGATCTGGGCGATGGCGAACACGGCGAATGACGAGCCTGCGGCAAACAGCGAGTACGCCGCTATGAGGAATCCGCACGCGAGCAGGAGCGTTGGGCGCCTTCCGATGCGGTCAGAGAAATAACCCGACGGAACCTCCAACAGAACAACGCCGAGGTAATAGACCGATTCGAGGCGCAGCACATCCGCAAGCGGCATGTGCCGGAGAAAGTAGAGGACGAAGACGGGCATCCAGAAGTACGCGTTGAACGTGAGCGCGTACCAACGGTACAGTCGGACGGTGCGCTCCATCTCGCTTTTATGGCCGTCCTCACGCACGGCGTACCCGCCTCGACGACGACGCCCGCCCCGCCCGCAAAACGGCAATCACCGTTCCTGCGACGTCGGCGCCCCGCTGAGATGTGCGGCGAGCCGAGGCCGAATACCCTACTCGAAATCCCAGATGTTTACTCCGCCGCTCCCATCTGCGGCATCGGGAACCGATCGTCCACCCATTTCTGCCACATCGGCTCATCGCGCTTCACGACGCTCTTCGCATCGTCGCCGTACAGATAGACGCTCAAACACACCATCACCATGCCGCCGCATGAAAACGCGCCGATGTACGCAGTTCCGGGCACGGGCGTGTCGAGCGACAACAGCAGGCTGTTTGCGTGTTTCCCTTTTCCGAGCATGTCGATAGCGCCGGCCATGCGCGGCACACCGGCGGGCGCGCTCCACTTCTGCCCCTCGGCGACCTTGACCAGGCCGAGTTCGCCGCCGGCTTTCGCCCAGGCGTCTGATTCGGCCTCGGCCGAGAAGCCGACAAACTGCATCGCCGCGCACGGCTTGTTCTTGAAGTTTTCGAGGTAACGACGCAGCACGCGGAAGTACGCCGGCCAGCCCTGCTCGAGTCCGTCGAGCTGATTGTCCCAGTCATCGGTACTGGCGAAGAGGCTGTGCACAACGCGCACCACACACTTGCCGCCGGCGCGGGCTTCGACGCTCCACTCGGTCGCCACGCTCGGCGAGCCCGGGCCGCCCATCAGGCCTTCGGCGACAAAGCGGTGGGGGGCTTCCCACGCGGTGATCTTCGCGGGGCAGTCCATGCCCGGCCCGAAGTTGGAGACGATTTCGCCGCCTTCACGCTCCTCGCTCCGCGTCGGCACGAACCACGCCGAGATGCCCGGTCCGGTGGCGATCGCGCGCCAAACTTCCTCCGGCGTCCCCGGAACCTCGACTTCGACCTGAATCGATCGGCGCCCGGATGGGTCTTTCTGTACGCTCATGTCGTTTCCTTTCTCTTAACTGGCCTGGACGGAGCCAATAACACGGGCCGACGGCCGACCTCAAGGCCATGCTCCAGGTCGCGTCATTACGCCGCGATCCAATTGAATAGCATCATTGCGAGCAGTCCGGCGGCAAACGCCAGTCCCATCGCACATCTACTTGAGCTCACTTCCTTGGGGCGGCGCTCCACACAACATTGCAGCAGTTCATCGAGCAAATGAGTGATCTGGTCGTGTGAGTAGACACTTACAGGAGGACCTGAAACTAACATGTGACCCCATGAAAGGCCGAAGGGGCTATACTTAATGAATACGACGCGTCCTTTAAAAAAATGAAAGTGACCGTATTGTTTCAACCACTCGCATAGTGCAAGGGTCATTTTCCGGTTGTAATCCAAGAGGCAGTCCGTGGGGTCCGGAGTACCCTTTCTTGCACGGTCTGCAGGGAACAGCTCAAAGTACTTCTTTTCGTACTCCGGATAGACGTATTCATTCCAGAACCGCTTGCACAGACTGAGTTGCGAAGGATCATCTATCCCTGAGGAACCGGGCTTCGTATTGAGTCCGTCCATTATCTCGGTCTTGTCGGGCCAAGAGATTGCACGGCACCGTGCGTTGATTTGTTCATATGTCGTTCCGTCGGGCACGCCGTCTTGATTTGCTAGGTAAGCCATTACGTCCCTCATCTGTCAATGCCGTAGTCCAACACTCCCGTTAGTCGTGCCGGCCGCCGTCACGACACTCTCTGGCTCGCCAAGAGATCGGCCCCGGGGAAGGTCTGATTGCACGAGACCACGAAGTCAGTCGCTCGCTCCATAGTCCCGCAGTTCATCGACCGCGTTTCGATGGAGCGACATCGGCCCTCATTGAATTGGCCACCGCTGAATATCACTAGGGCGACTTCAGATGAGATGGGGAAGGTCACCAAACGCACGTCCTGCCTCTTATCCCACTGCGCAAGCACCGGCCTATCGCTGGTAATGAATGGACTCTCTCGCGTCGTATGAACGAGACGCCACTCCCATTGAAGCAAGCGCATATGAAGGTTTATTGACCAAGCCCAAATCGCCCCAAAACTGCTCGGCTTTAGGAACTCGCCATAGGCCTTAGAATCCAATCGCGTTCCGGTGCACTCGCACCAAAGGCGAACCGACGCGTCTAGTTCTACACGATCAGCATTCGTGAGTTTGGCCAAATGGCGGTCAACTACAGCGGCAATCTGCCGCGGCGATCGCGCGGCCGTGAGTGCGATAAACATCGATATGGCGGCTCGCTCGCTCGCGTCCAGGCAGGCACCACTCGCCAGCTTCCTCAAAGCCGGCGCTGCTGGATCCTCGACCTTGAGCTTTAGAAACTGATCGAATGCGTCTGATCGCGTCCCATCCATCTGCGTTTCTGAGCATAGATGCGGAAACCAGCCGACGCCGAGAGGCGTCCGCCTTTCCCATCTTCTTTTCCGTAGATCGTACACGCAAAGGCTATCTGAGAGAGGCGGCTCTGAGAAGTTCCGCAGGTAAAAGCGCGCGATGTAATGCTGGCGACGCGATGGTCTTGACATGATAGTCTTTGCGGTCGATCGAAATTGAATCAACAGAGATTTACTTACCGTTACGCAAACCCAATTCTCACCTTCCCAATGGCTCAACATCTTCTACAGCGAGCACCCTCGGCATTGCATGGTACGAGCAATCGTATCCTCCAAGCGTCAGGGGGACGATCAACGAGCGCCAAGGATCACGACCCGCCTCCAGCGACGCCGGGCGCTGGATACGCCCCAACCATCAGGCGATGGCGACGTCCGCCCGGCGCGGATTCGTCGTGATAGCGGGAGACCAGCGCGGCGACCGCGGCGGTCAGTTCGCCGCTGAATGCGGCGCGATCCTCGGCGGACCGGAATCTCACTTCGGTATCGATGGAAAGCGTCGCGAGGCGCTTGTTGACTTCTTCAGACTTACGCATCAGCCGCCCGACTTCGCGAACGACGCGGGCCGCGAGGGCCACGAGATAGCTGGCGGACAGACGGTCCATGTCGCGCGCCGGGTCTGCCGCCACCGGGCCGAGCGCTTCCGGCGACACGACGTAAGACGACGCCGTCGCCACCATTCGCCGCTCGGTCAGGCCGCCCCAGCGCTTCTGGCTGTCCACACGGATGAGCCCGTGGGCTTCGAGCGTGCGCAGGTGGTAATTCACCTTCTGCCGCGGCAACCCGACGCGACCGGCGAGCGTAGCCGCGGATGCCGGCGTGCGGAGCTCGGACAAAAGGCGGCTACGCACAGGGTCCAGCGCGACGCTGGCGGAAGCGGGATCGTCGATGACGCTCAGGTCCATCATCCCCGCAGATTAGCTTTGACAAATATTGTTGTCAATACTGCCGAGTTGGTTTTTCGGGACCAGCGCGAGCGGGACCGTGCCTTCGCACGTATCGCCGTGAATTCGCCCAGCTCCCGCAGTATGCTCAAATGAGATCCACTTGGGGACATTCAGGAGTGACCAGCATGGCCAAGAGGTCGGCGCCAAAGTCCAAGAAGGTCGCGAAGCGGGCCAAGGCCGCCAAGTCGGCAACCAAGCCCGCCGCTCGCAGGGCCGCCAAGCCCAAACTCCTCGCCGGCGGTAATCCGCAGATCGCCAAAGCTGACGGCGACGCGCCGGTGCAGGCGTACATCGCGGCGATACCGGATTGGAAGGGCGACATCGCCCGCCGGCTGGACGCGTTGATTACTACCGCGGTCCCGGACGTGCGCAAGGCGGTGAAGTGGAATTCGCCGTTTTATGGCGTCGAGGGGCGGGGCTGGTTCGTGGGCTTCCATTGTTACACGAGATACATCAAGGTAACGTTCTTCAACGGCGCGGCGTTGCGCCCGCCGCCGCCGGGCGCGTCGAAAACCGCGGAAGCGCGCCATCTTGATGTCTACGAAGGCGAACTGGACGAAGCGCGGTTCGCCGACTGGGTGAAGCAGGCGAGCCGGCTGCCGGGCTGGAAGGCGTAGGGGCGGCGCAGGAGCAGGCCGGTTCCTTCGAATTTGCTCACAATGGAGCGGGAATGAATGCAATCACCCACTACATCCAAGCCGAGATCAGAGTCTGGGTCTGGTCAGGCTTCCATTCGGTGGACAAAGTTGACGTGCTGATAGCGGACGCGCTCGAAGCGGAAGGTAAGAGGGACGCCGATCCGGCGCTGCTGCGTGCGTTCGCGGCGGCCGAATTTCAAAAACGGGCCGTTGCAAAGAGGTCGTGGCCCGAGACCACGGATTGTGACCGTCTGGATCGGTCATTCGAAGCCCTGAATTCGCGCGGCATCATTTCGCTCCATAACGCAGGCAACACGATTTCGGATGGGATCGGAGATGTTCGGGAGGTCGCACACGAGCGCGGGCGCAATGTCGTCGCCGGCTATTGCTTCTACCACGGGCAGGATGTCGCCCGGACGCTCGCCGGCGACGGGTTGATGTTGGCGTTCGGCGTACTTGATGATGACAAGGCGAAGGGCGTCGCGATCGGCCGATCGATCGCCGATGTCCTTGAGGCGGGCGGCTTGGTCGTTGATTGGAATGGCCGCCCGGACACGCGTCTCAGGCTTGACGGATTCGATTGGAAACGGCGATGAAGCGGGCCGGAAACAAACCCGGAATCCCGCCCGCCCCGTTCGATGCGAACTCGACCACTCGCGCGCATCGCGACTGGCGCGCTAACATGCTCGCCCGCGTTCGCGCCCTCATTAAACAAGCTGTCCCCGACATCGTCGAAGAAACGAAGTGGCGGAAGCCGTCGAATCCGGCCGGCGTTCCGGTCTGGTCATACGCCGGCATCATCTGCACCGGCGAAACGTACAAAGACAAGGTGAAGCTGACCTTCGCGCGCGGCGCCGCGCTACCCGACCCGGCGGGCCTGTTCAACGCCGGCCTCGATGGGAACACGCGTCGCGCAATCGACATGCGCGAAGGCGACAAGATTAGCGAAAAGGCGCTGAAAGCCCTCATCCGCGCCGCGGCTGAATTGAACATTACGAAGAAAACGAAGGCCCGGACGAAGCCGAGATAGACCCGAGGCGCCGGCGCCTCATCCAGCCGCCAGCGCGTAGCTCTCTTTCAGCCACTTCTTCCAAACCCGCGCAGCCATCGGTTGTTCGGTTGTGAACCGCGCTGTCACCCAACCGTTCTTGCCGACTTGCACATCCTTCGGCGCATCGGCGGCGAGGCTCTCGGCCTGGTCGAGCGAGTCGTCGAGCTTGAACATCGCCTTGAAGCGCCCGCCTTGTTCACCTACGAACAAGAACGCCTTGCCGCGCACCTTGAACGATGTCTGCGAGCACGACATACCCTCGTCAACATCCGCGTACGCCCGCGCGGCTTCGCGCAACACCTCGCTCGGATCAGCCGCTCGTTTCGCCACTGCCATGCCTCCAAGATGCTGAGTTTCACACTGCCGAGAACGTTGACGTTGTCTTCATCGACCCGCGCCCTCCAAATTAGCGTCATTCCCACGCTCGCGGAATCCGCGCGCGGCGGACTGGATCCGCGCTTTTCGCTGGGGATGACGGTAGGCGGGGAGGGAGGGAAAGAATCGCGTAGTCTGCGCATCGGCGCAGATGGCGGCGTTTTCTCCCCCCCGTCTCGGTAAGATAGCGCCGGTCGATTTGTCTGACCAAGTCGGGGAATAGCCATGCGCCGCATTATCGGTCTCGCCATAACCGGTCTCGCCTGCGGGGGGATCGCGCTAGCCAATACGCCGCCTGATGCTCCGTCCGTTAATGAACCCGGAGTCGACGGCCAACTGGTCAATCCGGCGGATGTGCACATGGAATGCGCGGCGTTTTCCGACGCCGATCCCGGCGATCAGCACTTGTGTTCCGACTGGGAGATCTGGACAGTCTCGCCCTCGGAGTTGGTATGGATCACGCCATGCATTACTGGCGTGGAGCGTGTGCATACGCATCTCGGCGACGGCGTGTTCATGAATTCGCACGCCGGCGAGACCGAACTGCGCCCCGACGTGGACTATCGACTGCGCGTACGGCACCGCGACGACAGCGGCGACCCAGCGACAGAGTGGAGCGGGTACGGCGAGCGCCTGTTTACAACGACTTCACAGCTCGAACTGCTGCCACTGCTTGTGAACGACATCGACGCCGTCGCGCCGACATGGAACGCGACGGATGGCGATCCGGTCATCCTCCCGCCCGGCAGCCCCGACCCGTCGATTCGCCTCGAGTCGGCGAACGGGGAATTGATGATCGAACTGCAAGGCAATGACGGCGTTACGAATACCATCATCAACCCGCCGGCGCTGGCCGATCACGAGGCGGTGCGCGTGCGGATGTCCGCCGGGGGCGTGGCCGCATTGGCCCTGCCCGAAAGCGATTTCTCGTTCTTTGATGACGACGGGATCGAGCACACGATCTACGTGCCGAGTCGATCGGTCAATCCCGGCGCTGACGCGCTGCTGTGGGTGTCCGCCAGCGGCGCGACGTTTGAAGCGAGTGAAGGCGACACGACGCCGGTGTTTGAGACGGTCGCCCGCGGCGCCCCGGTTCCGTGGCTCGTGCGTCAACCGGGCTACGTCGTCGAACGCGTGGCGACAGGGTTTCAGCTGCCGGTGAACATCGCTTTCATTCCCAACCCGTCGCCGGCGCCAGCGGCTCCGATCTTCTATGTCACGGAGCTCTATGGCGCCATTCGCACCGTGCATCGCGACGGCACGCATCATGACTACGCGAATGGCCTGCTGAACTTCAACCCCACCGGCAACTTTCCCGGCTCCGGCGAGCAGGGTCTGACCGGGATCACGGTCGACCCCGTCACAGGCGATGTCTTCGCGACAATGCTATACGACGGAGCGCCGCCGAACGGACCGCACTACCCCAAAGTCGTGCGCTTCACAAGCGACAACGGCGGACACCTCGCGTCAACCATGACAAATATTCTGACCATGCCGGGCGAGAGTCAGGGACAGTCGCACCAGATCTCAACCGTTACGATTGGCCCGGACGGCAAGCTCTATGTGCATCTCGGCGACGGATTCGACTACACGACCGCTCAGAACCTCAACTCGTTCCGCGGCAAGATTCTGCGCATGAATCTCGACGGCACAGCCGCAATCGATAACCCGTTCTACAACGCCAGTAACGGCATCAACTCGCGCGATTATGTGTACGCATACGGGCTGCGCAATCCGTTTGGCGGTATCTGGCGCGCGGCGGATCAGGCGCTGTACGAAGTCGAAAACGGCCCGAGCGTCGATCGGCTGGCGAAGGTCAACCCGGCACAGAATTTCGGCTGGAATGACACCGACGCCAGCATGTTCAACTTCGCGATCTACAACTGGGTTCCCGCGCACGCGCCGACGAAGTGCGTCTTCATCGAGCCCGAAACCTGGGGCGGCAGCGGCTTTCCGGCCGACAAAATGGACCACATGTTCGTCGCCGAATCCGGTCCGACGTATGCCACAGGACCGCAGTCGAACGGTAAGCGCATTTCCGAATTCGTGCTCGACCAAAACGGCGCGCTGGTCAGCGGCCCGACGCCGCTGATCGAATACGGCGGCTCCGGCAAAGCCACCATCGTCGCGCTGGCGGCCGGCCCGGACGGCCTTTACTTCAGCGACTTCTACAAAGACGCCGACTACGACACGCCCATCGATCGCGGCGCCAGCATTCTGCGCGTGCGCTTCGTCGGCTCGGCGGATTTCACGTCGGATGTCACGTACGGCCCGCAGGCGCCGATGAACGTGCAATTCACCGACACATCTAACGCGCCCGACATTGTCGCCTGGGACTGGGACTTCGGCGACGGGCAGACCAGCGCGGAGCAAAATCCGATTCACACATACACGGCGTCGGGCGCGTACGATGTGCGCCTCGCCGTCACCGCGTCCACCGGTCTGCGAACGACGCGCAAAGCCGATTACATCATCGTCGGCGATGGCGGCGGCGCGCAGGGCCTGCGCGGTGAGTATTTCAACAACATCGACTTGACCAACCTCGTGCTGACGCGACTTGATCCGGTCGTCGACTTTACATGGGGCGGCGGGTCGCCGGATCCCGCGATCGATTCCGATACGTTTTCCGTTCGCTGGACAGGCTGCGTGACGCCGCAATTCAGCGAGACGTACACGTTTTATGTCGAGATCGACGACGGCGCGCGCGTATGGGTAGACGACACCCTCGTCATCGATTCGTGGATCGATCAAGCGCCGACTGTGCACACTGGCTCGATTGCTCTGACCGCGAACACGCCGGTCGAGATTGTCATGGAGTATTACGAGAACGGCGGCGGCGCCGTCGCCCGACTCGCGTGGGATTCGCCCAGTGCGCCCGGCGCGCTCATTATCCCGACCGAGCGGCTTTCGACCTGCGATCAAACGGATTTGTACGTCACGCTCGACGATGCCGCTGATCCCGTAAACGCCGGCGGCACAAACCAGTATCTCGCGAGTGTGCATAACGACAGCGCGACCGACGCGCACGGCGTCCGGCTGAACGTCGCGATTCCTGCCGGAATGGCGCCAGCCGGTTGCACGCCATCGCAGGGCGTTTGCTCCACGACGCTGGACGAGGTCAGCGCGTATCTCGGAACGATCCCCGCCGGCCAAACCGCGGGCGTCATCATCGACACCACGATCGGCGGCCTCACCGGCGGCGTGCTGGACGTCGTCGCCGCGATCGGCTTGAACGAGATCGACCCGAACCTGGCGAACAACTCGGTCGTGGAGCAGACGACGGTTCATCTGGCGCCCGTTATCAGCGAGCAATCCGGCTCAACGATGGTTTGTGCCGGCGAGCAGGCGAGTTTTCACGTCACGGCGCTCGGCTATCCGGCAATCGCATATGAATGGCGTCGCAACGGCGTGCCGATCGGCGGCGCGGTCGGAAGTTCTTACTCGATTCCGGCGACAGAATTGACCGACAGCGCGACGTACGATTGCGAACTCAGCAATATCGCCGGCAGCGTCATCAGCGAACCGGCAATCCTGACGGTGGTTGAATGCTGCGACGGCGACACCGACTTCGACGGTGACATCGATGTTCGAGACATCGCGACGTTGCAACGCTGTTTCGGCGGCGCCGCCACGGGCGAATGCGCGTGCGCGGATACAAACGACGACGATGTCGTCAGCCAGCCGGACGCGAGCGACATTCTGGGGCGAATGACTGGACCGAACTAGCGAGGCTGGAAACGCGGTGGCATTCGTGAGCGCCGCGTGACGGTGATACGCGGCTTCGTTGTCGCGCAGGGCAACACAGGGCGGCGCCGCGTGTGCCACGGCCGCGCAGGCGGGCAGTGACCGTCACGCCCGCGCAAGCGGGCAGTGACCGTCACCTCCGCGCAAGCAGGCAGTGACCGTCACCCCGCGCAAGCAGGCAGTGGCCGTCACCCCCGCGCAAGCGGGGGCCCATGCTTCACTCTGTGGTTCCCCGCTTGGCGGGGATGACGCGAAGGGCGGTCGTCGACGGCGCGCTGGGCTCCCTTGGGCCGAGCGCGGCGCTCGATAGCAACGTCCGTATGTCGCGGCCATCTCGGCGTCGCGCCTCTACAAAAACGCGCCGCGCTCAAGCGCGCGTCTACACCGATACCACGCCGCCGCCGCCGTCTCGATTTCGCGCATCGCGCGGGTACTCACTGTCGCCCCTACCATCGCGCCGTAAGTCGGAATTCACGCCGCTCTGGCGCGGCGGCGCAAAACTACTGGGTTGATGAACGGCCGGATCCGCTGCCTGTCGGCGGTCCTCAGTTACCAGCTTGTACTCCGGTAGTTCGCGATGATCGTTCAAGGCGCCTAGTCTCCCCGCCACCGCACAATCGTCGATTTCACTTCATTCTTGAACGCAATCACCGTCCGTTCCGGCGTTTCCCCGCTTCCCAGATCAAACCGCATACCGCCGCTCGCGGAGATTCCGCTGACGGAGCGCTGGGCGATTTCGATTGCCAGGCGGCGGGGCGGGTCGCATGTGATTTCGAGCGTGAACTGGTCGCCATTCCGGCGCAGGCGGGCGCTCACGCCGTCGCGGGTTTCGGTCGAAGGCGTCTGCGAGTCGTCTCCCACCTCGGCTTGCTGGGCTTCATCCCCCGGCCAGACTTGCAACACCCGCCGATCGTCGATCGCGACCACGTCGCGGGCCATGTCGTCGTGGCGTGGGATCAATGTGTCCACATCTTCCGGCAATAGCGGGATGATGGCGCCGGCGCGGACATATAGCGGCATGCGCTCAAGCGGCGCTTCGACTTGCAGCGTTTGCGGCCCGGTCAGCGGCTCAAGCGTCCAATAGTCGATCCAATCGCCTTTTGGCAGATACACGCTCCGCTGCGTGCCGGGTTGATAGAGCGGCGCGACGAGCAGGTCGCGGCCGAACATGAACTGGAACGTGTGCGGCCATGCGTCGGATTCGTCCTGAAACGCGAGCGGCATCGGGCGGATCAGCGACATGCCGGTTTCCGCCGCGAATCGCGCCGCGTCGCGCATGTACGGGAACAGGCGCGTGTGCAGCTTCGCGTAATCGCGGAAAATCGCGAGCGTCTGCTCGTCGAAATCCCACGGCCCGAGATTCGATGTCATGTGCACCATCATCAGCGGCGCGAAGCAGCTGAACTGCGTCCAGCGGATGAACAGCTCTTTCGGCGGCTTGCCGAAATAGCCGGCGATGTCGCTGCCGCAGAACGGCTGACCCGAGAGCGAGGCGGTCTGCGCGGCGATGATCGCCGTCGGCAAGCCGTTTTCAAACGTCCAGTCCGACGCGTTGTCGCCGGCCCAGCCCATCGCGTATTGGTGCATGCCGGTGAAGCCGCTGCGGCCGATGATGACGCCGTCGCCGTCGAGGGATTCATCGAGAAACGCGCGCGTGGCGGCGAGATAGAGCATGCTGTAGCGGTTGCGCATCTCGTCGGCGGATGATCCGTCGGCGAAGCGCGCGGACTTGATGAAGTTGCCTTCGCCGTCGTCGCATTTGATGGCGTGTCCGCCCCATTGGCGGATTTTGGCGACCTGCGTCTGCCACCAATTGGTCGCGTCTGGGTTGGTGAAGTCGATCAGCGCGCCGCGGCCTTTCCACCATTCGGTAATGACGGGGTTGCCGTCGGCGTCTTTCACGAAGTACCCGCGCTGCGCGGCTTCGGCGAACGTGGATGTCGCGCCGGAGACGATACCCGTCATGTCCTGGCGATTGTCGTTGTTGATAAACGGGGTCAGCCAGAAGCATGGATAGAAGCCGAGGCGGCGGACGCGCGCAAACAGCGCGTCAGGGTCATTGAACTGCTCGCGGTTGAGTTCGAAATCGTTGTAGCCGGTTTCCCACGGACTATCGATCACGAGCACGGACGCCGGGATGTCGTGTTTGCGGAGCGACTCGATGTCTTCGAGCACATCGGCGGCGTTGCGGTGCACGTCGCGGCTTTTCCAGACGCCAAAGGCCCAATCGGGCGGTACGCGCGGGCGGCCGCTGAGTCGCGTGAATTCGTCGAGAATCGCCGCGAATGTCGGGCCCCGTATCAGGACGATGCGCAGGTCGTTCGTGTTGTATTCGAGCGTGACCGCGAAGCGATCACTCGCGTTGAATTCGATGCGGCCGGGCGAGAATGAGTCGATCCACACGCCGTATCCGGCGCTGCTCATGTAGAACGGCACGGGTTTGTATGACGCGCCGCCTTTGGCTTCGGGGTGGTCGGTGCTGACCATGTCGAGGATGTGGCCCTGCAGGTTGAGCATCGTAAACCGCTCGCCGCCGCCGAAGCTGGCATGCGTGCCGTGGATTTTGAGGCGCAACCGGCGCGGCGCGTCGAGCGTCCAGTGAGTTGCCACGGCGCGATCGCTGACTGGTTCGATCGCGAAGCGGGCCGGGCCGGATCGCCAGGTGAGAGAAGCGTTAAGCGCGTATTGCATGAGAGGCTCGTCGTCCACGAACAGCGGGCCGAAGGAGGCGGTTTGTGCGTTTCCTGCAAGGTCGGTGTAGCGAAACGCGAGTTCGCCGGTTGGGGAGTTGAGCGTAACGGGCTCATCGGCGATCGCGGGTTGAGTAGCGGCGAGCGCGAGCGCGGCAATGCGGAACAACCGGACGCGCCAGTGGGGACAGAGCGTCATGCTCGGCTCCTGTTGCGGAGTGGGCCTGGAACAGGGACAAGTTTAGCGTGTGCCACGGCCATCTGGCCGTGGAGCGGCTGGCCTGGGTTGGCGGATTGCGCCAAAGGCGCCACTGCTCAAGAGCAGTGGCACACGGCCGTTGCGCATGCCGTCGGTAGCGCTTGCCGTCGCGGCGCTCGTGCGCCTAGCGGCGCTTCCGCTTCGGCGCAAAGCGACTGCCGAGCGTTCGCTTGGCCGGCGGGACGCCGCGCGAGTCGAGTTCTTCATCGCGACGGACCGGGGGCGGCGTTGCCGGTTTGGCTTCCTGCACGCCGGGCTGGCCACCCTGGTTGGATGAGCCCTGATCGCGTCCGCCGCCGCCTCCGCGGTTGCCGTCTCTGCGGCGACCGTCGCCACCGCGACCGCCTCCACCTCTTCCGCCAGGTCCACCGCGTCCGGGACCACCGCGTCCGCCGCCGCCGCGGTTGTCGCGCCGTCCCGGGCCGCCGCGGCCCTGGCGGCGATCGTTGGGATCGGGTGGCAGGTCGTTTGCGCGCCACTCGCCGCTCGGCTCGGGCGTTTCGCGCGTCTCTAGCGCGGCGCCGCGTTCGGCTTCGATCTTGGCGCGCCGGTCGGCGTCTTCGGGTGTCAGCAGTGCGACACTGAACCCGTCGCGCTTGAGGCGCAGGCAGCGGTCGAGTCGCGCACGATACTCGGCGGGATTGTCGGGTAGCTCAAAATGCACGACGTGCGAAACCGGCATGGTGGAGACCCGAATTGGCGTCGGATCGGCGCAAACGACGACATCCGCCGTCCGCGGGCCACGCCGATCGCCGCCGCCCGAACGACCACGCCGACGATGCGGCTCGTCGATGCCGCGCACGCCGATGCGGGCCCGGCGCAGCGCCTCTACGACCGTGCGCTCGTGCTGCTTGTTGTTGGTGAAGACGACCGCGAGGGGCGGCTTCTCGTGCTGCAACCATCCGACGAGCACATCGAGGCGATCATCGTCATCATGCACATCAAAGGCCCGCTGCGAAGCGGCTTTGTACGGCGTGTTGTCCGCCGCGATTTCGATCCGCACTGGATCGCGCTGAAACTCCTCGGACAGGTCGCTGACGTTGTCGTCGATCAGACCGGCAATGACGACGAGCTGATATTCGGCTTCGAGGCCGCCGAGCATCGCGTGAATATCGCCGCGCGTGGAATCGAGCACAACATCGGCCTCGTCGATGATGATCGACTTCAATGCGCTGGCGTCAAACCGACCTTCGGCGCGCAGGTCGCGCACGCCGCGTTCGGTCGCGATGAGCACCTGCGCGGGGCGGTTGTCCTCGGCCTCGTCGTCATCGCGGCTTCCGGTGGCGATCCACGCGCGCACGGCGCAGGCGTCACGGAAACGGCCGGCCTTGCGATGCAATTGACGGGCGAGTGACGGTGTCGGGGCGATGATGACGGCCTGCATTCCCGCGTCGGCTTGCAGGGACTGCAAGAGGGGCAGCAGGTAGGCGGCGGACTTGCCGGCGCCGGTGGTCGTCTGGGCCAGGATGTCCCTGCGCTCGAACATCAGCGGCATCACCTGACGTTGGAAGTCGGTGGGCTCGTCGATGCCTTGGGCGGCGAGGGCCGCGATCATCGGTTCTGCGAGAGTCAAATCCGCGAAGGATTCGCTACCGGCGGGGCGATCCGGGTTCGCCATGTCAGACTCCGTTCGGAGGTTTCGGACCCTTCGTACGGCCCCCCTGGGAAACACGGCCGCGCTGGGCGGGCGAAGCGGTCCGGCTGGTTGCTGTCACAATGTACCCAAACCGCGTAAAATCACAAGGTTGTGGCTGAAAGGCCACTGGCCGGAATGCCCGGCGGGCGTCTCATAAACCCGCCGCTGCGTATGGGGTTGCGCTTCGCATCCGGCCGGCCGGCACAGGGTATAAGGGTTCGCGTCGGGTGGTCGGCGCGACGAGAGGAGTCTGCGCGTCGTATGCCGACGTTCGCGTTCAAAGCCAGAAGTTCGGACGGACAAGCCGTAACCGGCACGCTTGTGGCGGACACGGAAATGGCCGCTACGCGCATTCTGGACGAGCGGACGCTCGCCCCGATCGAGCTCCGCGAGGTCGAAGCGACGGGCGCCTCGGTGCTGACGGGCAAGGCGCGGCGCGTTAACAAGTCCGCCATCGGCGTGACCTACGAACAGTTGGCGGACCTGCTGCGCGCGGGTGTTCCGCTGCTGCGCGGGTTGAATGTGTTGGCGCGGCAGAGTTCGAACGCGTCTTTGGCGCGGGTGCTCATTGAAGTCCATGATGATGTGGCCGGCGGCGACACGCTGGCGGACGCGATGGAAAAACACCCGAACGCGTTTCCGCGGTTGCACGTGGCCATGGTGCGCGCGGGCGAGAAGGGCGGCTTCATGGAAGACGTCCTGACGCGATTGTCGGAGTTCGTTGCGCGGCAGGATGAGCTTCGAAATAAATTCCTCGGCTCGATGATCTATCCGCTCGTGCTGATGACGGTCGGTGTCGGGGCGGTGACGTTTATCATGTCATATGTCGTTCCGAAAGTGCGACCGCTGATTGAGAGCCAGCAGCTCTCCCTTCCGACGATCGTCGTATTCGGCGTCAGCGACTTTCTCGCGACGCAGTATCTGACGTTGATCGGGATCGTATTTATCACCGTGGTCGGCCTGACGATTTTCTTTCAAAGCGAGCCCGGGCGACAAACGTGGTCGTTCCTGCAGTTGAAGACGCCGGGCGTGGGCCGGATTTTTACGATGGTGGCGCTGTGCCGGTTTTGCCGTATCTTTGGCACGCTGCTGGCGAACGGCATTCCGATCCTGCAATCGCTGAAGGTCGCGAAGGAATCGGCCGGCAACCAGTTGCTGGCCGACACGATTGAGGAGGCCGCCGAGAGCGTTCGCCAGGGCGAGTCGCTGACACATCCGCTGGGTGAGAGCAACCTCTTTCCGCCGGCGATGGTAGATATGTTGGCGGTGGCGGAAGAAAGTAACACGCTTGAAAAGGTGTTGCTGGAAATCGCGAATACGCAGGAGCAGCGCACGGCGCGGCAGATCGATCTGTTTGTGCGTTTGCTTGAGCCGCTGATGCTGATGATGCTCGGGTTTATGGTGTTGTTTATCGCGATCGCCCTGCTGGTGCCGATCTTGAAGATGTCGACCAGTGGGTTCAAATAGGGATATGAACGGCCTGCTGAAACAACCGTTTTGGAGACACTCAACAATGAATCAGAAGCGGAATCGAATCGTACGTCGCGCGTTCACGCTGCTCGAAGTGCTGATGGTGATCGTGATCATCGGCATTCTCGCCGCCATCGTCGTGCCGCAGTTCTTCGGCGCGGACAAGGGCGCGCGCCAGGACTTGACCAAGGCGGCTGTGAAGACCGGGTTCAACGGGGCGCTGGACCTGTACCGCATGCACATGACGCACTATCCGCTGTCCTCGGAAAACGGCCTGATGGCGCTGGTCGAGCAGCCGGACGATGAGGAAGCCCAGGCGAAGTGGCGTGGCCCGTACATCAAGAACGCCGCCGACCTGAAGGACGCATGGGGGCACGATTACGAGTACGAATGCCCGGGGCAGTACAACGAGGACAGTTTTGACCTGTCCAGCCCCGGTCCGGATGGTCAGGCGGGAACCGACGACGACATCAATAACTGGAAGGATGCGTAACTCACGCTCCTCCTGAGTTGCGAATGATGTCGCCGCCGACTCGCCAGTGCTTCCCGCGCGCCCGCAGGCGTCGAGCGTTTACGCTCGTTGAACTGCTGCTCGTGATCGTGCTGATCGGCGTCATGGCGGCGTTCTCCTGGCCCGTGTTTTTCGGCACGGCACAGGGCGAGCGCTTGCCGCTGAGCGTTTCGAAGGTCAAGTCGATGATCGCCATGCTCCGCGCGCGGAGCATGACCGACACACGCGCTCATCGGCTGATCTTTCGGCGTGACGGCGTCATACGCGTGTCCGTGCAGCAGGACCCCGTGCTCGCGCCGGATCGTTTTGTGCCGATCAACACGGACTGGGCCCGCGGCTCTGTGCTGCTGGACGGGGTTTGGGTGGCGGAGATATCGCCGCTGCCGGATGGTCCGCCGCCGGTGCAGATCGAGGATGACATTATCCCGTTCGACGATCTGGAGCCGGAGCCGACGCCGATTGATGAGCTTGACCTCAAGCACATCATTCAGTTTCAGCCGGATGGCCGAAGCAACTCGGCGCGGTGGGTGCTGCGTGATCAGGAAGGCCGCGGCATCCGGATGACGCTAGATGGCCGACTTGGCCGTGTGACGTTTGAGGACGCCGACAAGCTTGACCCGGACGAGTTTGACCGTCCGTCGCCGCTGGATGTGGAGCCGAACGAAGTGGAGCCCCTCGATGCGCCGCGCAGATAACTCAATCGCGTTGAATCGCCGCGCCGTTCTGCTGCTGGAGGTGATCGTCGCCCTGACGATCATGGTCACAGCGCTGGGCCTGCTCGGCGCGCAGCTCATCAGCGGTGTGCGCATGATCGAAGCGACCGAGGAGCAATCCCGCGCGTCGCAGATCGCCGATCGGCTGATGGCGCGCTTGGACGTGGATCGCGCGAACTTCTTCCTCGAAGTTGAACCCGAGATTACGACCGATGGCGACGCCAAGGTCTGGTCGGGCCGCTTCGGCGATGCCAATCGCGGGTTCTTCTGGCGTCGCACCGAGGCCCCGGTCGATCCGGAGAACATCGATAACGGCCTGCGCGTGGTGTCGATTGAAGTGCTGCGGCAAACCGACCGCGACAAACTCGATTCGATCGATGGAGCCGCGGTTGTGCGCGAGCTGCACATGCTGCAGGCGGCCGAGGAGGAGGGCCGCATCGACATGGCGGAGGATTTCGGCGCAACGGAATCCGAATTGGAGTTCTTCGCCGGCCTGACCGAACAATTCGGGCTTGATCCCGCGTCGTTCGACCCACAGGAATTCGTGCAGGCCCTTCCGCGCGATCCGGCGGAACTCATCGCCATGGTCGCCGCCAATCCGGCGCTGCTTCAGTTGTTCCAGACGCTCGGCTCCGGCGTCATGGCCGGTGGGGCGGGTGGAGCGGGGGGCGCAGACGGCAATCCGCTTGATGGCTTCGACCCCGGCGCCCTCGGTGATTTGGGTGGCGCCTTTGGCGGCGGGGGGCAAACGGGGGGGCGCGGTGGCCAGAACGGCGCTGGCGCCGGTGGCGGGAACAACAACGGCCCTCCGCTTACGGCGGAGCAGTCTGCCGCCATCGAACTCCTGCGCGGCAGCGGCAAGTTCGACGACGCTACGATTCAGGAACTCATCAGCATGATGAACCAGAACGGTGGCGCGCCGCCGCGCGACGGGACAGACATCACCCGTCGCGGTGATCGCTCGCCCGGCGGCGGTCGAGCGCGCAACGGCGGCGGCAAGGCCGGGGTTTCCGGGGGCGAGTGATGAAGGGGCCGCGCCGCGGACAATGTCGGCCCATGCGCGCCGCGGCCTGTCGCTATCAACGCCGAGCGGTCACCCTGCTCGAAGCGCTCATCGCCATTACGCTGATGGTGCTGATGTTGACTGTCCTGCTGACGTTCTTCTGGCAGGCGATCGATGTCCGACAGCAGCTCAGCGAGCAAGCCGACAAGACCGCCCTGGCGCGCCAGGTCCTCGCCAACTTTGAAACCGAACTGATCGGGTGCGTCGGCATGGACGCTCTGCACTTCCCGGCTGTGCTCGCCACGACCGACGAGGAATCCGCCGCGGCAGAGGACCCGAACAGTCAGGGCGGCACCGGCGACGTGCGCATGATCGGCACGCGCCGCACGATTACGTTTCTGACGACTGCGCTGCCTGCCGACCATCAGTACACCTTCCTGCGCGAATCCGACGAGCCGCCGCAAGCCCAGCATGATGTTCGACTTGTCCACTACGAAGTGTGGGTTGATCCCGATGACCGCGATGAAAATGGCGAGCCGCTGGTCGGGGGAATTATTCGCACGGAGAAGAAGACGCTCGGCCAGACGATTATCAACGACGACGACCCTTTACAGATCCGCGTGGATCTGTGGAGCAACGAGTTCAAGTACCTTGAGTTCCGCTATTTCGACGGAGTCGAGTGGACGACGGACTGGAACTCGGCTGTCGATCAGACCAATACGGGCAATACCCTGCCGCAGCTGGTGCAGGTGACCCTCGGCTACAACCCGTTGACGACTGACGACCTCGAGGACCGCGATCTCGACGAGTATCCGATCGATCAGCCGGAATATGCGCTCGGCGACGCGCAAGAGCATTCTGATCGCTACAGCATTGTCGTGCGTATCCCCGCGGCTGATCGCTTTTTCCGCAATCGCATGCAGCGCGTCAGTCAGCAGGTGATCGAGCAACTCGGCCTGACGGGCGAGGAGGCGGCGCCGTGATGTCGCGACTTGCGAATTGCCGCCGCCGGGCGTTCATTTTGCCGGTCACGCTGGTCGTGATCGGGTTGCTGATTGTCACCTTGGGCGGGTTCCTCTTCTTCGTTCGCGCCGAGATGCAGGGCGGCTATGCGGCCAACGATATGCAGCAGGCGAAGCTGGCGGCGGAGTCCGGCTATCAGGAACTGATCGCGCTGTTGCGCTGGAAGCGCGACGATCCGTCCGTCTGGTGGCATCGCCCGGATTTGTTCCATCACGGCCTGGTCTGGGCGGAAAGCTACGATCGCCAATCCGACCCGGTCCGCGAACTCGGGTCGCGCCTCGATATGTTTCAGTCGGGCGATCCGATCGTCCGGGCCTGGCGCTATTCGATCGTCGCGGCGGCCTACGACATGGCGACGTCGACCGATCAGCGTTTTATTCGTTTCGGTCCAACGCCGGAATCCGCCAAGTTGAACATTAATGTCGCCAGCGACGAGCAGATCGCGGCGTTGATCACGCCAATCCTCACGGACCTCCAGATCGACAACGTCGAGCAGATTATCGACGCCATCCTCGACTGGCGCGACGACGACGATGAGGCGCGGGCAAACGGCGCCGAAACGGAATACTACAGCACGCTTGAGCCGCCGTACGCCGTCAAGAACGGGCCGTTTGACACCGTTGAGGAACTGCTGCTCGTCAAGAACGTGACCGCCGCGATCCTGTATGGCGAAGACGTCAACCGCAATGGCATCCTCGACCAGAACGAGGACGATGGCGACGCGAGTTTTCCGTTCTATGACAACGCCGACGGGATTCTGAATCCCGGCATCGCGCCATTTCTCACAGTGTGGTCGGGCGAGCCCGAGGTGGCGACGGACAATCAACGCCGGATCAATATCAACGGCGGCGCGGCGGCGATTCAAACCGGCATGGCGGATTGGCAGAAGCGCAAGGACGAGGATCCGAACCGCGTGCCGAATGAAGTCCCGCTGAGCCAAGCGTCATTGGCGTTCATCAGCGCGCTTGACCAGCAGACGGTGCAGTCGCTCCGAAGCCCGGCGGACTTGTATGCCGGCGCCGGCGCGCCGCCGACCGAGTCAGAAAGCAACACGCCTGCGCCCGGCGGGGCGCTCGCCGGCAGCCCAATCACGCTCGAAGAGCTGCCGTTTCTGATGGACCGGTTTACTGTTGTTCCGCCGGCGCAGCAGCAGGGGCTGATTCCGGGTCGGATCAATATCAACGTGGCTCCGGCTCGGATTCTGCGTTTATTGCCCGGCGTGAATGACGAGATCGTCGCCGCGATGATTGCCACGCGCAATGACCTTCGCGAAAACGACCCGCAGGCCCTTCGCACCGTCGCCTGGCCGGTCACGGCCGGCGTCGTCAGCGTGCCGACCTTCCAGCAGTTTGCGCCCCTGGCCACTACAAAGGCGTATCAGTTTCATGTGGAGTGCGTCGGATACGCGGATCATACGAAGATCTCGCGCCGGTTCGAGTGGATCTTCGAGATGATCGGCCCGTTGCCGCAAATCCGATATCATCGCGAGTTGACGCAGTTGGGGCTGGCGTGGCCGCTGGATGACGACACGCTTCAACTGGAAATGCCGCAGTAAACAGGGAGCGCCGTTTTGATCAAGCTGCCGCGCAAAGTGCTGTGTCTCGACTGGGACAAACGCTCGCTGCGCATGCTCGTCGCGAAGATCGGCCGGGGCGATATCTCGCTGGAAGACGCCCATTCAGTACGACTGCCGGCGAATGTCGACACCGAAAACCCGGAGAGCATGGGCGATTTCATCAAGCGCTCGCTCGAACGCCGGAACCTCAGCCATCGCCGCGTGATTGTCGATGTCCCGCGCGATCGCGTTGTGATTAACCGGCTGACACTGCCCCCGACACCGCTCGGCGAAGTCGCGGCGGCGGTGCGATTTCAGGCGATGAAGGAACTGCCGTTTCCGCTGGATGACGCGGAAATCGACTACGCGATTTTCGAGACCGAAGACAAGAAAGTGACGCAGGTGCTGCTGGCCGCGGTGCGCAAGGACGCGCTCGAGCATATCAAACGCACTTGCGCGGCGGCGGGTCTGACGCCGGCGCGGATCGGCCTGCGCCCTTACGCGAACATGGTCGCCGTGCGGCATCTGCCGGCGATGCGCGATCGCACGGTTCTGTTAGTGGATGTCGGCCCGACGATGACCGAGATCGACGTGGTTCGCAACGAGCGCCTCGCGTTCTCGCGCTCGGCGAACGTCGGCGTGCCGTTCCAGTTCGGCGAACTGGTGATGGAAGACAGCCGCGTCTCGTCCAAGGCGGAACTGACCGACCGCGAACTCTCCGACGAGTTTGAAGCCGGCTCCGTGCGCGATCTGATGCTGGAAATCACGCGCACGCTGCAGGCGTATCGCGCCGGCGAGGTCGATGGCCACATCGATCAGATCATCATTGCCGGCGGAACGGGCATCGAGGCGGGGCTGCTGGAGGCGGTCGAAGCGCGGTTTGAAACGCCGACCAACTTCTACGACCCGACAACCGTGCTCAGCGCGCCGGAAAACGACGCGATCAAACTGCGAGCGTTCTCAGCCACGCTCGGCCTCGCCTGGGGGCTCAGCCGCGAGGGCCTCCTCGAACTCGACTTCCTGAACCCCAAGCGACCGATCCCGCCGCGCGCCGAGCTGATCAAACGCACGCGGCTGGCCGGCCTGGCGGCGGCGGTTGTCGCCGTCGCGCTAATCGCCTGGACGGTAACGGAGTTTCGGGGGCGCTCACAGCGGATCGACACGCTCAAGGAAGACATCTCGACGCTGCGCGACGAGGCCAAGGCCGCCCGCGCGCTGGATGTCCGCGTGATGGAGGCGCAGGACTGGGACAAAGAGCGCATCGACACGCTCTGGCTCAGGCATCAAGCGCAGATCGCGCAGGTGATTGACGAGATCGGACAGGTCGGCACGCCAAGGGAGTCGCTGCTCGCATTGAAGTTCACCGCCAGGGATAACGGCTCCATTACAGTCGAACTCGACGCCAAAGATCAGGCGACCGTGCTGAATCTGGTGCAGGCGATCGGCCGGCTGATGGATGACAAGGGAAAGCCCCTGTATCGCGCCAAGGCCGGTGACGCACAACAGAGCGCGACCAGCGACGCGAAGTTCCAGCGCCGGATGACCGTGACAATCGACATCGTGGAAGTCCGCGATTGGATTGATAAGGCGGATCAGCGCGAGAAAGAACGACGAGCGCACCTGCGCAACACATAGCCCGGAGTATCAACGCTGATGAACGCGATTCCGCGAGAAAAACTCCTGATGATTGTCGCCGGCGGCATGGTGATCGTGCTTGGTGTGTGGCAGGTCGTGCAGCGCGGCGTCGTCACGCCGCTGCGCAACATGGATCAGGAAATCACTGACCTCACCTCTGACAAGGCGAGACTCGAGCAAATCACAGGTGGTGAAAAACAACTCAAGAAGGCTTGGGCGGCGATGGTCAATCAGACGATCGGCGATGATCCCGGCCAGGCCATGAACGAGTTTCGGCGGGACATCAACCAGTTGCTGGAAGACATGGGGATTCGCGGGGCGAGGGTTTCGCAAAAAGGGGAAAAGCGCCCGGCCGACTATCGCAAGGGGTTCGTCGAGCTGCCGATTGATATCGGGTTTACCGCGAACTACGACAAGACGATTGAGTTTATCGACGCGCTATATAGCCGGCAGTACCTGGTCAAGATCACATCGCTCGACCTGGCTTCGAAAGTGCAGCCGGCCTCCAAGAACAAGCGGAAGAACCAGCCGGAGCGATCGCCGGCCGGCCCGGATCTGGACGTCACCATCAAGATCGAAGCGCTCATCCTGCCGGATGACGTAAAGGGCATCACGCGCGAGCCGATCGACAACTTGCATGCCCGCCGCGAGGAGCCGCTGATTTCAGAGCAGCAGTTCATGACGCTGCGGAAGCAGAACATCTTCGCGTCGTATGTGCCACCGCCTCCGCCGCCGCCACCACCGCCCACGCACAAAGAACCGGAAGTCACTCAGGACACAACTCCGCCTCCTCCTCCGCCGCCCGTCAACCGTCGCCGCGACGCCGACCAGAAGCGTCTCGCGGGCGTCAGTTCGATGCATGGTCATTACACGGCGTATGTGATTGATGACGGACGGCTGGATCTGCCGCCGCAGAAGTACGCGGAAAGCGCGGAGTTTGACGACGGCCGCCTTGTTTTCGTTCACCCGAGCGGGCTGATCGTGCAAGTGTCGGAGCCGGCGCCGAGGCGGTATTATTTCTACCCGCTGGGCGCCACGTGGGCGGATCGCGAGGAACTCAGCGCCGACGATCCGCGGCAACTTGCCGCGATCTCGGAATACCGAGCGGCGCGGTTCGGGAACCAGCCGTCCAGGGCCCATTCGGATGATTCGCCCGAAGAGCGTCCGGACGACGCGACAGGGGAGCTTTCCGGCGAGGCGTCGCAGCCGGAGCCGAACTGCCCCGATACATAAGCCCCGTGCCCGATGCGCTTGTCGCGACTGAGCGCGCGACTTCGGCGCGGACGCAATCTGAGCGCGGCGACATCGGTATAAGCCTGCGACCGCCGACGCGACCGGCGGCTGCCATCGACATTGACTTTCGCATCATCATCCGGCGGTCCAACCGTCGGCGGCAAGAGGAAAACGCATGTCGGTTTCTCAACAGCGTAGAACGGTAGTGGGTCCGATCGTCCTGATCCTCGGCGCATGGCTGGCGGCCGGAATCGTGGTCAGTCAGGACAAGCCGCCCGCCGACCCGCCCAAGGGCGCTGAGCCCGTCAAGCCGGAAAAACCGGTCGAAGACAAACCTGCCGACGACAAGTCCAAGCCCGAGGCCAAGCCCGCCGACGAGGCGAAGACCGACCCCGCCAAGCCCGTGGAGCCCGCCAAGGCGCCATCGAAGCGTCCGCCGCGCAAGACAAACAAGCAGAACCCCACGCGCCTGTCTGATGACGATGGCGATCCAGCTAAGGAAGGTCGGGCCAACCCGGTCAAGCCGATCAATACGGCGGACGTCACCAAACCGCGCCCGCGGCCCGGCACGGCCGCGGCCGAAAAGTCGAAGGTGCGCCCGGAAGCAGCGAACAAAGTTCGGGCCGCCAACGAGGCCCGCGAAGAGGCTCGACGGCGTGATCTGGCCGACAGTGGCTCCGCCCAGGCTGAGGGCGAGCAGCAGATCCGCCCCGGCGATCCCGAGGATCCGACGATCCCCCGGACGGCGCCTCGAGGTCGGCGACAGTCCCCGACGGTCGCCCCCCAACCCGTGCCGGACACCGGGGATTCGCCCGCCGTTCCGGATGAGGGGCTTGACATTGAGCCGCCGACCACGGAGCCGGTTGACGAGCCACCGCCACCCGCCGGCGAACCCAACGCGTCGCAGGGGACTGGCGAGCCGGTCGAGGATCAGCCGGTAGTCGAGCCGGGGCAGGACCCGCCCGCCGAACCGCCCGTAGTTGAGGAGCAGCCGACCGGGCAGCCGGAGATCGACCCCGGGATTGATCCGATCCAGAAGCCGGAACGCCAAACCCCGCGCACCGCGCGCGATCGCGGACGTGACAAGCAGCCGGTCAAGCCGACGCCGGAGCGGCCGACGCGAACATCGCCGCGCCGCCCCAACCGCGCCACTCATCCGGCCGGTGAAGCACAGCCGGAGATCGGCGAAGGCGGTCTGACGGACTCTGCGCGGTTGATCGAATCCCCGGACGTGCAGATCACGCGGCCGCCCACTGAGGATGGTCGCACCGAGTGGTTTGCGTTTGACGGAATGCCGTTTGAGGACGTGATCGCGTACTTCATCGAGCGTATCGGCAAACCGGCGCTCGGCGCCGAGGATGCGATCATCGGCGGCGACCTGACCTACACAACGACGGAGCGCTTCACGCAGGAAGAGGCTGTTGAGGAGTTGAACTACCTGCTGCTGATGCAGGGGTATTTCCTGTACTCCGATGAGCGGTTTACGTACGTGCTTCGCGAAGGGGATATTCCGAAATTCCTCGAGACGACGCAGATTTATGACGGCATCGAGGCATTCCGGGCGGCGAACCTGCGCCCGTTGCAGTTCGTTTCTGTGCTGATTCAGATCAAAGACCGCCGCGCCGAAGATGTGCGCGACCTGATCGCCCCGAGCATGCCGGATCGCGCGCTGCCCGTCGTCGTCGGCGAGGCGAACAAGATTCGCATCAACGGGTTCGCGATGGATGTCGAGCGGTTCATGCAGTTGCTGGACGTGCTGAAGGACGAGTTCTACGACCCGCGTAACACGAAGATTTTCAAGATCCAGACCAACGCGCAGGTGATCGAAGGCATGCTGCGCGATTTCTTCGAACTGAATTCGCCCGTGTCGCGATTCCGCACGCGCGCCACGACGCAGCGCAGCCAGCCGCAACCCGCCGCGCAGCAGATGGACCAGGAGAGCTTTGACACGCTCAAGATCATCGCCGACACGCGAACAAACAGCATTATCGCCAAGGGCACGCCTGAAGAATTGAAAGAAGTTGAATCGTTCATCGAGCAGGTGGACGTGAAACCCGAGATCGGCGAGTTCACGACCAAGGTCAAGGTCATCCAATACGCCGACGCCGAAGAAGTGGCCAACCTGCTGAACCAGATTTTCGAGCAGGAGCAGGGCGAGTCTCGCACGCCCGGACGCCCGGTTCCGCAGCGCGGTCGCACCGTAAGGCGTCAGCCGAACCAGCCGGCGCAGCAGAATCAGGCCAACCCCGAAGACATTATCGTCGAAGACGTTTTCGAAAAGGCCAAGAAGACGGTGCGCATCGTCCCCGACGCCCGCCGTAACGCGATCGTCGTTTATGCGACGGACGACGGCCACAAGCGCGTCGACGAGTTGCTCGAAGGCATCGACCAGCCAGTCGCCAGCAACGTTCAGACGTTCGAACTCAAGTACGCTGACGCGACCGAGATCGAGCCGCTGGTACAGCAGATTGTCCAGGGCGCCGCGCCGCAACGGGCGCGCGGCGGCGGAGCGCGCGGCCCCTCGATTGTCGCCGATACGCGTCAGAACGCGCTGCATGTTGTCGCCGATCGCGAGGACATGACCCGCGTCGCCGAGGTCATCCGCGATCTCGATATCGAAATCCCCGAAGATCAGCGACAGAACCGGCATGTCGTCGAACTGGTCAACGTCACGCCTAGCCGTGTGGCTCAGGTGATCAACCCGATTCTGTCGGGAAATGCGGGCAGCGCGGCGCCGCGCGGTCGCGGTGGACGCCGAGCGCCTTCCAAAGCTGCGCCGACGTCGCAGGTCATTCCGCTGGACGAAGCCGGTTTGCTCATCGTGGTGTGCACGGATGATGAATGGACCGAGGATGTCGAGCCGGTGATCCGTGACCTCGACGCCAAAGCCGTCAGCGACATGCCCGTGACGCACACGTTCCAGATCGAAAAGGGCAACGCCCAGTCGATCGCGGATACGCTCGAACGGTTTTTCCGCCAATATCAGCACCCGACGCTCGGTCGTTCGAATTCCGAAATCACAGTGACCGAGAACGGCGACATCATGGTCCGCGCCGTTCAGCCCGCCATCGACGAAATGATATCGCTGGTACAGCAACTCGATGTCGAGCCTGACGGCGCTCCGCTGGTCATTATTCCCCTGGCCTATGCGGACGCCGCCGAAGTCGCACAGTACGCCCAGATGTTGCTGCCCGAAGACGCGCGCGGCCGAAGGCGCGGTCAGGGCGGCGGCTCCGGTCCGAGCATCGAGGCCGAGCCCGCGACAAACTCGCTGATCATCCGCGCGAATACAAGCACGGTTGACGAAGTGCGCGCGTTCGTGACCGACTACGAACAGCGCGTCGCCGAGCAGCAGCCCGAAACGCGCTACTACACGCCCAAGTTCAGCAACCCGCGCGAAGTCGCCAGCGCCATCATGAGCCTGCACGGTGGCGGCGGCGGCGGTCGTGGTCGCAATCGCGGCGCGTCCGACTCGCGCGTCCAGGCGTTCGACTCCGGTCCGCAATTGGTCGTCGAGGCGCCGGTGGACAAGTTCCCCGCCATCGAAGCGCTGATCGCCAAACTCGACGATCCCGCCGGTCAGGACATTGTCATCAAGACCATCCGCCTGCCCGGGCAGGGGCAGAGCGTTAGTTCGATCGCGAGCCGCCTGAATAACGCCTTCCGCGAGCAGTCGCGGCAGCAGCCGAATGTCGTCGCCCGCTTTGAGGCCGACCCGACCACCGAGACCATCCTCGTCACCGCCAGCCGATCGACGCTCGCCGAGGCGGAGCGACTCTTGACCGAGTATCAGGCGATCGGCGAGGAAATCGAACAGCAGATCGAGTTCCGAACACTCGAGCACGCGAACGCGAATGACGCGGCGAACTGGCTGCGCGATCAGCTGACGCCCGCCGTTGAGCGTCAATTCGGATCAACCGTTGCCCGGCTGATTCGCGTTACCGGCGACGACCGCACCAATCGCGTGATCCTCAACGCCCCGCAGGTCGCGGTGCAGATGGGGCTCTCGCTGCTGTCCCAGTACGACGTAGAGTCAAAGGGCGCGCCCGAGACGCCGGTCGAGGTGAAGACCTTTGCGGTCGCGGGTATGGACGTCAGCGACCTGGCCCGCAATCTGGAGCGCGTGCTCGGCAATGCCCCGGCTCGTCCGGATAAGCTCCGCCGCGTTGTGTCGTCTGACGCGACGACCGGCACGCTGATTGTCAGCGCGCCGCGCGACGAGTTCCCCGAAATCGAGCGCCTCGTCAACGAGTTTGTCGCCAAGTCCGAAGACGTTGAGCCGATCCGCCGCAACTTCCACATTGATAACGCTGAAGCCGCATACGTCGCCGATCAGTTGCGTAACCAGCTGAACGTCCGCGTGGGGTATACGCGCGGTCGTGCCGCGGCGAGTCTGATCAACGTCAGCGTCGATACACGGTTGAACAACGTGCTCGTCAACGCGCCGCGCTACGCGATGTCGATGGCCGAGGAGTTGATTCAGGAACTCGATCAGACCGCGACCAAGACGAATCAGATTCGAACGATCGAGCTGGCCAATGCCGATGCGCAGCACGTCTTCAATGTGCTGCAGCAAGTCCTCCGCGAGCAAATCCGCACGAAACGCACGTTGCAGATCAGCGCCGAGCCGATGACCAACTCGATCATCGTTTCCGGCGCGGATGAAGATTTCAACGATATCGAATCGTGGGCGAAGGCGCTCGACGAGCGCGCCGCCAACACGTCGATCCTGCTCGATACCGTTGAGCTGCACAACATCATGAACCCATACGAGCTCATCAACGTCCTGAACGGGAAATACAACTCGCGGCAAACCGGCAAAAAGGCCAATACCGAATACGCGTTTTATCCAGTCGGCGGCGGTTCGACGCTGGTTGTGCAGGCGCCCGCGGCCAAGATGGACGAGGTCAAGGCCCTTGTCGCCGAACTCGACGCCAGCGCCGCGCAGGATGACACGCCATGGGTGTCGATCCCGCTGGTCAACGCTGATCCGTGGGAAGTCTCGCAGACGATCAATGAGATCTTCGGGGCTTCGCGTCGCGGTCAGACGCGCGAAAATCAGCTCGTGCAGGTGCGCCCGGCGAACGGCACGCTGATCGTCCGCGCGCCGGAGGCTTCGCTGGAGCAGATTCGGGCGCTCGTCGACATGATCGACAAGCCGGACGAGCAGAACATTCAGATCAAGACGTACGATCTGGAAGTGCTCGACGCGACGCAGGTCGCGATGCAGGTGCAGTTCTTCCTGCGCTCGATGGGGCAGACGCAGCGGCGTGGCCAGTTGCAGCCCGGCGCCTTCGCCGAGCCGACAACGAATACGCTGATCGTCATGGCCCCCGCGCGGAATCTGCCCTTCATCGATTCGATGATCACCAAGATCGAGATGAAGAAGCCGGATACGGCCGAGGCCCGCAGTTATGAGTTGAAGTTCGCCAAGGCTGAGATCGTCGCGCAAAGCCTCGATCAGATGTTGCGCGCGAAAGCGATGGAGTCGCCCGCCGGCCGCCGCGGCGGCGCACAGGGCATTCCGACGTCCGTCGTGCCGGATTCCGACAACAACCGCGTCGTCGTCTTCGCGCCGCCGCAGTTGCAGGACCTCGCCGACGATCTCGTCAAGATGATGGACACGCAGTCCGAAGGCGAAATCACGCAGATCATCGAGATCGAAAACGGCTCAGCCGAGGAAATCGCCGACACCGTGCGCCAGACGACCGGCTCGGGCGGGTTCAGCGGCTTTTTCGGCGGTCGCGGTCGCGGCGGCCGCGGGTTCTTCCCCGGCTTCGGGAGCAGCGGTGATTCATCCGTTCGCGTTGTGGCGGACACGGGAAGTAACTCGATCATTCTCTCAGGCCGCAAGGAAGAGATTCAAAAACTCTACGAACTCATCAAGGAACTCGACACGCGCAGTAACGCCGTCCCCGAGTTCCAGATTTTCGCGTTGAAGTACAAGCGCGCTCCGCAGATGGAGGAGTTGCTGTCGCAGATGGCGCCGTTCAAAGGCGCTGACGCGGATTCGGTCTCCATTACGGCGGACGAGTGGAAGAACGAACTGCTTGTGTCCGCGAACAAGCAGATGATGCGTCAGGTCGAGACCTACCTGCAACTACTCGACAAGGCTCCTGACGAAGACGCGACCGGTTTGGGCGATCGCGAGTTGTATTTCATCAAGATCGTCAACGGCGACGCGTTCGATATCGCTTATGACGTGTCCGACATGTTCCCGCCGGAGAGCGAAGGCGGGCCTGTGATCGATTCGACGTGGACCGGCAACCAGGTCAAGGTGATCTGTTACCCCCACGAGTTTGAACGTATCGAGAAGATGGTTCGCAAGATCGAAGCGGCTACGCCAATGAGCTACGTCATCAAGACGTTCAAGCCGAAGGCGAGCCAGCGGCAATTTCTTGACGTGCTCTCCGCGCAGAACAGCCCGGACATTGACGTCATCCTGCCCACTGGCGGTGTGAGCGAGACCGGACCGTCGATCGTGGAACCGTTGTGGGACGAAGGCGAAGTGCCTGAACGTATCCGTCGTAAGCGGGCTCGGACTGAGCCAACCGGCGCGCGGAAGGAAGAGAAAACGAATGCCGGACCCACTTCTTCCGCAGCTTCAAGAGACAATGATCTGGCCCGATTTGCGGCATGGCACAGTGGGCCGGCGGCGGCAGGCGCTGACCTTCAGGCCGCCGACGAAGGGCGAAATGCGGGTGACGTGGTGCAGGGCTCAAGCCCGCCGACCAGCCCGGACGGACGCGTTCAGGTTGTCGCTATGCCCGACGGCACATTTGTGATCAAAGGCCCGGAGATGGCCGTTCGCGATTTCGAAGACAGGATCGACCTCATTGAAGAAGACCTCGACGAAGGCGAAGTCATTCGCATCTTCGAATTCCGCTACGGCGATGTGAACACCGCCTCGCGCATCCTCGACATGATGTTCAACCAGCGCACTGCCGCGCGTCAGCAGGTTCGCCCGCAACTGCCCAATCAGCGCAATCAGCAGGGCGGCGACAAGGGCGGCGAAGACGACCGCCAGCAGCAGCAACAGCAGCAGATGCTCCAACAGGTGATGCAGCAACAGCAGCAAGCCGCGGCGGGGGCGGGCGGCGGAAGTGGCCTGCGCATCGCCACCGATCCGGGCAACAACTACTTGATCGTTAAGTGCCAGGCGTCGCTGCTGCCGGAAGTGCGCACGCTTCTCCGCGAACTCGACATCCCGCCGGGCGAGGTCATCATTCGCCTGTTCCGGCTGGAGAACATCGGCGCCGAAGAAGCCGCGGACGCGCTAAACGGCGCGCTCGGTCTCGGCGGCCGCCAGGGCGGTCGCAGCACCCGCGCTCTGGATAACCTCCGCAGTCGCGGCGGCGGGTCGCAGATCATGGACGTTGAGGAGTCGCGCGCCGTCAAGATCGAAGGCCTCGAACCCGCCAAGATCGAAGCGACGGAAATCGTCCCCAACGCCCAGTCCAACACGTTGCTCGTGTCCGCGCCGGTCGAAGTCATGGCCGTGATTCAGGCCACCATCAAGGAACTCGAAGATACGCCCGGCGGCGTCATTGTCGTCAACCGCTTTGAACTGCAGAACGCCAAGGTCAGCGACGTCCTGCCATTGCTCAGCGAGTTGTTCGCGAATGTCAGCGGCGGTGGCGACGCGCGCGGCCGTGGTGGCAGCCCGAGCGATATCGGCCCGGTCTGGGTCTCCGGCGACGCCCGCATTAACGCGATTGTCTATTCCTGTCGCGAGCGCGACGTGCCACGCGTCGAAGAGCAGATTCGCGCCGTCGATATCGAAGGCGCGATGTCCGAGGCCGAAACGTATGTCTGCCAGTACGGCGACGCGACGGCGATCGCCGGCACCGCGCAGGAGATTTACGGCGGCGGTTCGCGGGGCGGCGGTCGGCGCGGGTCGGATGTGCCGCTCACCGACATCCGCGTATCCGCGGACCCCGTGTCCAATTCCATCATCGTGTGGGGGCCGGGCGACGCGCGGCGTGAAATCCTTGCGACGGCCAAGCGGCTCGACGAACTCGCCAAGCTCGACGTGCGCGAAATCCCGGTCAATATCGCCAATCCCGAAAAGCTCGCCGACAAACTAGCGCAGATGTTCGGTGGCATCGGCGGTTCGGAACTCGAAGGCGGTCAGCGTCGCGGCGGCGGCTCGCGCCAGGTCGCGTCGATGACGGGGCGCATCGTGGTGATCGGCGATCAGGCGGCCAAGAAGATCTTTGTCCGCGCGCCGGATCACATTTACAAACAGATGAGTGAAATGGCGCTCGTGCTCGATCAGAACAGCATGGGCCTTGAGATTCGCAACTTCCCGCTCAAACACGCGCGGGCCGAGGAAGTTGTGACGCAGGTCGAACAGGCCTTCGCCAAGTACATGATGCTGTCCAGACAGCTCGAAGGCGGCGGCGGGCTTGACATCGACGCTTTTACGGCCGTGCCCGATACGCGCACGAACAGCGTCACGGTTCTGGGATCAGAGCAGACGTTCGCCTTCGTCAAGACGCTGCTCGCGGTCGCCGATGTAGAAACCCCGGAGGCGCAGCGCAAGACCTTCCGCGTCTTTTCGCTCCAGGAAGCCAACGCCGACGTCGTCGCCGCCGCCATCAACAACTTCGCCTCCGGCGCCAGCGCCGAAGCCGCCATGCAACGCGGCGGCGGGCGCAATCCGATGATGGCCGCGATGTCGGGCGGCTCCGGCGGTTCCGGTGAAACCCTCGATGTCCAGGCCGTGGCCGAACCCGCGACGAATTCGGTGCTGGTCTTCGGCGTATCGGAAGACATCGACAAGGTCGACAACCTGATCATTCAGGTGCTGGAATCGTCCAACCGTCGCGAAATCGCCAGCTTTGATGTCAAGAACGCGCTGCCGTCCGAAGTCGTTTCGAGCATTACGCCGTACTTGCTCGATGAGGCGACGGGATTGACAGCCGCGGTTGTCACGCCGAACGACGATGGTCACAAGATCATTGTCTGGGGCACGCAGGCGCAGGTCGGCAAAGCGCAGCGCCTGATCGAAGAGTTTGACAGTCCGGACCTGCAGCAGCACGGCGTGCGTGTCATCCAGATTCCGCTCGGGCAGGATGCTGTTTCGCTGGCGGGGCGGTTGCAGCGCGTGCTGAATGACGGCGAGCGCGCTCGCGCCGACGCCACCGGTCGCCAGGCCCGCACCATCACAATCGAAGCCGACGACACGACCAACACGCTGCTTGTGTACGGCGATCCGGCGATGTACGGCATGGCTGAGGGCATTGTTCGCCAGCTCGCCGACATTCGCCCCGACGACTACCAGACCGTCATCATCCAGCTGACCAACATCAGCTCGACCGAGGCGGCGGATCGCATCAACGAGATGCAGAACAACCGTCGCGGTGGTGGCGGCGGCGGAAGCTCATCGAGTATTCGCCCGACCTCCGGTCGCTCGTCCAGTGGCTCGTCCGTGCGTCCGCGCTCCGGCACGCGGAATCGCACGCCGCGCTCGTCAATGTCCGCGCCGACGCCCAGCGCCAGCCCAAGCGCGTCTCCGCCAAGCCCGACGCCGAGTCGCCCGGTTAACGTCCCGCGCTCGACGCCGCGGACCAACAGTGGTCGGCGCAATCGGACCGAGCCGGGAAAGCCGCGTGTTGAAGCCGGCGCCGGCGGGTTCGGTCGCTTCATCGCCACGATGTGGTTGCAGGACGCCGGCGATGAGCCGAACGACGCCGAACTCGTCGCGGACGATACCCAAGCGCCCGGCGCCGAGCCCGCGCCGAGTGATGGCACGCCGCTTCAGAGCATCAGCGGCCAGCTGCGTGGTGATGTTGTTGTCACGCCGATCGACAGTCGCCAGGTGATGATCACCGGCGATCGGCGCGACATCGACTTCGTCAAGCAGATGCTCGCGCTGATGGAGCAGGCCTCATCGGCCGGCGACATCCGCGTGTTCAAGCTCAAGAATACGACTGCGGCCGCGATCGAGCCGATCATCACAACCGCCATCACCGAGTTCATCGGCACGCGCACCGATACGCCCGATCGCGGCGACCGCTTCAGCGTCATCGCCGAGTCGCGCAGCAATTCGCTGATCGTGACCGCCTCCGAGCGCAACATGCCGTGGATCGAAGCGCTGATTCAGCGCCTCGATGTTGATTCGCAGATCGGATTCACGACTCGCGTTTATGCCGTTCAGAATCTCCGTGCCGCCGAAGCCGTCGCGCTGCTGGAGCCGATCCTGCAGCGCCTGTACACGAATCAGGGTATTCCCGCCGCCGAGCAGCCGAGCGTGACGGCGGATGCGCGCTCCAACAAGGTCATCATCGTGGGCACCGACGCCCATCTTGATCAGGTCGAAGAACTGCTCAAGGGCATCGATGTCGATATCGAGCAGGACAAGTCCGTCGCCGCGTTTTCGACCGGTCGCATTCTCATCCTGCCGTTGAAGAACAACCGCGCCGAGGACCTCGCCGAGGTCCTGAATCAGATGATCGAATCGGACCTGGCCCGCGACAACGCGCAGGGGCGCCTGCTGCGACAACTACTGCTGACACTGGGCGATGGCACGGAGCTCCCGCCGCTGAATCTGGATAAGCCGATCCGGATTCTTCCGGTCGCGAGCTCCAACTCGCTGATGGTCTTCTCGTCGGAAGAGAACAACAACGCGTTGCAAGAGATCGTCCGCGTGTTCGACACGCTGCCCGAAGCCCACGACATCGAAATCAAATCGTACCGTCTCGAATACGCGCAGGCGGAAACCGTCGCCACGCTCGTGCAGGCGATGTTCGACAACGGCAAGAAGGCGCTGATGCCGCCTTCCGAATCCACGCAGCAGAGTTTCGATCGCGGCGTCATGCCGCCTCAGCCGCCGGGCCTCGCGCCGCGCGGCTTGCCGTACAATGTCGTCGTACAACACGAGGCGCGAACCAACACCGTCTTCGTCATCGGCCAGACCGACGCCGTCTTGCTCGCGGCGGGCGTGATTCAGGAACTTGATCGCCCATCGACGGAGTTTCGTCTCCAGCCCGAAGTCATCCACTTGCGCCAAACGCAGGCGTCGCAGATCGCCGAACAACTGACCGAAGTGATCGATCAGCGCATGCAGGCAATCGGCGTCGAGGCGAATCGCGCTCGTGACGGCGCGATCCTACGCGCCGACGATCGTTCAAACTCGCTGATCGTAGTAGCCGCGCCGGAAATGCTGGAGATGGTCCGCACCCTCGCAACATCGCTCGATGACGCCGACGCGTCGCAGATCGTCGCGACGGAAATGCTCGGCATGCAGAAGGCGGACGCGGTCAAACTCGCTTCGCTGCTGCAGGAAATGTTCGACCGCCGCCGCGAATCGGAGCGAGACGTGTCCCCCGACGGGCAGAAGAACATTCTGCACGTGCTTGCGGACAACCGCACAAACTCGTTGCTGCTCGTCGGCACGCGCGACTATCTCAACGAAGCCAAGATGTACATCGACAACCTCGACCGCGACGCCGTCCCGACGACCGAAGTGCGTCTGCGTCCCGTGCTGCTCGGCTCCGCCTCGAATATCGCCCGCCTGTTGCAGGAAATGGTCGATCGCTCGCGCAGCGGCGGCGGCGCGCAGGGCCAGCAATCGGAAGGCACGCCGATCTACATCGCCGCCGATCCGTACTCCAACAGCCTGCTGCTCTCCGCGGCGCGCGAGGATATGACCCAACTCGAACGCTGGATCGAAATCCTCGACAAACCGCTCGACCCCGGCGGACGCGTGACTCGGGTGATTCCCGTTCGGCGTGGTGACGCCGAGCAACTCGCGCAGCGGGCCCAGGAAATCTATCAGGTGTCGGGCCAGCAAGGGGCCGGCAGCGATGTAACCGTATTCCACGATCCGTCGACAAACGCGATTGTCGTCGTCGGCCCACCGATAATCGTGCACGACATTGAGTCGCTGCTCGATCAGCTCGATAGCGCCGAAGCGCGCAACAACGCCGTCGTGAAAATCTACAAACTCACGCAAACCGATGTCGAACTCGCGGGCGAGTTGCTTCGCAACATCCTCGGTCTCGAGGCCGGCACAGTCACAGGCGACGGCGGTGGAGCCGGCGGCGCGGGCTCGCGAACCGACGAAGCCGGTTCGGCGGTCAACCTGATTCTCGCGTCACGGCCGGACTTGAAAATCAACGGCCTGCCGCGCGGCGTGCGCCAGAACATCACCGTGATCGACAATACGCGCACCAACGAGATCGTCGTCATCATGCCGCCGGAAAGCGTCGAGTTGCTCGACTCGCTGATCGCGGCCGTCGATCAACCGCCGGACGCGGTGCCGATTCGCGTCATCCGCCTGCGGAACAGTGACGCGGAACAAATGGTCACGATGCTAAACGACCTGTTTGAGCAGCAGCAGCAATCTGGCCAAGGCGCCGGCGGAACGTCAGACATCGCCGTAATCGGGGCTGCCGCGGGCCGACAGGAGCTGCGGTTTACAACGGAGCCGCGCACCAATTCGATCGTCGCCGCCGGCACCGAGGGCTACCTCGATTTGCTTGAGGAACTCGTCATTCAGCTCGACAGCGTCGAGGACCAGCCGCGCCAGCAGATCGTTTACAACCCTCGGTACTCGCCACCGGCCTCGTTACGCGAGCAGATCACTCAGTACAATGAGGGCCAGCAGCAGATCCTCGGCGAACTTGAAAATCAGATTTCGGCGACCGCCAAAATCGAGCGCCAGATTGGCGTCTATTCGGCCGAAGAAAGCAACCGCCTGATCGTCGACTTCTCCCCGCGTCGGCGCGAGGAAGTGCTCGACCTGCTGAACCAGCTCGATCAACCACCGTCGCAGGTGATGATCGAAGTGCTCATTGTCGAAGTCACGGTCGACAACTCGCTTGACCTCGGTGTCGAATTCGCGTTCCAGGATTTGCAGTTCACCAAGGCCGGCCCGACCGACACGACCACGTTCGACTTCGTCGGCGGCACAGACCTTGGCGCCGCCGGAACCGGCCTCGGCGGTTTCAGCTTCACCATCACCGGCGCCGACTTCAACTTCCTGCTCCGCACGTTACAGAACGAAGGCAGTCTCAACGTGCTCAGCCGTCCGCAGATCGTCGCCATGGACGGCCAGCAGGCGATCATCGACATCAGCAACGACGTCCCCTATGTGACCGGGACCAGCACGAGCGTCGCCGGCCAGGTGACGACGCAGGTTGCCCGCGAGCGAATCGGTATTCGCCTCGAAGTGACGCCGCAGATCAATCCTGACAATTTCGTTCGCATGGAAGTCCATCAGGAAGTGTCCGACCTGACCGATTCGACTGTCGACGTCGGCCAGGGCGTCACGGCCCCGGTCTTCTTCCGTCGCGAAGCCGAAACGACCGTCAGCGTGCGCGACGCCGAGACGGTTGTGCTCGGCGGTTTGATCACATCGCGCGAAAACCGCCGCGAGCAGAAGATTCCGATCCTCGGCGATGTGCCGATTCTCGGGCTCCTTGCGTCCAATCGCACGAACGAAACCCGGCGCAATGAGCTGCTGCTTGTTCTCACGCCGCGGGTGGTGCGTACGGTGGATGATTTCCGCGATGTCTCGGTTCGCGCCCGCGACGAAAGCGGCATTCTCCCGCCGGACGTGCTCAGCAGTCGCCTGATGGGCAACCTGCGCGTTCGTCCGGAGCGCCTCGCGCCTACAACGGCGGATGACACGCTCGGCCCATTCCCGGGGCCGCGTTCGCCAACCCCGGGCGCCGCGCCGCGCAACGCCGGATATGACATTCCGCTCGGTTCGCGCGGGGGCGCCCCGCAGTTGAACGGAAACGCGTACGAGATTCCGCTGACCCTGCAGGATCAGCGCAAAGTCAAGCTGACCGGGTCAAACACGCTGACGCCCCAGAACAAGTAGCGCGATCGGAGAATGATGCGGTTGATTGCGATTGTCATTGCGGGAATGGGGATGGCGTTGGTCGGCGCCGGATGCGAGGCGCCGCCCAAGGGACAGGTGCCGTCGGATGTGCGCATCCTGAACACAGATTCCCGCCCGACCGTCAAGCCGCGCGAGGTGGAGCCGACGCGCGTGCCGGCGCGCGATGATATCATCGAGATCATTCAGTACTGGCCGCGCGATCCGTGGGGTTTGCGCGATGGTCGCGTCCGCGCGTTTCGCGTCGCCACCTACTTCGTCTCGGGCAAGACGGAGAAGGGCGCGTTTGTCGACGGCGTGATCCGCGCCCATCTCTATCGTCTCTACGCCGACGACAAAGGTGACCCCCAGCGCGAACTCGCCCACGAGTGGGAACTCCCCGCAAGCGAGGCAATGGGATTCGCCGTGCGAAAGGCGGCCATCGGGGGCTACTACTACGGCTTCATCCTGTCCTGGCCAGACGATCTGAATCTGGGCGGCGACTGGGTACAGATCGTCTTTTCCTACCAGCGCAACGACGGCCGCGAAATCGAATCTCCGCCAAAGCTGCTCCGCGTGCCGATGGACAACGCGACCCTGCCGACCAACCTGCCGAGAAGAGGCGGATAGGTGCGCTGGGGGCTCTTCGCCGCGCTGCTCGTCATGGCCTACTTCGGCCAGACCATGCTGATCGGCCGCTTGGGCTGGAACGCGATTGATCTGTTTTTGATTCTCGCGTGCGCGGTCTCATTCGGGGCAAATCGCCACGACGCCCGCATCGCCGCCTGGCTCACCGGCTTTGTTCAGGATCTTGGTTCCACCGGGCCCCTCGGTGTCCACGCGTTCGCGCTTGGGGCGGCGTCCGTCTTCGTTACGGTCGCCCGCGGCTGGGCCGACGGCCGCGTCTGGTGGATTCGCGCGATCATCGCCTTCATTGCCGCGCTGATCGCTGAGGCCGTGCTGTGGGTGGCCGACCCCGCCGCCGGTGATGTGCTCATTCGCCGGGCCCTGTCCACGGCGACCGTCACCGCGATCGCGCTCACGCTCCTCGGCGTTGCTCCCTTGTGGTTGGGCTGGCGAGGCCGGCGCTGGTCGTTCGTTTCGGGGCGTTAGGCGCCCAAAGACCGGCGGTCAGGCCCGATTCACCCAAACGGCTCCCAATCGCCGATATGATGAGAAAAACCGGCTTTGCAAGTGGGATCTGAGGGAACGAATGACTCGCCGAACCGCAATACTCACGATCGGAGCGGCCCTGCTGGCACTCACCGGCTGCGCCATGAACCATGGCTATACGGCCCGCGACTCGCGCAAGGGTCTGGTGTTGGTGCTGCCCGGCATCGAGGGCCGCAGCCTGTGGAATGAACGCATCGCCCGCGGCTTGATCGAGGGCGGTGTCATGTCGCACGTCGAGATATACGATTGGACCACGCAGGTGCCCGGCAACTTCCTGGGCAACCTCGCCATGCTCGACCGAAACCGCGACGAAGCGGCCAAGCTCGCCAAGCGCATCCTCGAATACCGCGACGCGAACCCCGGCGCGCCCATTCACCTTGTCGGCCATTCGGGCGGCGCCGGAATCGCGATCCTGGCGCTCGAAGCGCTTCCACCGGGCCGACAGATCGACATGGCGATGCTTCTCGCGCCCGCCATTTCCCCGAACTATGACCTGTCAACCGCACTGCGCCGCACGCGCAGCGGCATCATCAACTTCTATTCGGAACACGACCTTAGCCTGCAGGTCGGCACGTCGGTATTCGGCACGATCGACCGCAACACGGGTCCCTCCGCCGGCGCGATCGGCTTTGATCGGCCCGCCGACCTCGACGACGCGAACAGCCGCCTTTATGACAAGCGCCTGCGCCAGGTGCGCTGGACGCGGCGTCTGAAATCGCGCGGCGCGGATGGCACACACGTCGGCTGGGCGACGCGCACGTTCGCCCGGGAGTATCTCGCGCCGATGATCATCGCGAACGAATCCCGCGAAGCGCTCGACCGCTGGCTGACAAGCGACAAAGTCGCGGCGGATAGCGAGGAGCCAGAAGTGTCCGCTGAGTAGGCTGCGAAGGCGATCCCCCTAACAAATCCAAGTCGAGGAGAACGCCGGTCAAGCCCGTCGTCGTTAGCTAACCCACTCAGTGGTTGGTGCGGGCGCCGCCGGACCGCAAAGTTCCTCGGTCCATTTGCTGACGCGCTCGGATTGTTGCGTCAATACGCCCCCTTCAACGCGAACAGTCATTAGCGCGTGTTGCGAGATTACGTCCTGCCCCAGCAGCGAGTGTTCGAGCGGAGCTGGAGGCGACTTTGCCTTTTTTCTGTCCGGTGGATCGGGTTGCAGGAAGTAGATCCACTTCAGCGGAATCACCAGCGGGGCTCCGGATAAGGTGTCGAAGCGCAGTGCCACCCTCGGCAGCGCCCGCACGGGAACCTCTCCATTCAGCGTCTGCACGGCCTTGATTGCGTCCGGCATAAACTTGAGGTTGATGTTTGGGTACTTGTCACGCAGTTGTCGCTCGTACCACGGAGTGATTACCGACCGCGTCGCGCCTGTATCGATCAGGAACTTGATCGGGACTTTGTCCAGCGGCGTATTGTCGTATTCAAGAGTGGCCGCGGCGAATGGGCGATGCTGGGAGTGCAACACCTGGATAACGGGCATAGAGTCCCTTTTCGAGCAAATCGCTCGTAAAGGGCGATCATAGGCCGATGAAGATGCGGTCCTCGCCATGCCCACGAGCGTGAGCAATGTACCGCACATTATCCTGTCCCGCAAAGTAGCTGGCCACGCTGTCCGGGTTGTCAAAACCCTTCAGCTTGATCGACGGTTGGGCCGCTTCGACGTCGGTCCACGCCACTACATAGTTGAACGGCTTTGCTTGGTCGGACTGGGCGCCTTCAATGGCGGCCGCAAGCAACATGCTCGAAGAGATAGGATGAACTGACATGGTTTCCGCGATACCTCTGAAGCCGGCCAGGCAGCCGTTACTCCAGCGGCTACCTTACAACAGTATTCCACATACATCTTATTCGATCAAATCGGCACGAGGCAACAGGTTTCTTGCCCGCCGAGGCGGGTAAGGACCGATAGTCAGGGGCGTTGCGAACGGAGGCCGAGCGGCTATCGACCGCCATACGCCCTCAATTGCAGCAGCAACTCCACTTCACCCAGCGTAACGCCCAGCGACTCCGCGATTTCCATGGGCCGCCGGCCCGCGTCCTGAAGTTCGTGGACTTTCTGTTTGAGCGCCTCCGCCATCGCCAGCCGGCGATCGTCAACGATTGGCTTGGGGATCGTTACGGTTACGGTTGGGGATGGCCTGGGGTTCGGTTCGAAATCGTCGAGCAGCACATCAATCTCGGTCGCGCCCTGACGGGCGCGGTCGTCCGTCGGGGCAGCATTCAATCCCTCGACGTCGGCGCCATCTCGGTCTGTGGGGTTTTCCGCCCGGACGCCCGACTCGGCCAGCGACCGCAACTCCGCCAGCCGCGCGTCCGCGTCTTTGATCGCGACTTCGAGCTTCGCGAAACGCGTCTCGATCTCCGCCGAAACCGTCCGCGAAACTTCCTCCAGTTCGATCAGCAACTTGTCCATCGAGTCACGCACATCGCGCTGTTCTTTCAATCGCGCCATGTTGTCGCGGGCCACCTCGCGCACCGTGCCGGTAGGCCGGTAGTTCCGCCGGATCATCCCCATCATGACGACAATGGCGCCCATCACCAGCAGTGCGGGCGTCCACGAACCGAATGTGATGTCAGCCAGTATGCTCATTTCGCCAGACGCGCAACGCCTCCTGCTGCACCTCGGCCAGCGGCGCCTCATGGCGCCGGGCCGCTTCCGCGCACGACTCATACTCCGGCCAGGCCCGCCGCGTGTCCCCGCGCTGTCCGACCTTTAACTCGATCGGTCCAAAACGCGTGTCGACCCGCACGATTTCGCGGGCCAGTTTCACCCGTCGCGCCTCGCTCCGCCGCACGCCGAACGTCGGCGTTTCCCGCAATACCATCGACTGAAGCAAATCCGCGTTTTCGGCGCCCGCCAGCACTGTCAGCAAACTCCCCGGCCGGCCTTTCTTCATTTGCGCCGGAATCAGCATGACATCGAGCGCTCCGGCCTCAAGCAATTTTTGCGCGGCGTGCGCCAGCTCCTGCCCGGTCGCGTCGTCAATCTGCGACTCCAGCACCACCACCGAGTCGCTCGTCTCGCCGTCAGCCGCGGCGACTTCGCCAATCATGATCCGAAGAATATTCGCGCGGGTCTTACCCTCGCGCGTGCCGGCCCCAACTCCGATTGCGTTCAGTCGCATCGATGGCGGCGGCCCGAACGAACTCGCCAATGTCGTCATCAGCGCCGCGCCGGTTGGCGTCGTCAGTTCGGCGGGCTCGTCGCAAGCCGCCAGCGGCACGCCGACAAGCAGTTCCGCGGTCGCCGGCGCAGGCACGGGCATCAGCCCATGTTCGCACATCACCGTGCCATGGCCAGTCGGAATCGGCGCGCACACCACACGATCAATGCGAAGTTCCGCCAATCCCGCGCACGCGCCGACGACATCGACAATCGCGTCGACAGCGCCGACCTCGTGAAAGTGCACTTTCTCGACGGTTGTGCCGTGCACCTTCGCCTCGGCTTCGGCCAATCGCCGGAAGACGCGTTTCGCATTGTCCGCGACTGCCGTCGGCAGGTCCGCCGCATCAATGATCTTCTCGATATGGGAGAGATGGCGATGGGCCTTCTTCGCTTCATCGGGAATCTCGACAGTGACGTGATTCGCCGAGATTCCATGCCGCTTGACGCGCTCGACGCGCAGCGAAACGCCCGGCAGGTTCAGCCGCCGCACGCAATCATCCAGCGCGTCGCGCGGACAGCCGGCGTCCAGCAGCGCCGCCAGCGTCATATCGCCGGCCACGCCGGAGAAACAGTCGAAGTATGCGATTCGCATCGGGATGTCCCCATTCTTGTTGTCGCCAGAATGAGGGAGTGTAGCGAGGGGCGGGCGAATTAGGGGGCGATGTCGCCGTTCGTCCGCGCTGTCGTTAGCGGCGTCGGAGGGCAAACGCCCCAACCAGTAACAACAACGCCGCCGCCGGCTCCGGAACGCTGTACGTCACCTTCAATATCGGCCGGAAATCGTTTGTTGAATTGTCGCCGGAATCAAATCGCTTCGCCGTCCGGCTGGAGGATTCGTTTCCCTTGATCAGCCAACCGAACTCTTCGTCCGGGTTATCCAGCCAGTGCTGCACATCAGCGGTCATCTGCGTCGAACTGAAAACATAGTATTCCACGCTCGCGACGCTCTTGGTCGCGCTTGCGGCGCCGACAAAGTCGCCGCCGGGCGTATTCCACGCGATCGCGTCATAAAACCGATACCGCCAAGTCGCATCGTTCGGGCTGGCAGGGGCGCCCGCCCCCTCGTTGCCGCCGGCGTCGGAGATGTTCTCGCCCCATGAGGCAAGCAGCCGGTGCAATCCGACGTCCTGCGCTCCGGAGGTCGTGCGCGACATGTGCAGCCGGACCGACACGTTCTCGATCACGGCGCCATCGGGGATGATGCCAGCGACCCGGAAGTTGACCAACGCCCGCCGCGTCGAGCCGGTTCCGGTCCGCCCGGCGAACATCCACTGCCCAAGCCCGTTGCTGGCGCCCGAATCTTCCGAGTAAATCGTCGTGTCGCGCGAGGGGTACAGGTTCACCGTCTCGCCAAGGGCCGCCCCGCTCAGACAAACCGCCGCCAACCAGGCCCAACGTCTCATAATCCCCTCCAGAAGAAATTGGCGAACCTTGCCACTCATTCATAGGCGCGCGATTGGGCCGTCTGCCACTCGTGATTGCGGAAATAGCGCGGATTACTGGTCGAGAATGACGTCATTCGGGGCGGCTGCGTCGTCTCGGCCTAGAAGCCGCCGCAGTTGCGTCACAGCCGCTCGAAAGTCCTTCGGCCAGGGCGACTCAAACGCCTGCGGCTCGCCGGAAATCGGGTGCCGCAGCCCCAGCCGGGCCGCGTGCAGCGTCAGCCGCGAAATCAGCGGCCGCTCCGGGCGTCGCGTGCTGGCGTGGTAGTTGGTTTTCAGATCCGACAACCGCAACTCGCTCGCCCCGCCGTAATCCGGATCGACCGCCAGCGGATGCCCGTAGTGAGCCATGTGCACACGAATCTGATGCGTGCGCCCGGTCACCGGCTGACACTCGACCAGCGTATGACCGAACAGCGCCTCCAGCGGCGCGTATCGCGTAAGGGAGGGTTTCGCGCGCCTTCCACCGATGCGCGAGCGACCTTCGCGATCGTCCCACGAAATCGGCGCGTTGACCTGCCCGGCGTCCGGAATGACGCCGAGCACGATCGCGTGATAGGCCTTTTCAACTACCCGGTCCATAAACTGCCCGACGAGGCCGCGCTGGCCCTGGCGGGTTCGCGCGACGCACAATAATCCGCTCGCGTCGCGATCCAGCCGGTGCACAATTCGCAAAGGGGCGTCGTCCGGAAGCTCCGGCATGGCGCGCAAGGCGTCCAGAACGCACGGCGCGTCGCCGCGCCCCGGCGCGGACAGATACCCGGCCGGCTTGTCGACGACGAGCATGTCCTCGTCGAGGAACAGCAACTTCGGCTCGGGCGGGCGCGGCGGGCGGCCGCGCAACTCAACGGGGGAGTCTTTCCCGCGCCTACTTCCCATGCAGCCTCTGATACTCGGCGGAGCGCTCGGCCGGCGACATGATGCGCACGGTTTCCTGCGCCCGATTCATGACTCGAATGGCGCCATCCTCAGTCCCGTCCGCCGGCGCTGTTCCGATGCGCCATCGCATGTCGGCCTCGGTTGTCTTGCGCACAAAGCGGCCAAGATCAATGTCGAACGCGGCTGTCCCCTCGAACGTGCCGCTGACCAGCGAGAACAACCCGGGCTGATCCTGTTTGATTTCGCCGGTAAAGGAGATGATCGCGACGCGATGACCGTTTTCTTCTTCGATGCGCTCAAGCTTGTTGTAGTAGTAATTCGTCCGCGAACCCGTCGTCGGGTCTTCCTGCAGTACCGTGCGTGTCCAACTGTCGCCGACGCGAACCGGCTCTGGGCTGCACAGCGCGTAGATTGACGTTCCCCAGCGGTAAAACACGCGCTCGTCGGACAACTCCGTCATGATCGCGAGCCGCGTCGGCTGATCCGCCGCGCTGGTGACCCGATCCCGCAGGTTGGCCAGACCCAATTGTTCAGTCGCGTCCCCCTCACCGTCGACGGTGAGTTTGAAGTTCGAGCCGATTAATGTCCGTAGCGACTGGCCGAGCGGGGTCGGAGCGTGCCCGTAGTCATCCCGATCGGTGTCGTAGTCAAGCGGAGAACGGCCCGTGTCATCGATGCGGCCAAAACGGTGGAAGGTCAATTCCATCTGCGCGCCGCCATCCTCGTCAACGGACAGAACCTGGCGCTGCACGCCAATGATCTGCGTGATCTTCGACCGCGTCGCGTCATCGCCGCGCACGAGTTCACGCTCAAGCGTCTGGTTCGTTTCAAAGTAATCCACGGCGCCTTCTTCATAACGCGGCTTCAGCGTGATTGCGTCTCCAACCGCCTCAACCACAGTCGGCGCGCTCGTGGTGGTGACGCCCGTCGACGCGGCTTCCGACTCTGACGCGGTCGATTGGGAAGATGACGATTGCGCCGGGGGCCGAGGCGCGTCGCCCCGGGGGCTCGCCTCCGACCGCTGAGCGACCGTGCCCGAACCGTCGTCCGGGAGGAGCGCCATCTCCCCCATGCCGCGCGTCGGGGGTGGCCCCGGATCCGCGCGATGAGTCGTTTCGGGGGGCGGCGTCGTTGAGACCGATTCATCGTGGCGCTGGGCGCAACCCAAGATCGCCGTCATTACAATCGCCGAAATCCAGAGCTTCAGGTTCATATCGCCGCTACTCCTCGTTGCCGCAGGAACGCCCTTTGATGGAAGCCAGCATGATACCGTTTGGCGCGGAGCCGTGGCGCCGACGCCACGCGCAAAATAAAGGAACGCGGCCCACGGGGGGCCGCGTTCCACATGACCGGATCGTATCGTGCTGTTACTTTTTCTCGAAGTCGAGCATTACAGCCGAGTTGTTGCCATTATTCTGGGCGGCGATATCGATCTTGTAGCTCCCGATTGCCACGTCGCCATCGCTGGTCTTGACCGTGTCGACGAAGATATCCTTCGGCATCGTGACCATGAACGTATTTGAGTCGGTGAGGATCAGATCTGAAGCTGACACTTCAAAGCGACGAAACTCTGTCGACCACCCGCTGATGGCAGTCGGCCATGTCGAACCGCCGGTGATCCCGTCAACCTGCGAATTGTCCGTCGCCGAGTAGAAAAACACCTCGAAGAAGTAGTTCAAATCCGTCATCAGCGCGCCGGTCTCGTCGACCGGCGGCGCCCACTCGAACGTGACATCCGATGCGCCGTCAAACTCGATCGTGCCCGGGAGGACGACATCCTCCAGCGATGACGATTCGCCCGTCTTCTCGATCCGCGGGATGCTCTTGAACACGTAGTTGATCATACGGGCGTAGGTCTTGGTCGAGCTGTCCGCGAATGTGACCTCAACCTGGAACGTGTCGCCGGCGTTGATGTCGGCGTGCGGGATGACAAACGCCTGGAAGTGATTCGCCCCATCTTCCTCAAGCTTGTACCCCTCATCCGACCACAATGACCCAGACCCAAGCAGCGTCGCCCCGCTCAGATACGACGGCGCCGGCGTGCTTAGAATTCGCACCGAGTCAATGGCCGAGTCCAGCGAATCCGTGCCACGAACCTCGAACGTGATCACGGTGTCTTCCTTCAGTGACTCGGCGATGCCGGTCGTGTCGCCGTCGTAAAACACACGCGCCTGCTCACCATTCAGCTTCAAGTTCATGAAGAAGTTGAGTTGGATGCCATCCGCTTCGGCCGGATTGAGCATCGCGTCATCGTCGAACTCGTCGACGACGCCGTCGCCGTCATCGTCGGCGTCAAAGATGTCGATCAGGCCGTCGAGGTCGACGTCGCACGCCTGCCGCGGGTTGCTCGACATATTGCCCGCCGCGCCGTCGCCCTTGCCGATGTTGGGCACACCCAGCGGAACGCCGTTCTCATCGAGCAGCGCCATGACGTCCGTGGCGACCGTCGAATCGCCGAAATCCGCGCCGGAGCCGGGCTCGATCGGGCCGCCATCCAGCGTCGCCGGCAGATCGACCTTGCCGAGCGAGACGTCGCCCATAAGCTCCAGCCCTGTCATGCCCATATCGCCCTTGCGCTCGAACACGACCGGGCCCGCCACCTGGCTGTTCGGCGACACGACGGTGACCATGAACAACTCGCCTTCGCTGTCGGGAACATTGACCTGGAACGCCCCGAGGCTGTCCGTCGTGTCCGTGTAAATCTGCATCGTCTCGGCTGACTGTGCGACAATCATGTACGTGCCGCTGCTGCTCTGCGCTGCGGCGTCGCCAATAATGCCCGAAATCGTTCGGCCGCTGGTCGTGTCCGTTTGATCCTGGTTTAGTGTGTCTGCCGGGAAACACCCCGTGAGAACCAGGGGAACAACCATCAGCGGCGCCAAAGCGAAACGCTTCATCATGGGAACTCCATCCGTCGGTAGAGATTTGACATGCCGGCGGCGAACGGCGCCGCGCCTTACTTTCGTTTATCGACCCGACCCCGGAGTCGGCCTTGATAATGTTGACGATGAGTTTCGCGCACTTTTTGCCGGAACCGGCGATGCGGCCCGGTTCAGGCCGAAATACAATATGGACCGGGAACTGACGCGAAAACACTCTCAGGGCCAGCGATGCCGCAAAACGAGCGACTCGACTTCGATTTCAGCGTCCGCTACCGGTTTCGCTTTCGCGTAGCGGAAAACGCGCTGGCCCCGGGTAACCCCGCGCTCGCTGATGCGGTTCGAGAAACGATGTCGCAATCGCCCGCCCGTTGCCGGTTTTTCGTCGACGACGGGCTCGCTCAGGCAAAGCCGAGCGTGATTGACGACGTCGGCGAGTATTGCGCGGCCCATGCGGATTGCCTCGCCGCGGTCGCTGAGCCGGTAGTGATCGGCGGTGGCGAATGCGCCAAAAACCAGCCCCGGGTGCTGGAAGACGCGATCCGCGCGATGCGCGATGCGCGCCTTTGTCGCCAGTCGTACGTTGTCGCCATCGGCGGCGGCGCCTTGCTGGATGTTGTTGGATTCGCCGCTGCAACGACGCACCGCGGCTTGCGCCTGATTCGTCTACCCAGCACGACATTGGCCCAATGTGACTCTGGCGTCGCGGTGAAGAACGCCGTCAATACGTTCGGATCCAAGAACTTCTGTGGCACGTTCGCGCCACCGGTTGCGGTCATCAACGATCCCCTGCTGTTGCGGACACTGTCGGAGCGCGACTGGCGCGGCGGCTTTTCGGAAATCGCGAAAATCGCGCTGATTCGCGACACTGAGTTGTTCGAACAACTCGAACGCGATAGCGCCGGCATCGTCGCGCGCGACCTGTCGATTGCGAATCCGCTGATTATGCGATCGGCCGAAGCCCATCTGCGCCATATTGTCGAAGGGGGCGACCCCTTCGAGACGGGCGTCGGTCGCCCGTTGGATTTCGGTCACTGGGCGGCGCATCGCATCGAGGCTTTGTCGGAGTTTGGCGTGACCCACGGCGAGGCGGTTGCGATGGGTATCGCCATCGATGTCGTGTATTCGCATGGAATCGGCGCGCTGAGCGCCGCGCACGCGGAGCGCGCTCTGGAACTGCTCGCGGGGCTGGGGTTTGAGCTTTACCATCCGAGTATGGAAGACCCCGACGCGGTTCTGGCGGGATTGGATGAGTTTCGCGAACATCTTGGCGGCCCGCTGACGATTACGCTATTGCGCGGAATCGGCGCCGGGTTCGACGCGCATGACATCGATCGCGCCGCGATGAGCGCCGCGATTCAGGCGGTCAGTGCGCGATTCGGCGCGAAGCAGCGCCTGTGCGGGAGCGGGAAATGAGCGAATTCGCGCAGCGGACACGCCAGCAGGTGATCGACGCCGACTTTCTCGCGCATCGCGCGAAACTGATCGACATCGCCGCGTTTCTCGATCGCGTGGAACGCGCGGCCGACTGTTCAGATGGAGCGCCTTTCGCTGATTTTCGCGCCCGTGCGCTCGTTTCCGCGATCGCGATCCTGACCGACGGCAAATCCGACCGCGCCCGCCGCGTGCTCGAAGCCTTCAGTGATCACACATCGCGCCCAATCGACGCCGCCGACGAGAAAGGCGCGTGCGGCGCTTGGCGGGGCGCGCAGTGAGGTACATTGACCCGCACATTCACATGGTCTCGCGCATTACGGATGATTACGCGCGGATGGCGGACGCCGGCTGCGTCGCGATTACCGAGCCCGCGTTCTGGGCGGGTTTTGACCGCTCGGCCGAAGGATTTGCTGACTACTTCCGCCAACTGACGGAAACCGAACCGCGTCGGGCGGCGATGTACGGGATTCAGCATCATTGCTGGTTGTGTATCAACGCCAAAGAAGCGGAGGACACCGGACTTTCGCGCGAAGTGATCGGTTTGATTCCGCAATATCTCGATCGGCCAAACGTGCTGGGTGTCGGCGAAATCGGCCTGAACAAGAACAGCCGAAACGAACTGGCGATCTTTGAAGAGCAACTAGCGCTCGCGAAGCGCCACGACGCGCTGGTGTTGATTCACACGCCGCACCTGGAGGATAAGCTCAAAGGCACGCGGCTGATTGTGGATGCGCTGAAAAACTCCGGCTTGGCGCCGCATCGCGTGTTGATCGATCATGTCGAAGAGCACACGGTTCGGATCGCGCTCGATGGCGGGTACTGGTGCGCCATGACGCTCTATCCGGAAACGAAGTGCACGCCGCAACGCGCTGTGGATATTCTCGAAACACACGGCGTTGATCGCATCTGCATGAATTCTGCCGGCGATTGGGGGCCGAGCGACCCGCTGTCAGTCCCGCTCGCGCGGCGGGAGATGCGTCGGCGCGGGCACGTGGATCAGTTGATTCAGCGCGTCACGTTTGAGAATCCGCTGGCTTTCTTGTCGCAGTCTCCGCGATTCCGTGTGGAGCCGGCGTCTGTATGACCGCGCCGGGGCCGCCCGAACCCCAGTTTACTCCAAGAGCGCCGGTAATCGCGTATTGCGCCAACGTTGCGCGGGCGTCGACGATCGCTGAAGCGCGAAGGGGGATTGTTGAGGAGCTGGCGCAAGCGCGCGAAGCCGCGGGGTTGGCGGAGATTGGCGTCGGATTGTGGCTGCCGGACGGTGTTGCGCGCGAGATTGTCCCCGATCCTGACGCGCCGTTGCGCGACGATTCGCGCCGGTTGCTTGGCGAGTGGCGCAGTGTGCTCGCTGAGCGGAACGTGTTTGTGATCGGCTTCAACGGCTTCCCGTTTGGCGCGTTTCACGCGGATACCGTGCGGCATGACGTGTATATGCCGAATTGGACAACGCGCGAGCGGTGTGACTACACGCGTCGATTGGCGCTGATGCTGACGGAATTGGCGCCGGATGGCGCGAAAGCCAGCAGCGTGACGACGGTTCCACTGGGGTGGCGCGAGCACCTGACTGAAGCGGATCGGCGCGCCTGCGGGCAGCGATTGGCGGAACTGACCGATTGGCTGGCGCGATTGGAGATGGAAAGCGGTCTGCGCGTCCGCGTGGACATCGAGCCCGAGCCAGGTTGCGCGCTGCAGCGCGCAAGTGATGTCGTCGCGTTCTTTGAGCGACATCTGGACGCGGTCGGCGACGCGGGCTTGAATCGGCGACACATTCGCATCTGTCACGACATCTGCCACGCGGCGGCGCTGTTTGAGCCGCAGGAAGCGACGATCAGCGCATATCTGACGGCAGGGATCGATATCGGGCGCGTTCAGGTATCGTCCATTCCAAGGGGAGTTGTTGACGCCGAAGCCTCGAGTGGCGCGATTCGCGCAGCATTGGCAGAGATTGTCGAGCGCCGTTATCTGCACCAAACCGCGGTGCGCGCGGCTGATGGACAAACCTGGTCTTTCGACGACCTGCCGGATGCGCTGCGTGCGCCAGACGCCGACTGCGCGATCGAATGGCGCACGCACTTCCACATTCCGATTCACCTCGACGGCTTCGGCGCTCTGCGGACGACGCGCGACGACATTGTCGAGTGTCTGAATGTCCTGCGCGCGCGCGAAGTCGGCGCGCCGCTCGAGATCGAAACATACGCATGGCAAGTCGCGCCAGCCGCCGTACGGGCGAGCTCGCTGGCAGAGAGCATGTCCGCCGAAATCGGGTGGCTGCGGGATCAGGTTCGACGCGTGTGGCGATGACTTTGTCGCAGCGATTGCGGGCGATGCTGGCGCTGGGACGCGTGTCGAACTTGCCGACGTGCGTCAGTAACGTGCTAGTCGGCGTCGGCGTGGCGGCGGGCGATATGTCGCAGGCGTGGTCGACGCCGGTATTGATCTGCCTCTTGTCTGTCGTGCTGCTGTATGTCGGCGGCATGGTATTGAATGACGCGGTCGACGCGCCGCGCGACGCGATTGAGCGCGCGAATCGGCCGATTCCTCGCGGCGACATTTCGCGGACCACGGCGTTCTGGATCGCGGGCGTTTTGTTGGTAGGCGGATTCGGGCTGAGCTTGTTGCTCGGACCGCCGGCGGTTGTGACGTGCGCGACGCTTGTCGCGGCGATTGTGGCGTACGACGTTCTGCACAAACGGTTCGCGTGGGCGACGCCATTGATGGGAATTTGCCGCGCGCTGGTTTACTTCTACGCGACGGTCACGATCTCATGCGGTTTTGATTGGCTCCGGATGACGCCGGCGGCGCTGGCGATTCTGGCGTATGTAACGCTGGTGACGATCGCGGCCCGGCGGGAAGCCAAGCCGGGCGCGCGGGGGCCGACGGGCGTTGCGGCGCTGCTGATGGCGGTCTCGTTGGCGCCGGCGATCTGGCTGCGACCGGCGTCGTGGCGACATGCGCTGATCGCGGCCGCGGTGCTCGTTTCGTGGCAGCTGTACCTGGTTTGGATCGCGCGGTCGGCGCTGTCCTCGCCGGTCGCGGCAGGCGCGCCGCCGAGAGCCGCTCGAGTGATCGGCGGCTGGGTCGCGGGGATTTCGTTGCTGGACGCGTGGCTGCTGGCGCTGCTGGGTAGTCCGCAATTGACCGGGGCGGCGCTGGTTTGTTTCGCTATGTCGTTGATCGCACAGCAGCGCGTCGCTGGATCGTGAATGACGGGTCCATCTTCGCGGATCACACCGAGCACTTCGAGGCGCTTCGCTCCGTACTGATTCTCCAAGCCCACTTGTGAAGCTCCACGAGCGCAAAGAGGCAGACAGCCATTGCCCCAAATGCAATCCATACAGGTCCGCCAACAGGTTCGGTCTTGAGCAGTTGCTGTCCGATCGGGAAGTGCATCGCCGCGACGTGGACCAGAAACGCCGACACTGCCCCCAGGAGCAATAGCGGACTTCGAAGCGGTGATAGCCCCAGGGCGGCTCCGATTTCGCAGCGGCAATTTCCGATCAGGACATTCTCGAACAGCACCATCAGCAGGAGCAGGCCGTTCCGTGATGACGCCTCGGTCCATCCGGCGTTCAGCATCCACTTGTACGCGGCGAACCCCATGAGTCCCATCACCGCCGCCGAGAACAGGCAGTTACGCACCATGACGCTGTTGAATATGCGTTCGCGCGGCGGGCGCGGTCGGCGGAGCAGCACATCCGCTTCGCCGGGTTCGAACGCGAGCGCAACGTCCTGTATGCCGTTGGTGACGAGGTTGAGCCAGAGCAGTTGGGCGGGCAGCAGCGGCAACGGCGATCCGGTCGCCACTGCTAGCGCAATGAGGATCACCTCCGCCGCGCCCGTGCAGATGAGCAGGAAGATGACTTTCCGGATGTTGTCGTACGCGATGCGGCCTTCCTCGACGCCGGCGACAATCGTCGCGAAGTTGTCATCGCTGATCACGAGGTCGCTGGCCTCTCGGGCGACATCAGTGCCTGATCGTCCCATGGCGACGCCGATATTCGCCGCACGCAAAGCCGGCGCGTCGTTGGCCCCGTCGCCGGTAACCGCTACGAGATGGCCGCGTCGCTCGAGCGCGGCGACGATCGACAGTTTCTGCCCGGGCGCGACGCGGGCGAAGACGCGCGAGCGGCCCACCTTTTCTCGAAAGCTGTCAGGGTCTGACCCTGCCAGCGCGTCGCCGGTAACGACCTGCGCGAGCGAGTCCGCAAGGCCGAGTTCGCGCGCGACCGCCAGCGCCGTTGTGGGATGATCGCCGGTGACCATCGACACGGAAATCCCCGCTCGACCACAGACTTCGACGGCCTCGGCCGCGCCCGATCGAAGCGGATCGATCATGCCAACGAATCCCAGAAACGTGAGTCCCGTGGGTTCGGGCGGCGCTGAGTCAGTGGAAAGCCCGTCAGGCGCTGCGCCCGATGCGATGCCCAGAACGCGAAAACCCCGGGCCGCCATCTCTTCGGCTCGTTCGGCGAACGTCGATCGCGCCGGCGGATCGAGATCGCACATCGGCAGCACTCTCTCCGGCGCGCCTTTGACGAACACACCTGTCCCAACGTCCAGCTTGTTGAACGTGGCGGCAAAGCGAATCTCGGGTTCAAACGGAATCTCGTTGCATTGCGGGTGTTTGTCGAGTGTCAGCTCCCTCCGCCAGCCCAGCTTGTGAGCCATCGACAACAGGGCGACATCGGTCGGATCGCCACGCCAACGCCATTGCCCATCGCGCAGATAAAGATCGGCCTCGTTACAGAGCACCGCCGCCATGCACAGGGCGTCGAGGGACGCCGACTCGCCGCGCTCGACGACGCCGCCATTGCGCAGAATGCTGCCTGCGGGGGCGAAGCCCTGCCCGGTGACCTCTAGTCGTTCGCCATCGGCGAGCGAAAGTTCGCGCGCTGTTAGTTCGTTGCACGTAAGCGTGCCCGTTTTGTCGCTTGCAATCAGTGTGCAGCTGCCGAGCCCTTCCACCGCTCCGAGCTTCCGCACGATCACACCGCGTCTGGCCATTCGGGTCGCTCCGACCGCGAGGGCGACCGTGATCGCGATTGGGAGTCCCTCCGGGATCGCCGATACCGCAAGGGCTACGGCGAACATGAACATTTCGCCCCAGCCGTAGTGTTGGACCGCGACGCCCAGCACCGCGATACCTGCGGCCGCGACGAGCACCGACACGCCCACCAGACGCGTGAATCGCTCCAGCCGCAGTATCAGGGGCGGCTTTCCGGCGGGCGCGCTCAGGACATCGCGGGCGAGTTCGCCGATCTGTGTTCTCGATCCCGTTTCGACGACGATGGCGCCGGCACGGCCCCGCGCCACCATCGATCCGGCGAACGCCATATTCCGTCGATCGGCGACGACGGTCGTCTGTGGCAGGACGGCGTTGGCGTCTTTATCGACGGCGACGGATTCTCCGGTCAGCAGCGACTCATCCACTTCAAGGCCGTGCTCTGTCAGCAGTCGAACGTCGGCGGGAACGCGGTTCCCGGATTCAAGGCGGATGAGGTCGCCGGGAACAAGCAAGTCGGCGTCGAGCTCGCGGGCTTCGCCATTGCGGATGACGATTGCCCGGATTCGCAGTAGCTGCTGCAGGGCTTGGGCGCTTCTCTCGGCACGAAACTCCTGATACCCGCCGACCAGCGCGTTGACCAGCACGACCGCCGCGATGAAGCCCGCGTCAGTGGAATGCCCGATCACCATTGATACGATCGCGGCGACGCCAAGGATGTAGATCAGCGGGCTTTGAAACTGGCGCGCGAATACGCGCCACGCTGCGAGCGGCTTTCCGCGCGGGATTACGTTGGGACCGTATTGCCGCAGCCGTCCGTCGGCTTCCGCGTCGGACAGTCCTTCGTCCGGCGCGTGGAGCGCGCTACGAACCTCAGCGGTTGTGATAGCGTGCCACAGCGGTCTATGCGCCGTGTTCATTGGACAAGGCGCCTTCAAGCCCCGAGGGTTCGTCGGCTTCTGGACGATGAGTCGGCTTCGATAGGATGTTAGTCGGGCGGGTGGCGTCATGCGCGCGCCGCCTGTCGCTTCGCAGCGATTCGAAACAACTGGAACCCGGGGAAACCGGTTTGGGGGCGACGCGGATGCGGGGACGCGCGTCCGCAACCGGTTCGAAGTCGTTGTCGGCCAGATGTCGAGGAGCAGATTGCACACCAAGTCGGCTTTTGTTAGCATCAATATTTGGTGTTTGTTTGGGTGCATGATTGTTCGATTTCTAGGTTCGTTATGACTGCGGCGGTTTTCTGTTCCTACTCGTGTAAGTTGGTTCTGAGGGGTGGTTTATATGAATTGCCTGTTGAATCCCAATTTCTTTTGACCACCACAATATGTTGGGCTATATTAGAGATTGCCCCCTAAATGAGGGGTATAAAGCCCGACGAGGTGCGTCGGCAGGAGTTTCGAGCGGCATTCATTTATCCGCCGCTCTTTTTTGTCCCTTCATATCTTCTGTGAAAGGAGTTCACGGATGGCCTCGTTGTCCGCTCGCGTCGCGCCGAATCTCACCGAGAACGCCAGGAAGGTGCTCGAGGCGCGTTACCTCAAAAAGGACGAATCGGGCGCCTGTGTCGAAGAGCCGGCGGAACTGTTCGGGCGGGTGGCCCGGACCATCGCCGACGTGGAGCGGCAATATGGGGGGGGCGAGCAGACCCGCCAACAGTGGGAAGACCGGTTCTACAACCTGATGACCACCGGCAAGTTCATGCCGAATTCGCCGACGCTGATGAACGCCGGCCGCGAAATGGGGATGCTGAGCGCGTGTTTTGTGCTCCCGGTGAAAGACTCGATCAACGACATTTTCGACAGCATCAAGCATACGGCTTTGATTCAGAAGGCGGGCGGCGGGACCGGGTTCGCGTTTGACGAGTTGCGGCCGACCGGTGATTTCATTCAGTCGAGCGGCGGCACGACGAGTGGGCCGATTTCGTTCTGGCGCGCGTTCAGCGAGGCGACCAACGCGATCCAGCAGGGCGCGTTCCGTCGCGGCGCGAACATGGGCATGATGTACATCCATCATCCGGACATTCTGAAGTTCCTGCACGCGAAGCAGGATCTGTCGCAGTTCACGAATTACAACATCTCCGTAAAGATGACGGACGCGTGGATGAACGAATTCCGCGCGAATCCGAATTCGCCCCATGTCGTTCGCAATCCGCGTTCGGGCAAGGCGTTTGTGATTCCGCGCGACGTTGAAATCTGGAAGTACGACGTGCGCAACCTGATCGAGGTGGACTGTGTCGAGCCGATCAGCGGCAAGGCGTCGTACTACACAACACCGCGCTTGACGGGCGACATTCCGGCGGGGCTGGCCGGAAAGGTGTATACCAAGTCGGATATCTGGGAGTTCATCGTCAAGAACGCCTGGCAGACGGGCGAGCCGGGGGTCGTGTTCATTGACCGCATCAACGAGCACAACCCGACGCCGCACGTCGGGCGGATCGAGGCGACGAATCCGTGCGGCGAGCAGCCGTTGCTGCCGTATGAGGCGTGCAATCTGGGGAGCATCAACCTCGGCGCGTTTATCGAGGATCCGTGCACGCGGGACGCGCGGGTGGATTGGGAAGGCCTGCGCCAGGTCGTTCATGAGTCGACGCGTTTTCTGGACAACGTGATTGACGCGAACAACTACCCGCTGCCGGAAATCGACGAGATCTGCAAGGCGAATCGCAAAATCGGGCTCGGCATCATGGGCTTCGCCGACGCCCTGTACAAGCTGAACATCGGCTACAACAGCGACGAAGGCGTCGCCTGGGGCGAGCGGTTCATGCGGTTCGTCAACGATGAAGCGCATAACTACAGCGAGCATCTGGCGCAGACGCGCGGCTGTTTCCCGAACTGGTCGGGCAGTCTGTGGCAGACGCGTCATAACCGCATGATGCGCAACTCGGCGGTTACGACGATCGCCCCGACCGGCACGATCAGCATCATCGCCAACTGCTCTGGCGGGATCGAGCCGATGTTCTCGCTCGCATTCATCCGCAATGTGCTGCGCGGCCAGAAGCAGGGCGAGACGCCGCTTGTCGAGGTCAACGGCATTTTCAGCGATGTGGCGAAGGAGCGCGGCTATTACAGCGACGAGTTGATGGAACGGCTCGCGCGCGAAGGCACGTTGAAGCACATCGATGAGATTGACGACGAGACAAAGCGCGTGTTCGTGTGTGCTCACGACATTACACCGGAATGGCACATGCGGATGCAGGCGGCGTATCAGTCGCACTGTGACGCCTCGATTTCGAAGACGATCAACTTCACCAACGCCGCCACGCGCGACGATGTCGAGCAGATCTACTGGCTGGCTTTTGATCTCGGCTGCAAGGGTGTGACGGTGTATCGCGACGGTTGCCGCGAGTTCCAGCCGATGGCGCTGAAGGACAGCGACAAGAAGCACGCGAAGGGGAGTGAAGTGGCGGTTGAAGCCGTGGAGGTCGAGACGCCGCCGGCGAACGGCCATAATGGTCACAACGGCGCGAACGGTCACGGCAAGGCGAAGGGGGAGCCGAAGCCGGTAGCCTCTGTCGCACAGACCTTGGCAGCGTCACCGCGACTTGAACCGCGTGACTTGCCGGAGATCGTCAGCGGGTTGCGCATCCGCCAGATGACGCCGTTCGGCAACATGCACGTGAAGATTACGGTTGACCTGCAGGCGGACCGCGAGTTGGAGGTTTTCGCTCAGCTCGGTAAGGGCGGCGATGTGGCGACGAGTGACCTCGAGGCGATCTGTCGCATGATTTCGCTGTGGCTGCGCTCGGGCGGCTCGCTTCGACATGTGATCAAGCAGCTTGAAGGCATCGGGTCATCATTGCAGATTCCCACGCGGACGGGTCGGATCATGTCGCTGGGTGACGGCCTGGCAAGCGCGCTCAAGAAGTACCAGCGGGCCCGCGAGCGGTTTGGGCTGCGGGCGTTGCTGCTCGGCGAGGTCGACTTGGGCGAACTGGACAAGCCGGCGCCGGCGACTCCGCGGAAGGCTGCGCAGCCGCGCGTGGCGGAGAGCGTCGCAAAGGACGTTGTTGTGTCGGACTCGCGCTTTGCGACGAATGGCGGTCGCGGCGACGTTGGCAGCGACATCATCAGCAATCGCGCCAACGGCGAAAAGGTCGTGAAAGCCGCGACGGCGGTGCTCGAATCGGCCCCGGAGCCGCGAATCGATCGCCGCATTGTCGCGGAGATAGAGGAGACGACGATCGACGAGACCGTGGTCACCAGCAACCGCGCCGGCACGGCGGTCGAAGTGCGGCGGCACCATGACGTGGCGATGCACTACAAACTGGTCTGCCCTGAGTGCCAGAATTCGCTGGCGTTGCAGGAGGGCTGTCGCAAATGTCATAACTGCGGCTGGTCGGCCTGCTAGTCAGCCGCGCGATCGTTGCGCTATTTTGGCGCCCCGTGCGAGCCCGCCTCGCGCGGGGCGTTGTCTTTGGAATCCGCGAAATGGCGGCGCGCTCGGCGTCCGGCGTAGGCGCGCGGCCCCGAAACTCCGACAATGTGACCTTGCCGGTGGCCACACGTTGACAGGAGACTCCCATCGCCCGCTACGCCCGGTTTGAAGTCACACTGATCGCGGTGATTGGCGCCGCGCTCACGGCCGCGATCGGCTGGTATTTCGCGTGGTTTGCGTTGATACCCGGGCTAATCGCCATTGCGCTGCTCCTATTCTATCGCGATCCGCCGCGCCGACCGCCGCAAGACCCGCGTTTTCTTCTGGCGCCGGCGGATGGGCGAATCATGCGGATTGATCGCGACTATCGAGTGGGGGCGGATGTGGCGCCGGAGTTGCGGATATGCATCTTTCTGAGCGTGCTTGATGTGCACCTGAACCGGGCGCCGTGCGCGGGGGTTGTTCGTGAAGTTGTTCATACGCCGGGGAAGTTCCTCAACGCGCTGAAAGAAGAGGCGACGTTGAGAAACGAGAACAGCCTGATGCGGATCGAACCGCGATCGCCGATTCCCGGGCCGGTGCACGTGCGGCAGATCGCGGGGTTGCTGGCGAAACGCATCGTGTGCGCGGCGGCGCCGGGCGACCACCTCGCCGCCGGCGAGCGTTTCGGTATGATCAAGTTGGGCTCGCAAACCGAGTTGCGGGCGCCGGAATCGCCGGACTGGACGGTTGGCGTAGAGGTTGGGCAACTGGTTAAGGGCGGCGAGACGATTCTGGCCCGGCTGGAGATGGGTGGCTAGATTCGAACCCGGGCCCGGCGGCTATTGAATGCGCTTCGAGGTGAGTTGATTATGGTCGCGCACAAACCGGGCGATATCAAACGCGGCGCGGCCCCCGACGCGTCGTCGATCCGGCCCGAGATGGAACACGACGACCTGCCACGGCCGCTACTCAGCGTGGCGATCCTGCCCAGCGTAGCGACTTTGTGCAATCTGCTTTGTGGTGTCGTCGCGATGGTGTGTTGCGTGCTGGCGGTTCGCGACGTGTACTTCGACGTCAGCGCGGCTCCACTCAAGATTCCGAGATTGCGGGAGTTTGCGCCGTCGTATGTGTCGGTCGGCTGCTACCTGGTGCTGCTGGCGATGGTGTTTGACGCGCTCGACGGGCGCTTGGCGCGGCTGACACGCAAAACGACCGAGTTCGGCGCGCAGCTCGATTCGCTGGCGGATGTCGTCAGCTTCGGCGCCGCGCCGGCGATGTTCTACCTGACGACATTGCTCCGCATCGCGGCGCCGCCGGATGGTGGCGCGCCACTGAGCCGGCCGGAGTGGCAGTTGGGCCTGTTGGCGATGATCGTGTATGTCAGCTGCGCGGCGATCCGGCTGGCGCGCTACAATGTGGAGAATGTAAAGGACGAATCCGGGGCCCGCGCGTTCAGTGGGCTCCCGACTCCGGCGGCTGCGGCAGCGCTGATCTCGCTGTTGTTGCTGCACGAGGACTTGCATTTCACAAAATCCTACGAGCATTGGGCGGTTGCGACGCGGTGGCTGATCGGGGCGACGACGATCGTCATCGGGCTGCTGATGGTCAGCCGCGTGAGCTACGTGCATGTTGTCAACGCGTATGTGCGACGAGATCGACCATTGACACACCTCATACTCGTCCCGATCCTGATCGGGCTGGCCCTGTGGTGGCTCCAGATTGTGCTGGTGCTGGCGGCGCTGGGGTACCTGATCAGCCCGTTGGTCGCCAAGTGGCGACGGAAGACCGACACCTTGCTGTCCGATTCGCCGGTTTGATCGAATAGTGCGGTTGCGGCTATCCTGCCGGGCTCGGCGCCGTCCGCGCTGAGCGGTGTACAACAGGACAAGAAGTTGGATGATCCGAACCAGCCCCGTCGGTTTGAGGCGATTTACTTGAGCGTGTTGCGTTTCGCCGGCATGGCGCTGGCCATACAACTATCGGTCTCGGCGATGGGGCAGGAAGCGCCCTTGGTCGGCGTGCGCGATCTGGTCGCCGAGGTTCGGCCGGCGTGTGTCGTCTTCAACCCCGGCGATAAGCTGCTGGTTCGGTTCACTCTGATTAACCCCACGCGCGAAACCATCGAAATCCCGCTTCGAACGCCGATTGCGGCCGGTCAGGTCGAGTTGCCGTATTCACTCGTGCTGGGAACCGTCGACGCGCCGAATCTGAAGATTCGCTATGAGCGGGACCGTGACACGCCGGTGCGCGCGGCGGCAGACAAGCTGGTCGAAGGACCGACTGCCGATCGAATTCGGCTGGCGCCGGGGGCGGTGATTGGCGCCCAGATCGACTTGGAAGAACTGCATCGTCCGGCGCGTTACGCCGGGGCTTACTTTCTGCGATGGACGCCGTTCGGCGGCGACAAGCCCGAAGCGACGACCGAGTTTCGCGTAGAGCCGCGGAAAGACGCGATCATTACGACCGACTACGGCAACATGCGGGTGCAGTTGGCGTACGACGCGGCCCCTCAGAATGTGCTGAACTTCCTCGAACTCGTGCGTGATCGCTTCTATGACAACACCGAGTTTTACAAGATTCTGCCGGGCGGTTTGATGCAAGGCGGCGCCAAACGCGACGGTCCGCAGATGCGGCCTGACGGCAAGACCATCTCGGCTGAGTTTACCGCCGCAAAATTCGACTTCGGCACAATCGCCATGGCGCGGCGGCAGGACGACCCCGACTCCGCCAGCAGCCAGTTTTTCATTTGTCTCGGTCGGCAGCCGTCCCTTGACGGGCAGTACACGATCATCGGTCACGTCTTTGGCGAGGAAAGCCTGCGGACGCTGCAAACGCTGGCGCAGACGCCGGTGGATGATGAGGGTCGGCCGACCCGCACTGTCGCGACGCGTTCGATCGTGTTGATCGACGCGGAGCAGGGCTCCTAACTTCCAAAACAAAGAGGGGCGTATGTCCCAGTCATCGGTGAATTCCAGCGACCGGTTTTCCGGTCGTGTGGATGACTATGCGCGCTATCGGCCGCACTATCCGGCGGAAGTGATCGACTGGCTTCGCGACGAGTTTGGTTTGTCTCGTGAGCGTGTAGTCGCCGACGTCGGCGCCGGGACAGGGATTTTTACGAAGTTGCTGCTGGAAAACGGCAATCGCGTAATGGCGGTTGATCCGAACGCGGAGATGCGCGCGGCGATGGCGCGGGAATCCGGCGCCAATCCGAACCTGACGATCGTTGAAGGGGTCGCGGAGGCGACCGGGCTTGCTGACGGCGCTGTGGACTGGATTACCGCGGCCCAAGCGTTCCATTGGTTTGATCCGCCCAAGGCGGCGGCGGAGTTTCGGCGGATTCTGCGACACGACGCGTTTAAGCTGCCGCGCGTGGTGTTGCTTTGGAACAACCGCCGTGAAGACGGGCCGTTCCTTGAGGGGTACGAGCAGTTCTGCCGGACGCATGGGACCGACTACCTGAAGATCAAGCATCAAAACGCGGCGGCCGACGGACGCGTCGAGGGGTTTCTCGGCGCGGACGCGCGCCTTCGCGTATTCACGCACACGGCGCGGATGGACCGGGATGGTGCACAGGGTCGGACCCGGTCGTGCTCGTACATTCCCGGGCCGGGGAAGCCGGGTTATGAGGCGATGCTGGCGGCGCTCAATGACCTGTTTGACCGTCATCAACGCGGCGGGTTTGTCGACTTTGTTTACGACACGCATGTGTATGTGGGACGCCCGGCCGCCAGTTGACGTACTAACAAACTACGAACACAATCCGTTGGCGAACCACAAACTTGCCAATTTGGCAAGTTTTACTTGCCTATGAGGCAAGTCAGTCGATAAACTTCCTGAGGAGAGTCGGTTATGGCCTGGCTCAGCACGGAGTTGCGTGAACCCGAGCGCGAAACCGCCCGCGCCCTGATCGCCGAAAAGGCGGCGTGGCTTCGGAAGTATGAGCCCGCGGCCAATATCGCCGAGGACTTGTTGGGGCACCAGTTGCGGACGCTGCTGGTGGAGCTGAGCGAGGCGGTGGATCGACTGCAGCGCCGTAACACGCATCGGCTGCTGAAAGAGGTCGACCGCGTGTTTTACAAGCTTGTGGTGACGCGTTTGCGACGGAGGCCTTTATGAACACCGTTTCGCTTTCGGCTGATCTGGTTGCCTATCTGCGCGACTCGCGGGGTATGAGTCTGCGTCAGATTGGCGAACTGGTCGATCTGAGTGAGTCTTACGTCAGCCGCGTCGCGAACGGGCAACGCCGCTTTACCCTGGAACACTTGGACCGCTTCGAAAAAGCGCTCGGGCAGCCGCTGCCATTGCTGTTACTCGAAGCGTGTTGGAAGCCGAAAGCGCCATCGGGTGAGCAGGCGATGTTTGACGAAGCGCTCGCGCTGCTGCGGCGCTCGGCCAGCCTGTCGGCGAAACTCGAGACCGAGTCGAACCAGGCGGATTCAGCCGAAAACGCGGCCTAGGCGCACGATCTGATCCGCGCATGCTGCTGATCGTCGACAACTACGATTCATTCACATGGAATCTCGTTCAAGCATTTGGGGCGCTCACCGCGTCTGACGAGATTCGTGTCGTTCGAAATGACGCCCAGACGGTCGATGAACTCGTCGCGCTCCACCCGCGGCGGGTCGTGATTTCGCCGGGACCGGGCGAGCCCGGCAACGCCGGCGTTAGTTTGGATCTGATCCGCCGCCTGGTCGACCAAGTCCCGATCCTGGGGGTTTGTTTGGGGCACCAGTGCTTGGCGAGCGCGTTTGGCGGTCGGATTGTGCGCGCGGGGCGGCTTGTGCACGGCAAAACGACGCCGATCCGGCATGATGGCGCGGGC
>JAGQOO010000019.1 GCA_020427345.1 Phycisphaerales bacterium | reverse complement strand
TGGAATCGCCCGGGCGCCGACCTGACGCAGCAGACGCGGTAGCAACCGCGGCGCAATGTGCGCCGCGAAACGGAATCGGCCACACCACGGCCGGGAACATAGTGGGAGCTTTTGCGATGAGATTTCGCAGCAAGCGCTACAAAGCGGACTTCGGAAAGCAGCCGCAGGAGGCCCAGGAGCTTCCGCAGGCGATCAAGACGGTAAAGGGCTACTCCAAGACCAAGTTCGACCAGTCGGTCGACATGGTCTGCCACCTCGGCATCGACGCCAATCAGGCGGATCAGATGCTCCGCGGATCGTTCAGTTTTCCGAAAGGCATCGGCAAACAGAAGAAGGTGATCGCCTTCGTTCAGGAAGGCGACATTCCCGCCTGTACCGAGGCCGGCGCGGCTGAGGCCGGCGCGGATGAACTGGTCGATCGCGTCGCCGGTGGCTGGATGGATTTCGATGTCGCCATCGCTCACCCGTCAATGATGGGCAAAGTCGGCAAGCTGGGCCGCGTGCTCGGCCCGACCGGCAAGATGCCCTCGCCGAAGAGCGGCACTGTCACGCCGAACGTCGCCCAGGCGGTCAAGGAATTCGCGGCCGGCAAGGTGGAGTTTCGCAACGACAAGGGCGGCAACGTCCACGTCGTCGTCGGGCGAATGAGCTTTGCGGATGACGATCTCAAAGAGAACATCGAAGCGTTCATCGACCACCTGAAGCGTCTGAAGCCCGCCGCCGCGAAGGGCACGTACATCAAGCGCGTCTGTCTCAGCGGAACGATGACGCCTTCAGTTACCGTCGCCGTGTCGGCGCAGTAGCAGCCCAGGAGATACCGAGATGAAACTCGTCAAAGACCTCATCACCAGTGAACTCCGCGGGCGCTACAGCGACCTCAACAGCGCGTTGTGGGTCGAGATCGTCGGCGTTGACGGCATTACCACCAACGAATTCCGTCGCGAACTGCGCGACAACAACATGCGGCTCGAAATCGTCAAGAGCGCGCTCTTCCGCCGTGCGGTGAAGGACACCAGCCTGCAACCGCTGGCCGACAAGCTCGAAGGCCCCGCCGCGATCATGACCGGCGGCGAATCGCTGATCGATGTGGCGAAGCTCGTTGACAAGTGGCTGGACAAAATCAAGTCGCTGAAGCTGCGCGGCGCCATTCTCGAAGGCGAGTTTCTCGACGAGGCGCGAGTCGGCGGCTTGTCGAAGATGCCGACCAAGGCCGACCTCCAGGCTCGCATCGTGGGTCAGGCCCTGTCGCCCGGCGCCAACCTTGCCGCCGCGATTCTGTCGGGCGGGGCGAACGTGGCCGGCGCGTTGAAGGCGATGATCAAGAAGCTGGAAGACGGCGAGCAGATTGTGAAGAAGTCGGCCTGATCGGCCGGTTGAATGTGCGGATAGCGACGCGCGCCTGACTGCGCCCTTCGGGGATTAAACACCGCCAGCGTGGCGGGGCTATCAGGACGGTCGAGACCATCAGTTGGAGTTGTGTCATGTCAGAAGCTGTTGCTGAAAGGAACTTTGACGCCGCGATCAAGGATATCGGCGACAAGATCGTCGGCCTGTCCCTGATCCAGGCGAAGGAACTCGCGGATTACCTCAAGGACACGTACGGCATCGAGCCGGCCGCAGGCGGCGCCGTCATGGCGATGCCGATGGCCGGTGGCGATGGTGGCGCCGCGGCCGCTGCCGAGAAGACCGAGTTCAACGTCGTCATCAAGTCGGGTGGCGATCAGAAACTCAAGGTCATCAAGGTCGTTCGCTCGGCCACCGGCCTGGGCCTCAAGGAGGAAGCCAAGGCCCTCGTCGACGAGGCGCCGAAAACCCTGCTCGAAGGCGTGTCGAAGGAAGACGCCGACAAGTGGGCGAAGGAACTGCAGGACGCCGGCGCTCAGGTCGAAATCTCCTAAGCCGCCTTTCGCTGAAACGAGCAAAGCCCGGCGCTCATGCGTCGGGCTTTTTCTTTGTGCGGACGGGGCTGTTTGTCTGATGACCTTAACTGGTCTGGCCCGCGCCTTCAGCGAGTCCGAACGCCGCATGGGCCGCCTGCACCGCCCGCTCGCCGTCCGCCGCCGCGGTCAGCACACTGATGACGATCTCGCTCGTCGAAATGTTCTCGACATTAATGCGCGCGTCGGCCAGCGCTTTGAACAGCCGCGCCGCGACGCCGGAATGAGACCGCATCCCGACGCCCACCACGCTGACGCGCGACAGCGTCTCGCTCAGGCTCACTTCAACGCCCGGATGGCGCTGCCCGATCAGCGCGGCGACCGCCTCGGCCTCACCGCGCTCGTCGCCGCTGACCGTGAACGCCACCGTCACGCGCCGTCCGTCCGTGCTGACGTTCTGAATAATGTCGTCAATGTTGATCCGCCGCGCGCTGAGCTCGCTGAAGACGTCCGCCGACACGCCCGGCTGGTTCGGCAACCCATGAAATGTCACGCGCGCGACGTTCGGTTTCAGCGTCGCCCCACGCACCACGACCTCTTCCATTCCCGGCGGTTGGCTCATGATCATCGTCCCCGGCGTATCGGTGAAACTGCTTCGCACGTGTATCGGCACGTCAAATTTCTTGCCCAATTCGATCGATCGGCTGTGCATCACGCCGGCGCCGAGGCTGGCCATCTCCAGCATTTCGTCGTAACTGATCGCCTCAATCCGCCGCGCGAGCGGCACGACGCGCGGGTCCGACGTGTAGACACCGTCGACGTCGGTGTAGATCTCGCACATCTCGGCTCTGAGCGCGGCGGCGAGCGCGACGGCGGTTGTGTCACTGCCGCCGCGGCCGAGCGTGGTAATGTTGAAGTCCGGATCGACGCCTTGAAATCCGGCGACAATGACGATTCGGCCGAGTTCGAGGTGCGAGCGGATTTTTGCGCCGTCGATGGATTGAATCCGCGCGGCCGTATGCGCGCTGTCGGTCAACATGCCGATTTGCGCGCCGGTCAGGCTGATGGCCTGCTGACCGGCTTCATGAATCGCCATCGCCAGCAGCGCGACGCTTACCTGCTCGCCGGTGGACAGCAGCATGTCCATCTCGCGGCGCGCCGGACGTCGCGTGACCCGCGCGGCGAGTTCGACCAGCCGATCGGTCGTATGTCCCATCGCCGAGGCGACCATCACGATCTGGCGACCGTCAAGTTTGGCGCGGACGGCGCGCCGCGCGGCGAGGTGAATCCGATGCGCGTCCGCGAGGCTGGTACCGCCGAATTTTTGAACGAGAATAGACATCGCAACTCACTGGCCGACTGAGGGTCCCGTGCGTCAACCAACCCCTTGCGGGTGGCACGGGCGTCCCATGCGGACAACTACCATTTTGCCGGGTGGTACGGGCGTCCCGCCCGTCGAATTCCGCATTCTGCCGACTCACACAATCAGCATCGCGTCCCCATAGCTGTAGAAACGATACCGCCGCTCGATCGCTTCCGCATATGCCCGCCGAATATTCTCCGCGCCCGCCAGCGCCATCACCAGCGCGATCAGCGTGCTGCCGGGCAGGTGGAAGTTCGTGATCAGCGCGTCGACGTTCCGAAATGAATACTCGGGCCGGATGAAGATGTCGGTCCAGCCCGATCGCGGCTCCGCCGAATCGTCCGACGTAACGCGCGGGATTGACTCGAGCACCCGCGCCGATGTCGTCCCAACCGCGACCACACGCCCGCCGACCGCGCGAGCGGCGCGAATCGCCTCAAGCGCCGCTGCTTTGATCTCGAACCACTCCGCGTGCATGGGGTGCTTCGAAATGTCCTCGACTTTGATTGGCGCGAATGTGCCCGCTCCGACGTGTAGGGTCACCTCCGCGCGACGTACGCCATCTGCCGCGAGGGCGTCCAGCAACTCGGGCGTGAAGTGCAGACCCGCCGTCGGAGCGGCAACGGCGCCCGCCGCCTGGGCGTACACGGTTTGATAGCGCTCGACATCCGCCGCGTCGCCGACACCGCCGCGGATGTATGGCGGCAGAGGGGTATGGCCGATCTCCGCCAGTAGCGTCATAGTTTCGCCGGCCAGGAGCGGCGCGCCGTTGCGCAGTGGTTGGATCCGCCATTCACCTTCGCCGATTGCGGCGGTAAGTCGTAGTTGGATGGTCAGGGCGTTGTCGGACGCGGGACTGAACGCATGGAGTGTTTCGCCGACGCGCAAGCGCGCTGACGGCTTCAGCATCGCCAACCACTCGCCGTCATCCTCGCGCAGGAACAGCCCCTCCACCCGCCCGCCACTTGCCCGGCGCGCGTAGAACCGCGCCGGCACGACGCGCGTGTTATTGAGTACGAGACAGTCATGCGGGCGCAGGTATGCCAGAATGTCGCGGAATTGCGCATGCGCGAGCGTCGCCGGCTCTGCCGCCGATTCGCCGCGCTCCAGCACGAGCAGCCGCGAGGCGTCGCGCGGCTCAACCGGGCGCTGCGCGATCAGCTCCGGCGGCAGATCAAACTGAAGGTCCTCCAATCGCATCGCGGCAGATTACCGCGTTGGCCCGACGGTCGCCCGGCGGTTGACGAAGATTCGTCATCGCCGGATACTTCATCGAACTTTGCGGCGGGCCCGCGTTCGCCCGAAAGACCCCTTCCTCCCAAGAGCCGCCATGACCGCGACCCCGCACTCAACCGCCGCCGCCGGCCCGGTCGCCGAACGCCGGACGACGCCACTCGGCGAAACCGCGACGATTCAGCAATACGTCCAAACGCTGATCTGGACATTCGCGGCGATCGGCGTCTGCCTGCTGGGCTATGTGATCGAGAAGTACGTCGTACGCGACCTGCTGCATTGGATTCACGATACGAATCACCGCATGTTCAAGAACCCCGCCGAGTTACCGATGCGGCTGTTCGGTTTGCCGCATTTCGCCGTCGGGTTGATGTTCATGCTGTCGTCGCGGCGGATGCGCGGGATCAAGAGCTGGGCGCAGCTCACCGGCCTCGCGGCGATCGGAATCGCGTTCTGCTGGCTGTTCTACCGCTTCGGGTACGACGGCAACCACTTCAGCGCGCTGGCGCTGCTCGTGTTTTACTTCTACTTCCTGATTCACGGCTTCCGGGATGAGGCGTTCTTCTATCGCGCGCTCGGCGACATGCCGCACGGCGCCGATGTCACGCATCAGCGCATCATGGTCGTGTTGCAGCTGTTGATGCTCGGCCTGCTCGTGTCGCTGGCCATACCGGCGTATGTCATTTTCGGAGAGATGAAGCCCGAATTCAGCCATCCGCTGCTTGAGCACCTTTTCCCGGCGAGTTGGAGCTACGCGACGCGCTTCGCGTCAACGTTCCTGCCGATGGTCGCAATCGCGGCGTTCGCGCTGTGGCGGATTTCGCTGAAATTCTCCGACGGCCTGCGCGGCCTGTGGGAAACACACAAGCCGATCCTGACGGTGTTCCTCATCGCGTCCGGCATCATTCTGATCGCGCTGGTCAGCGGCCCCTGGACGTTCAACGCCGTCGTGCTGATGCACTTTGTCGGCTGGTACCTCTTCGGCCGCCACTCGCTCGCCAAGCGCCCGCCCGCCGAGGCGCCGAAGAAGTGGACATGGAAGTGGATGCGCACCACCCGCGCGGGCTTCACGTGGCTGCACCTCGGCCTGACCGTCGTCGCGATCGGGTTCGTCGCATACGCGACTTATGCGACGGGTAAATCGGGCGTTGTCGAGAGCATCGTCGGGTCGAAGTCGTTCTACTACTGGACGATCATGCACGTCACGCTGAGCTTTTTCCCGAGGTAGGGGCGCAACGAAAACGGCCCCGCGTTTCCGCGAGGCCGTTCGAGTGTCGTTTTGCGTTCTCCAGCGAACCGGCCAAAATCACCAGATCGCCAAATCACCAATCTCAAATTCCGAACTACTCCGAGAAGATCGCCTTCGTCTCCTCGATCCGCTCGGGCAGCGTTTCCATTACGGAGCCGATGTCCGCTTCGTTCGTGCCGGCGGCGGCCATCAACTCGTCCGTCACGTCCGAGCTCTGGCTCGTCAGGAAGAAGCCGATTTCGTTCTGGCAGCAGATGATGTCCGAGATCGATACGATCGCGACGATCTTGCGGAACTCGGCTTTCAGCTTCATCGGGTTGTGGTGATACGCGATGACGTATCGCAGCGTGGTCGGGAACTTCCACTTCGCCGCGATCGCCGCGCCGAACTGCTGGTGATCGGCGCCGATGATCTCGTTTTCCGCCTGCAAGAAGTCCTGCGGATTCTGCTCGCAGCGGTCGGCGACCTGCTTGAGCTGATCCGGGAACAGCTGATATTCCACCAGCAGGCCGATGTCGTGCACGAGGCCGGCCACGAACGCTTCTTCGGCCTGCCCGTTGCCGAGCGCCTTGTCGGCGATCAGTCGTGAGGTCACGCCGACGGCGATGCAGTGTTCCCACAGATCGCGGGCTGAAAAACGCTCGGAGATGGATCCCGGCCGGAAAAGTCGCGAAAGCGAAGCGGCCAGCGCGATGTTCTTCACGGCGCTGAGACCGAGCATGACGATGGCGCGGTCCAGGCTGCCAATCTGCGACGGCAGGCCGTAGAACGCGGAGTTGACGACCTTCAGAATCTTGGTCGCCAGCGCGGGATCGTTCTTCACGATCTCGTGCATGTCCTGCGCGGTCGATTTCGGATCTTCGACCACCTCGACGATGCGCGTCGTGATCTCCGGCAGCGAGCTGATTTCATTGACCCGAGCCAGCGCCTTCTGCAACTCCGGCGGCAACCCGCCCTGATTCTTTGAATCCGGGGTCTGTGCGACCGACATAGCGTACTCCTGCGAGCGGCGCCTCGCGCGCCGGTGTTCGCTGGGTTCATCGGGTGGCCGCCCGGCGTTATTCAGTACGGTTTTTCCGGCGCCTTGCGGCGTCGCGTTGTGGCGGCCGAAAACGCCGGTTAGACTCGCCCGCTCAGTACTCAAATCGCGTTTCGCGATATCGGAGCCCCATTTGTCGGACCTGGAAACGCTGCGGGCCGCCGCCGAGTCCCTGTTGCTGACCGACGAGGGTCCGCTGGCGGGTGACCGCTGGTTATGGGAACACAGCCTCCGCGTCGCCGACTATTGCGCGATTCTGATTAACGCGCCGGAAGTGGCACACGACCTCCCCAGCCTTGACCCGATCCTCGTGGCGGCCTGGTTCTACTCTGCCGGCTGGGCGATACAGGCCCAAGATGGGCAGGTGGGGCGGTGGCAGGTGTTGGGCCGGCCGACGAACGATCTGCAACGCGAACTGGCGCTGAACGCGATGCTGGAGCGGGCCGGGAATCTCGCATCGACCAATATCGTGCAGTACGCGGCGGCGATCATCCGCTCCAGCGCCGATCGCGACACCGACATTCCGGAAGCCCTTGTCCTGGCCGAAGCCGTGAGCCTCGATGAAATAGGGCTGCTGTACTCGTTGCGCCAGTTCCGCCAATATCAGGCGGAAGGGCGGCCATTGTCGCAGTTCATCGATACCTGGCAGCGCCAGCAGGAGTACAAGTACTGGGAAACGCGTATTCGGGACGGCCTGCGTTTCGAGTGCTCGCGAGCGATCGCCCGCCAGCGCATCGCGGCGGTTGACGAGATGATGACCGGGCTGCGCAACGCGATCACCGGGCAGGATCTGAAGGCGATGATCGAATGAACGACCTGACGTATCGCATGGCCGAGCGCGCGATGGAGGCGGACATTGAGCGCATTCTCATTCGCCATGACGACATCCAGCGACGGGTGCGCGAGATGGCCGAGGAGATTGTCCGCGCATACGGCGAAGACGCGACCGGAATTACCATCGTCCCGATCCTCTCCGGATCGATCATCTTCCTTGCCGACCTGATTCGGGATTTGCCGTACAAGATCAAGGTAGCGCTGATCCACGTGTCGACATATGCGGGCACAACACCTGGAGAGCCAAAGATCGTGCGGGAGCTTGCCGGCGACATCGAGGGGCGCCACGTTCTCCTGATCGACGACATCCTCGACAGCGGGCGGACACTTCGCCGGGTTCAGGAGGAAATCTCGGTGCGAAAGCCGGCCAGCTTGAAAACCGCCGTATTGCTGCGGAAGCCCGATCGGGCCCCACCAGACGCCAAGGTCGATTTCGTGGGGTTCGACATTGAGGACGCCTTTGTCGTCGGCTACGGGCTGGATTTTTCCGATTACTATCGTAATTATCCACACATTGGCGTGCTGCGGGAGGAATGCGCCCGATGACCCGAAAACGACCATCACCCGCCGACCCGACGGCGTCCGTCGAGGCGCTCAGTCCGTCGGCGATGCCGCGCGCTTTGCCGGCGCCGTTCGAGGTGTTGTCTGAGGGCGAGGTCATTCAACTCTCGCTGAAGCCATCGATGTGGCGGATTTTGCTGACGTCGTTCCCGACGCTGGGCGGATTGGCGCTGGTCGGCGCCGCCGCCAGTTATCTGATGAGCCCGGGCGCGGCGTTAACGGCGCTGGTCAACATCTTGGCATTGGTGGGCGCCGCGCAACTCGGGATTGCATCCCTCAGTTGGGCCAGCCAATTGTTCGTGCTCACGAATCGCCGTGTGCTGCGTTTCGGCGGCGTCACGCGCGTGAGCGTGCAGCAGCTGCGCCTCGTCGAAATTGCCGATGCGCGGCTTTCGCGCGATAGCGGTCAGCACCTGCTGCGCCTCGGCACTATTGAGATGCCCAGCATCGGCGAGGCCAAGCCCGCCGTGATATGGGACCATCTCGGGCGCCCTACTTATTTTCGCGACTTGTTGCTGAAGGCGATTCGCAAGGCGCAGGCCGGCGAATTCTAGCCCGCTTCTCCTGTTCGAAGGATATTGAAGCTCATCGATTGCGGCGTCGATGGCGCTGGTATGAACGTCCAGGTTAATTCGATCGACGTCGGCTCCCGCGACAACGGGCTGTACATCCGCGTCAACGGCCGCGCCACCCAGCGAACCGCCCCGACGGCAAACAAGATCGTCAGCGACTTCCTGGCGGCCCACGCGACCGGCGCGTCGATCACGATCGACCTCTATGGAGCCGACTTCATCGATAGCACCTTCGCGGGTTGGATGATCTCCGCTCGTCGCCGAACGCTGAAGCAGCATGGGCGACTCGTGCTCGTCGGCTGCGGCGAGCGCTGCCTGACGTCGCTGGCGAAAATGCAGTTATCGACGCTGTTTGAATACGCCCCTGAGTCGCCGGCGCCCGCGCTTCGGGCGATTCAGTGCCAGACCGGCGATCGTCCGGACAAGGCAGCCTTGGAGTTGATGCTCGCCGCCCACCAGGAACTTGCCGCGGTCAGCGAGCAGAACGCCGAAGTCTTTGGCCCGATCGCCGACATTCTGAAACGCCAGCTTGCCGCCGGCTAGGAATCAATCGGCGGTCGTGGATCGATACCGCGGCGCGACCGCGACATAGGGTTTCCCCGCCCACCGCTTGATCAGAATCACCTCGCCCATGTCGTTGCCTTCGATGACATGCCCGACGAACTGCAGGATGTACCCGCAGACGAGCAGCGCGGCCGGTCGCCACCACAAGTCCCAGCGCCACTCCGCCAACTGCCAGGCCGCCAGCGGTAGCGCAAGAATCGTCAGCGGGATTCCCACCATGTGCAGCCAGAATGAGACCGGGTGCTGGTGGCGTTCAAGCCAGTTTTGGAGCCAAGCAGGGCGTTTTTGCATGCTTTCCACATTGTAGACCGCCGATCCGCCTCTGCCACTTGACCGAAATCGCGCGCGGGCGCCCGCCCGATGGAAAGTGGAATGAAAGGGGTCAACATGCGCGTTGTGGTAGATGGCCAGCCGCTGAGCAACCCGCCCGCCGCGGAAACTCTGCAGGCCCTGTTGGATCAGGTCCGGGAAGGACTTGGTCAGGGTCGCATCATCGTCGCTGTTACCGTGAACGCCCGGCCCCTGGTCGGCGACGCGCTGTCCATGGCGCTGGCTGAGGCGCCGCAGGGCGAGATCACGCTCGAGACAGCGAACGCGCCTGAGGTCGTCGCGTCAGCGTTCCGCGATGTCGCCAACCAGCTCAACGTCGCAGGATCTGCGCAGGCGGACCTGGCCGCGCGCCTTAACGCGGACGGTGTGGCGTCGGTCGCTCCGGAGCTCGGGGCCTTTTGCGGGATTTGGGCGAATTGCCAAAAAACCCTCAACGACGCCGGCGCCCTGCTGCAGCGTGACTTTGGCGCATTTGAGTATGACGGCGAGACCCTCACAACACGCTTGGCTTCGCTATCTGAGAAACTGCGCGAACTGCGCGACGCGTTTGATCATCGCGACTTCATGCTCGCTGCCGACTTGCTTCAGTTTGAAATGCCGGAGCAATGCGCGACCTGGTCGCAGATGATGGGTGAAATCGCGGCCGACGTGGAGAAGGTGTCCGCCTGACCGGGCGCTTGGCGCGAAGGCGCGGGCGCGGCCAGGGGCGGCTGCGTTCCGTTCTGGCGCCGCGGTAGTTAACCCACCTGCGTCGCGTCCGTCGCGGACCGCGCGTTTGAGCGGCCGCCGCGTCGCCGCTATTCTTCCCAACTTGGCTGAACTGTCCCGGGCGCGGTCGGCGCCCATGCGGCAATACGCGGAGGGTCGCCCAATGGCTGTGGACAAGATCGTCAGAGAATCAGAGCACACCATGTCTTCTGCGGTTGATTTCCTGAAGCAGAGTCTTCGTGGTGTTCGCACGGGCCGCGCGTCTACCGGCTTGCTCGACGGGCTCAAGGTCGAAGTCGCCTCCTACGGCTCGACCATGGGGATCAAAGAGCTGGCGAATGTCGCGGTCGCCGAAGGCAACGTCCTCGTGATCAAGGCGTTTGATCCGTCCACGCTGAAGGACATCGAACGCGCGATCGAAAAGAGCGACCTCGGCATCAACCCGCAGAACGACGGCAAGGTGATCCGCCTGCCGGTGCCGCCGTTGAGCACCGAGCGCCGCAATCAGCTCGTCAGCCATGTGAAGGACGTCGCCGAGCAGCAGAAGGTCGCGATTCGCAACGTTCGGCGTGACGCCAACAAGGCGATCGAAGCCGCGAAGAAGGAAAAGACGATCACGGAAGATGACGCCGACCGCGCCGAAAAACAGACTCAGGACCTGACGAACAAATACACGAAGCAGGTCGACGATCTCGTCGAGGAAAAGCGCAAAGAGATTATGGACTAACACAAGGCTATTGCGGTGCCGAACTCGCCTATAAGCGCCCTTTGATCGCGCGCGACCGCAGTCTTTCCCGATCAACGATTCACTTTGCTCCCGTTTGCCTGGCGGGCGCCGCCACGCGAAACGTATGTTGGTCCAGGTCTTCGACTCGCAGTTCGTACATGCCCCAAGGTCGGTTGGAGGGCGCTTCGATGATGCGGGCGCCACGCTGCGACCATTGCGCATGGAGTCGATCGACTTGTTCCGCCGTCTCAACGTCAAGATGCAGCCACATTCCACGCTGTCCCATCGCGCATTGGACGAGGATCAGTTGGGCTGACCCCTCCCCGACGAGGGCGGTATGAGCCGGAAGGGTCTCGTCGGTCTCGAGAAACCGCTGCGCTTCGTCTGACCATCGCCACCCGATACGAAACCCGAGCACGTCGCAATAGTAGGCGATGCTGTCATCGACATTGTCGACTCGAAGTATCGGTCGGCAGTCGAAGATCCCGGAAGAGGACTTCGTTGTCGTCATGACCTCGCCCTTTAGACTTACTCGGCTCGCTCGATCAGCGTCGCCACGCCCTGGCCGACGCCGACGCACAGCGCACACACCCCGCGGTGAGCGTTTCGCCGCCGAAGTTCATGTATCATCGTCGTCGCCAATCGCGCGCCGGACATGCCGAGCGGGTGCCCCAGCGCGATCGCGCCGCCGTTCGGATTCAGCACGGGTCTCGTCGCGGCGCCGGCCCTCCAGCAATCCGCGGGTAACTCCAGGTCACGGGCGCATGCCAGCGACTGTGCCGCAAACGCCTCGTTCAATTCAATCACGTCGATATCCGACAGGCTGATGCTGCTACGTTCGAGCAGTTTGCGGATCGCCGGCACGGGGCCGACCCCCATGTGCGCCGGATCGACGCCCGCCACCGCCGACGGCCCGACAACGCCCAACGGCTTGATTCCGGCCTTGCGCGCGGCCCCAAGCTCCATCAGCACCAAGGCCGCCGCGCCGTCATTTACACCGGACGAATTCGCGGCGGTTACGCTGCCGCCTTCACGAAATGCGGCTGACAGCTTTGCGTACTTCTCCGGGGTCGTTTCAGGGCGTGGATGTTCATCCTCGCGCACGACGATCGGCTCACCCTTGCGCTGCGGAATCTCGACCGGAATCAACTCGTCATCAAAGCGCCCGGCGGCTTTCGCTTGTGCGTATTTCTGCTGGCTTTCGTATGCGAAGGCGTCCTGATCGGCGCGGCTGATGGCCCACTTTTCCGCGACGTTCTCAGCCGTCTCGCCCATCGAAAACGGGTGATGCGCTCTCGCGAGGCGCGGATTCGTGAATCGCCAGCCGATTGTCGTGTCATATACTTCCGGTGTTCGATCCCATGCCGCCGCCGACTTGGCCATGACGAACGGCGCGCGGGTCATGCTCTCAACGCCGCCGGCGACAAACACCTCGCCGCAGCCGGCCTCGATCATGCGGGCGGCGAGGTTGAGCGCCTCAAGGCCGGATGCGCACAGACGATTGACCGTGCAACCCGCGACGGTTTCGGGCAAATCCGCGAGCAGGGCGGCCATGCGGGCCACGTTGCGATTGTCCTCGCCGGCCTGATTCGCCGCGCCGAAGTAAACGTCTTCGATTCGTTTCGGATCCACACCGGATCGTTCAACGGCGGCGCGGATCACGAGCGCGGCAAGGTCATCCGGACGAACCGGCGCCAATGCGCCGCCGTACCGCCCGATCGGTGTGCGAATCGCCGAGACAATCGCCGCTTTACGCATCCTTCACCTCGCGAATCACGGTCGCAGCACGATCGCCGCACTCCCGCGCGGCTCGACGCGCCCGATTACATGTGGTTCAAATCCGAATTCGTCCATCGCCACATCAACAAAGCGCTCAGTGCGATCGCTCGCGATGCTCAGCAGCAGGCCGCCGGAGGTTTGCGCGTCCAGCAGCACGGACGCCAGCGCGGGTTCTACGTCGCCTTCGATTCGCAGCTGATCGCCCAGGTATTCGCGTGTTGACTTCGCGGCGCGAGTAATCAAGCCTTGACGCGCAAACTCCAGCGTGCGATTCAAGAGCGGCGCCCAACTCGCGTCGATCACAAGCGTAACATCAGACGCCTGTGCGATCTCGTACGCGTGGCCGATCAATCCGAACCCGGTCACATCTGTGCAGGCATGCGCGCCGACCCGCGTCGCCACGAAACTCGCGTCGCGGTTGAGCAGCGTCATCCAGCGAATCGCTTCTTCCAACTCGACGGCGCCCAGCAGCCCCTTTTTCGCCGCGCTGGTTAACACGCCGTTGCCCAACGGCTTGGTCAGCAGGAGTGTATCGCCCGGGTGAGCATGGGCATTGGTCAAGATGTGCTCGGGGTGCACGCGCCCGGTGATGGCGAGGCCGTACTTGATCTCGGCGTCGCGCACGCTGTGGCCGCCGACGATTGTGGCGCCGGCCTCGACAACCTTGTCCGATCCGCCTTTCAGGATGCCGGCGAGCCACTCTTCCGGCGCGTCGCCAAGTGGGAAACCCACGAGATTCAGCGCCGTCAGCGGCATTCCACCCATCGCGTACACGTCGCTGAGCGCGTTCGCGGCGGCGATTTGTCCGAACGCGTACGGGTCATCCACAAGCGGCGGGAAGAAATCGACGGTCTGCACGAGCGCGAGGTCGGGCGCAATGCGAAACACGCCCGCGTCGTCGAGTGTGTCGATCCCGACGAGCAGGTCCGGATGTCGCGGCGGTTGCAACTGACGCAGCACCTGCGTCAGGCCGGCTTGCGGCAGTTTGCCCGCTCACCCCGCGCAACTGGCGTAATCTGTCAATCGCTTCTCGCGACCGGACATCAACACGCTCCCTGTCCCGCAATAGCGCCCGTCGCACGACGGGCCGCTTGCCGCCAATCCTGATTCCCGCCACGATGATCATATGGCGGGTCAAACGCTCTCTGAACTTCGCGCGCTGCTCGCGGCGCACGGCCTCGCGCCGCAAAAGCGCTTCGGTCAGAACTTCCTGATCGATCTCAATCTTATGCGAAAAGTCGTAGCGGCGGGGGAGGTCACTGCCTCGGACGTTGTGTTCGAAGTCGGCCCCGGCGCTGGCTCAATGACCGAGATGCTGCTCGAAACCGGGGCCGTTGTCATCGCTGTTGAAATTGATCGCGGTCTTCACGGTTTGATCGCCGAACGATTGGGCGATCATCCGCGACTGCGCCTGATCCACGCCGACGTGATGCGAGTAAGAACCGGCTGAGTCCGCTGGCTGTTGCTGCGCTAACTGACAACGCGCCCGGTCGTGGCGGGGCGCGCAAGCTCATCGCCAATCTGCCCTACCAGATCGCGACGCCGCTGCTGGTGGAATTGCTCCTCGGAGAGCCCGCATTGGAGCGAATGGTCTTCGCGATTCAGCGCGAAGTCGCCGAGCGCCTGAGCGCGGATACAGGTTCGGACGACTACGGGCCGCTCGCGATTCTGACATCCTTGTTCGCCGAGGTGCGCGTGCTGGAAAAGCTGCCGCCGCAGGTGTTCTGGCCACCGCCGCAGGTACATTCGTCGCTTGTTCGTCTGACGCCTGATCCAGCGCGAATCGGCGACATTGGCCGCGCCCGGGCGCTGGCCGCTTTTGTGCGAACGGCGTTTCAGCAACGTCGCAAGACACTCCGTCGCATCTTGCGTGAAAGCGAAAACGGCCGCGTGCTGGACGCGGCCGCTGAAGTCGGGATTTCGCTTGACGCCCGCCCGGAGACGGTTAGTCCCGAGCGCTGGCGAACGTGGTTTGATGCCGCACATTCGTAGGCAGGCCTGCGGTCACTTCGCTTTCCACGTACGGCGAAATGAACTGCTGCACGAATCGTGGGCTCGTTGAGTCCGTGTGTCCGCCGTTGTAGCCGTATGACGAGTACTCCGGCTTCCAGGGGATGTTCACAACCCGGTCGGCGCCTGTGGGCGGATGCAGCCCGACCGCGCCGGCGCCCTCGACGCCGAACTGGCCGTCAATCGTGCCGAAAACGAGCATCGGCCCGGCGAGAATCGCGTCGTTCGACGAATAGAAGTTGTAGATCTTGCCTTTGATGTGCGGCAGGGACTTGCCGATGTTGTAGCGATTGTTCAGGCTCGAGCCGAGCAGTACGACGTTCTCTACCATCATCCCATGGGGCAAGTCTTCCAGTGCCCACAGCGCGACGCCCGTGCCCGCGGATAGGCCTATGAGCGTGACAGGGCCGTCCGGGAATTGGCGCTTGTAGCTCTTGATCTCGTTCGCGAGACGCGTGCCGCCGAGGCGCGCGTTGATTCGTAGCGCCTGATCGATCGCCGGATTGAATGAAACCGTCCACATCACGGTGGCGACCTGTCCCTCGTAGCCGGCCGCTTTCAGCCCTTTGCGAATGCCGGCGTCGCCGAAGTCGATGTTGCCGGCGCCCGGACAGTAGAACGTGATGCCGTGCCCGGCCGCCGCGCCGAAGCTCGTGGCCCCGCAGCCCGTGAGCGCAAACAGTGCGCCAGTCCCGATGATCATCAACGTGAATCGCCTGTACTGCTCGCGCATCATCGCCCTCCATGCCACGCCGAACCCGCAGCGTCGCCAGATTATTCGATACTTGGCGGCGGCGGCCAATCGGCGCAACCGGTTACGGAGCACAAAAACTAACTTTGCGGTTCCTTGGCTCCGGGCGGACGGAATCCGGGGATGCGGAGATTCTCGGTGGGCTTCTCGTCGGGATGGACGGCGAATACCTCAACCCGCGCGATATCCTCAAACGGCGCAATAATGACGATTGCGCCGACGTGATAGTTCTCATCTACCGGCAGGCATTCGAAGGCCAGCGCCGAACTCGTGCCCACCTCGGCCATCTCGCGCATTTCGTACGTGAGGCCGTCTTTCATGTACAAAATGGTCCGCTTTTCGAGGCTCTCTTTGTATGCCTCGTATTCGGACGCCTGCTCGGTTTCCCAGTTCGGATAACGCGCGCGGGCGCAGCGGTGCGTCGCTTCTTCCACCAGGCGGTCCAGGCCGCCGCAATAGAACCACTCGTAGTTGAACATCCCGCTCTCCGCGCCCGAAATTGCTCACGGCCTGCTCAGGAGTATCATCGTCCGCGATGAACCCCGCCGACAGCACGCGTCTTGTTCGTCGAATCGCCGCCGGTGTCGGTTTTGATCTGGTCGGCGTGACAAGCGCCGCCGCGCCGGCGCGAGCGGAGCATTATAAGGCTTGGCTTGGGCGCGGCTACGCCGGTTCCATGCGATATCTGCATCGCTACCAAGATCTGCGTAGTGATCCCGCGCAATTGTTGCCGGGAGCGTGCTCGATCATCTGCGTGGCCGTGGCATATCGCCGCGAGGACGAACCCGACGGCGCCCCAGAGACAGGTCGGATCGCCCAATACGCGCGCGGGCGCGACTACCACGTGACGATTCGGCGGATGTTGATGGAACTGACGGATCGGCTGCGCGCGAGCCTGGATACGCCGTTCGACGCGCGGCCGTTTATCGATACCGGGCCGGTTTTGGAGCGCGAGCTCGCGGAACGTGCGGGGTTGGGCTGGGTTGGCAAGAACACGTTGTTGCTGAATCCTCGCCTCGGTTCGTGGGTGTTGCTGGGTGAACTCGTGACGACGCTGGCTCTCGAGCCGGATGCGCCGATGACGGACCACTGCGGGACGTGCACGCGCTGCCTCGACGCCTGCCCGACGAACGCGTTTCCGTCGCCCTATGTGCTCGACGCGTCGCGGTGTATCTCGTATCTCACGATCGAGCGGCGGCTAGCTGTTCCGCCCGATCTCGCCGGGTTGATCGGCGACTGGGTGTACGGCTGCGACGTCTGCCAGGACGTGTGCCCGTTCACGCCGAAAGCGGAACTGGGCACGAATTCCGAGTTGATGGAAGATCGGCTGCCCGCCCGCATTCCGCTCAAACCTCTGACAACGATGACCTCCGGCGACTACCGCCGATTGACGCGCGACTCCGCCGCCCGGCGGGCGACGCGGCCGATGTGGATTCGGAACGCGAAGATTGCGCTGCGGAACATCAGTGGCGGCGACCCGGCGGAGTAGTTCAGGCGCCGCGGTCGATAGTCTGGGGCCAAGGGCCCCGTCCTGGTTAGGGATTACGCAACGTCCAGCCGTACTGTGAGGTCTTGGGCTGGAGCATCGCGCCGGATGAGTTTCGCTACGGACCGCTCGATTGGATACAGATACCTCCCGATGACCTTGTCTTGGATATCGGGGGCTTGAATCCACTTCGTGGGCTCGGTTAGATATCGAGTGGTCAGGCTGAGGCTGTATAGCGGCAGATAGAGGATTGCAATCTTCTTGTATCGACTGTGATTTGGAGCAGGCGATTACGGTCCGTGTGCCGCTCAACCGTCACGCCATCGTGGGCTAGAAGCGCATCGATCGCGTGAAGTGCGGCATAGAACACCACCGTCGCTATCCAATCGGGGTGGGAGGGGGGAATGTCCGGAACCAACATGCGATTGTGAAACCACTGCCCAACATGTCGTTCAACCCTGGTCTGGTGATTCACGAAGCGCGTCCCCAAATACGCGAACTGAGCTATTCGGATCGATAAACCTGCGCCACTCAGAAAGGGGAATCTGCAGAACCTCCACTCCGGCCTCGCCTAGGTTGTAGCCAGTTACGATGCGGCCACTAAGTTCCGTAAGCGCATCGGCCAAATCAAAATCAAACGAGCCTGACGTGGTCACCATGAAGAAGTTGAGCTTGCCGCCACAGGATACGAAATAGCACGAAGAGATTCGCTCGGAGTTTTCGTTGCACCACTCTAAACACGCCCCAACCGCGCCTTTGAGCTCTTCAAGGAAAAGCTCCAAGCCGATCTCGTTTTGGCACGCCGCAATTACTTGTTTGCCCGAGCGAACAAACCGGTCCTCATCGCCAGGATCCATAACGACAGACTGATCGCAGACATGGATTTTCGGGACGGATCGCGTTGTGCTGCGCTTTGCCACAGGGACCTCCAAGTCCTCCGTTCCTGCGTAGGACTTCAGCATAATGCAGTATAGCAGCCATTCCGCGCTTGCGCTATTGCTCACTACCAGAGCCGTCCTATCGACGCTTATCGGCCGTTTCATCAACTGATGGCCGGGATTTCTGGCCGCCCCCGAAGGGGGTTGGGGGCGCCGGGAGTAGCCCCCGGACGCGTGCGAGGCACGCCTTTGACGCTGCCGCTCCCTCAACACGGTTTGATTTCGGCGTCGATAGACGAATGTGGCCTCCTACATCCAAACACTGCCATCGCCGGTCCGCCCCACATTCGACCTTGAAGATGCCGCCCGCCGCTTGCGCGCGATTGATGATGATGTGGCGATTTTCGGCGCCGGATCGAACACACGCGCCCTGCTGTACGCGCTTGGCGGAGAAGCGCGATCGCTGATCCGCGCGATCTACGACGACAGCGCCGCCGGTCCGGAACTGAACGGATTTCGAGTTCGGCGTCCGTCGGCAGATCACGCGGTGGATCGAGTCGCGATCACGTCGCCCGCTCACGCCGGGGCGTTGGCGGCGCGCGCGCGGGCGGCTTTCGGTGAGGGTGTTGATGTTGTGTTTCTGTTTGATCGCGAGGCGACGCTGGCCGGTTGTCTTGGCGCGTGGTCGGAGCGCGTCGCCGCCGAGTGGCCTGATGATGTGGATGACGCGCTGTGGCACAACGCCGACGCGCTCGCGGCCGATCTGCGACGCCGACTGGAATCATCCGGGCGCTGGCGCTACGGCGTCGCGCGACAGTTGAACGAGTTCGCGGAGTTGCGGCGCGATCTCGATGGGCGTCTGAACTGGACCGATTGTCGGCTCTACAACTTCGGCTGCGGGCGATATCACCCACTCGGCGTGTCGCTGATGGCGACGGCGCTTGGGGCGCGCACCACGCTGGCGACTGATTTAGAGCCGCCGCTCGATGAACGGCGATCGGCTGAGGCGCTGGCGGAACTGGCGGGGGCGATCGCGCTGGAGCCCGCGTTGATTGGCGAAGGGCTTGATGTCGCTGAAGTCGCTTTGCGCGTCGCGTCGGTGATCCGCGTTGGCGATTTGCGGGCGGGGCGTTTGCTCGAAGGCGTCGATCGCGAACGATTGGCGTTTCGTGCTGAGTCGATCTACGACGCGCGGCTTGAGCCCGCGAGTTTCGACGTGATTGTCTCTCGCGCGGTATTTGAGCATCTGCCGGATGTGCCGGCGGCGCTGCGGGTTCTGGCCGCGGCGCTAGCGCCGAGCGGGGTGATGGCGCTGCGGATCGACTTCGCGGATCACCGCATATATGTCGATCCGGCGCGATACCGGCATTGGTCGCATTTGATCGATCTTGATGAGCCGGCGTATCTGGGGACGAACCGGCTGCGCTACGCGGACTACCCGGCGATGTTCGAAGCTGCCGGGCTGCGCGTGATCGACTGGCGCCCGGAAACGCGCGAGGATGTTCCGCGCGAAGCGATCGCGCAGCTCGCGCCGCGGTATCGGGCGATGGCGCCGAGTGATCTGGCGGTGATGTCGGTGACGGCGGTGTTGAGGCGGGAATAGGTCTATCACGTCGCGTTGTTCCTTGCTCGCACACAGCAAGGAAGCGGCGGAAGGCCTGCGTGTGCCACGGCTCTTGAGCCGTGGTTGGTGGCGATGCGTGCCCGAAACGGGAGGCGCCCGGGGGGGCGGCCGCGTTCCATCGAGTCTCGGGGCCCCTGCATTGCTCGCGTGGGTTCCACGGCTCAAGAGCCGTGGCACACGGAGCGCACTTCGGAAACTCAAAGCGCGCTCAGTTTCGGCCAAACTCAACTCTTGACGCGCCGATGCAAAGAAAGCGGGCCGACGTTTTCGCGCCGGCCCGCTATGCACATGCCTTCACGGAGGCGGGAGTGAAGGCTAGAAAGTCGCCCAGAGCATCTGGTTGGTTACTTCGTGGTGATACAGGATCTCGCCGCGCTTGATCAGCTTGCCGAGCAGGCGCGGGCAGCGGTCTGCCGAGGCTTTCTTCAGCATCGCGTACTTGGCGTGCGGGACTTCGCCAAGGATTTCCTTCATGAACGGGCTGCGCTTGAATGATCGCAATGCCGCGTTGATGTTGTCGGGCAGAATGCGCGTGCGCGGTCGCTTGTCCTCGTCCGCCGTAGGCTCGGGGCCCTCAAGGCCGACGCGCAGCACCGTGTACAGCCACATGTATGGGTTTGAATCCGGGCCGACGCTGCGCACCTCGATGCGGGCCGAACGTTCATTACCATGCGGCACGCGGATCATCGACGAACGATCGACCGGCGACGCCTTGATCTCGTTCGGCGCCTCGTAGTTCGGATCGAGCCGGCGATACGCGTTAACACTCGCGTTCGCGACCAGACACAGGTCGTCGGCGTTATTCAGCAACCGGCCGATCATGTTCCACGCGCCTTCGGACAGGCGGTCGCGGCCCTTGGCGTCATAGAAGATGTTCTTGCCGCCCTTGGAGAGCGACACGTTCGTGTGCATGCCGTTGCCGTTGATGCCGGTGATCGGCTTGGGCAGGAACGACGCGGTCATGTCGAAGCGATGCGCGACCTGGCGGCAGATCAGCTTGTAGAGCTGAATCTGATCGGCGGCGATTGTCGCCTCGGCCGGACCGAAGTTCATTTCGAACTGCGACGGGCCGACTTCGGGGTGGTCCTTTTCGTTGCCGAACGCCATCGCGCGCTGCACTTCGGCGGCGGCGTCGATGAACTGGCGTAGTGGATCCTGCGGGAGCGAATGGAAGTAGCCGCCGATCGAGATCAGATCGAAGCGGTCGGTTTCGTGATAGCGGCGTTCGGCTTCGCGGCCTTTGAACAGGAAGCCCTCGATTTCGGCGGAGGCGATCATCTTGACGCCGTCGCGCTTCAGCAATTCCTCACTGAAGTTGTGAAGCCGCGCGCGGAAGTCAGACGCGAACGGGCTGCGATCGCGGTTCAGCACGGTGCCGAACACAACGACTTTGCCGGGGCCGAAGAAGTCGGACGGCAGCCAGTAGAACGATGACCAGTCGATTTCGAGGATCAGGTCGGACTGGGCGATTTCGGTGAAGCCGCGAATCGAGGAGCCGTCGAACGTCAGGTTATCCAGAGAGCTCAGCAGAAACTTCTTGTCATAGTCCAGTGTGTGCAGCCGGCCCTCGAGGTCGCTGAACAACACCGTGACGGCCTTAATGCGGCGTTCGTCGGTCAGGTACTTGGCCCGTTGTTCACGAATCTGGTCCGGCGCCACGCGCTCCATCCGCTGCCGCTTGGATTCGAGGTTCAATTCCTCGATCTGTTCGTAGGGCAATTCGAGAAAGTCGCGCAGCTTGATGTCGGACATGGAAAGGGGGCCTCCTGGTTGACTCGTTTAGTCGGCGCCTCGTTGGGTCGCCGTTCTCGACGCCGCAATGGCGAAACGGCCATTATGTCGCCGGAGGGTCGATTTGGTCAAGTAATTCGCAGCTCACATCGTCTGTTTCGCTTGCGAAATACAGTTATCTTGTGACCGACTGTGCTATCTTGCGCATTGGCTTCGGTTTCGGCTGATAATCCGAGGCGGCCATGGTGGGCGGCGCCGGCCTTCGGGACGCTCTGGGGGCGTGCGGCCCACAAGGTCCGATTCCGATACGATATCCGCGATGCCACGTTCTCTCATTATCGATGTCGTGGTTTTGGGGCTCGCCACCGGCGGGGTCGCGGCTGCGGCTGCGCAGGCTCCGGACGATGGCCGGGCGCCGGCGGCGACCGCCACCCTGCCGGAAAGCAATGAGGCCCTGCTGATCAGCAGCCGCATTCGAACCGCCCTCCAGAACCAGGACTTTGCCCTCGCCTTTCGGCTGCTGGAGGGGTATCCGGCCGGGTCCAGCGAGTTAGTGGCGATTCCGGCGAGCGAGACTTATCAGCCGGTCTGGCGCGAAGCGTGGCGGCTGTACGGTGAGACGCCGCCGGCCGGTGTCGAGTTGTATCGGCGTTTGCGTGAGGAGGCGGCGCGGGTTCGGTATGAAGAAGCCTCGCGCAATGCGGACATTGCGACGTTGCGAACGCTGTTCCGCACGGAGCGCCTGTGCGAGGTCTGGCCGCGGATCGCGCGCGATTTCGCGACGCTGCTATTGGAGTCGGGACACTATTCCGAGGCGATCGAGGCGCTGCGGCTATTGCAGCGCGAACAACCACGGGCGGCCGACGTGCAGGCGCAGTTGGCGGTAACACTCGCGCTCGCCGGCGCGGACGACGCGGCGCGCCGTGCCCTCGGTGATGACACCGGCGATGTGCGGTTCGAGGCGGTGCGCGAATGGTTGGCTCGATTCGCAGGCGACTCCGGCGAGGGGATCGCGCCGTTGCTAAACGCGCCAGCCGACTGGAGCGCGGAAACGCCGACGCCGACCTATGTCGATATCGACGACACCACGGCTATCGCAAAGGAAGTGGAGTATTGGCGGCGGATGCCGCTGATCGAGCCGACAGTTGGCGGCGGCGCCCTCGTGTTCCGCCTGCGTGGCGAGTTGTACGCATATGACGCGCTCACGCTGTTGCCGCGCTGGATCGCGCGCGAACTGACCGGGAACCCGACATCCGCCGACAGCGCCGATTTCCATAACTGGGGGCCGGCTGAGATGCCCGGCTGGAGCGCGACGCTGAGCGAGGACACGCGCGCACTGCTGACCGCCCATCTTCAACATACACTCGCCGCTGACGATCACGCGGTCTACACGATTGAGGCGCTCTTCACATCCGCGCCGGACATGGGCATCCTGCGGCGTCCGCGGCCGGATGCGCAATCCAACGAACTGATCGCGCGCCGACTCAGTGACGGCGCCGTCTTGTGGCGCGTCAAAGCCGAAAGTGTGGTCAGCGGTCGCGTTGCGGCGTTCCTTGACAGGCCCGTGATCGATGGTGATCGGCTCGTGCTTCCGGCGCGTAGTGACGGCGACATCGCGCTGGTGGCGCTATCGGCTGAGACCGGCGCGGTAGTGCGACAAATGAGCCTGGTGGGACCGCCCACGCGGTTGCCGGACATGGGCGGATATTGCCTCATGACGGCCGATCAGAGTCACTTATACGTCGCGACCGGAAACGGCGTGGTTGCGGCCGTGGGGCGTGATGATCTTGATTGGCGCTGGGCGACAACCTACGAGAGCGCTCTGTCGGATCAACTGACCGTTCGATGGGCGCCGACGCCGATCGCGGATGATGGACCGGTGGATCGGCCGGTACTCGCGGGAGATATGTTGGTCGTCGCTCCGGTGGATTCGCGCCGCCGCTCGCCGGAGATAGGTGAAACGTCGGAAGTCTTGTTTATTGATCGCTTCGAAGGGCGCCTGCGCTGGCGGATTCCGCGCCAGGACATCGCGTTTCTCGTCGGCGGCGCCACGGCGGGGCTGATTGTTGGTGGGCCGACCATCCGCTGCCTGAGTCTGTCCGATCCGTCTGGGCCGCCCGCGTGGGAGACGCCGCCGCTGCGCATTTCGGGTCGGCCCGCACTGAGCGGCGATCGCGTGTATGTGCCGACGCGCGAGGGGCTGGTTGTCGTGGATGCGACAAACGGGCGCATCTTCGCCGACCAGCGCTATGCGCAGACGTCGGGCGAGGCGCGGCTGGATGAAGCACTGCCGGAAGGGCTGGATCGCGCCGCCGCGAACGTGATCGCCACGCCACAGGGGCTCTATGTCGTTTCGCCGGATCGTGTGATCAAGTATGCGGATCCAGTGGGCGTTTCGGATGCGGTTACGCGCCGCTCCGCCGCCGGGCCTGACTCTGCGGACCTCGCGTACGCGCGGGCGTGGTTGCGGCTCCTCCGCGCGGATGAGCAGGGCGTATTGGAAGAGTTGGGCAGCGCGCCGGAGTCGGGCGATCCGTTGCTCGCGTCGGCGTCAGCGCGGCTGCGCGTAAACGCCCTGTTGCGGTTGTCGCGTCAGGCGAGCACTGATGAGGAGCGTTTGCGGTGGCTGCGCGAGGCGGCCGAGGCCGGCGAGGGAACCCGCAGCGGCGAGGCCGCGATTGCGCTGGGGGATGCGCTCGAACAGGCCGGCCGTATTGATGACGCGATTCGACACTATTTGCAGGTGGTGATCCTTGCGACGCCGGATCTCGTGGGCGAGCCGGGTCACGGAAATGCGTCTGTCGCGCCATGGATCATCGCCGCGCGCCGGCTGCGCGATCTCAGCGACTCAGCGGTTGTAGACGTTAAAGAATCATTGGAAGACTCACCCGCGACGCCGGCGCAGCTGATGCGGCTGCTTGAGGC
>JAGQOO010000199.1 GCA_020427345.1 Phycisphaerales bacterium | reverse complement strand
GGACGCTTGCTTCGTGAGTCATACTACGCTTACGAACTGGCGATGGTCGCAGTAACACAATCTCTACTCGGGCAGGACTTTGCGGACATTGGCGCATATCCGCTCGCATCCGAAGTGCTGGCGCAGAATCAAGATAGTCTGTTCGGCGCCGCCAAAGTCGACGGTGGGATTCGGTGGTCGTATGCCGGCACCGGCGCCGTCATCACGATCCCTGTTGCCACGATGGCCTTTGCAATATCAACGGCGCTGCCCGAGCTTTCGCACGCCCGCGCAAACGCCAAGCGCGTCGTCAGCTCAGCCAACCTGCGCGGCATCGGCATGGCAGCGATGATCTACCACGAAAACCACGGCGCATGGCCGGACTCTTTCGATCAACTGATCGAGGATCAACTGGTCACGCGCGAGACGATCATCTCACCGACGGTCAGCGACAAGGTCCCGGTGGGATATGTGCTGATTACCGGATTCTCCAAGGACGCGGCGCCGACTTTGATTCTGGCATACGAGAAGGTGACCGACGTTGGTCAGATTCCCACCCTTTTCATGGACGGCCATGTCGAGATTCTTGACTACAGCACGCTCTCCGACATGCTTCGCGCGACGTACGAAGCCCTCGACGAGGAGCCGCAAGACCCTGTTTGGGGGTTCGAATAGAATCACGATGATGAGCATAGCGCCCGCATCCACCGACAAACACGCCGCCCTGCTCGACGCCTTGCGCGAGCTCGGCTCCGTCGTCGTCGCGTTCTCCGGCGGCGTCGACAGCGCGTTTGTCGCACAAGCGGCGGTTGAGGCGCTCGGCGCCGACAAGGCGCTTGCTGTCACGGCGCGCAGCCCCAGCGTTCCCGAGCGCGAGATCGCCTCAGTCGCGAAACTCGCGGAGGAAATCGGCGTCGCGCATGAGTTCATCAACACGGCTGAGTTCGAGGACGCGAACTATCTCGCCAACCCGAACAATCGCTGCTACTTCTGCAAAACGGAGTTGTACTCCAAGCTCGCGCCGCTTGCCGCCGAGCGCGGCTTCGCGCACGTCATCAGCGGCATCAACTCCGACGACCTTGGCGACTATCGTCCGGGCCTGAAGGCCGCGGATGAACAGGGTATTCGCGCGCCGCTGGCGGAGTTGGGCATCTCAAAGGCGGAACTGCGCGAAATGGCCGCGTCGCGCGGATTGTCGATCCACGACAAACCCGCTTCGCCGTGCCTATCGTCGCGCGTGCAATATGGCGAAGCGATCACGCCGGAAAAGTTGCGCATGATCGACGCGGCCGAAAACACGCTGCGCGATCTCGGCTTTCGCGAGTGCCGCGTGCGCTGGCATGACGGCTTGGCGCGAATCGAGGTCACCGCCGCCCTGCTGCCGCAACTCGTCCGCGAGCCGGTGCGCTCGCAGATCGAGTCGCGCTTCCGCGCGCTCGGCTTCCGCTATATCACGATCGACATCAGCGGTTTTCGGTCCGGCAGCATGAATGACGCGATTCTCGGCCCCGGTTTCGCGGCCGCGAAATCCGACGCCGCTCCCGCAAAACTGAGCGCTGAGATCAAAACGCCCGAGGACAAATCACCTGATGAATGACGCCCAACTCGCCATCGCTCTGCGCGAAGCCGCCTTCCTCGAAGGGGATTTCACGCTGCGTTCGGGGCGCAAAAGCAAGTACTACCTCGACAAATACCTGTTCGAGACGCGACCCGACATCCTCCGCGAACTCGCCAAGCGCTTCGCGAAACACATTACGCCGACCATGACCCGCATCGCCGGCCCCGAACTCGGCGCCGTCGCCCTGGCAGCGGCGACGTCGCTGGAAACCGGCCTGCCGTTCGTGATCGTTCGCAACGCCAAAAAGGCCGACTACGGCACTGGAAAGCTGATCGAAGGCGCCTTCGAGCCCGGCGACCGCGTGATATTGGTCGAGGACATCGCGACCTCCGGCGGACAGGCGATCGAAGCCGCCAAAACCCTGACGGCCGCTGGCGTGACTGTCGAGAAGGTCGTCGTCGTGATTGACCGCGAGGAGGGGGGCGTCGCGGCAATCGCGGACGCCGGCTTCCCGTGCGACAGCCTGTTCACGACGACGGCACTGGGCGTCCGAAAAGATGGATAGCGTCGGCGTTGTGCCACGGCTCTTGAGCCGTGGTTTGGCCGTAACAGGAAGCGGCCAAAGTCGTATGCGGGCATACCGGTTTTTCCCGGACCCCGCTTGAAGCGCCGCCGGTAAGCGCAAACAATCAGGCATTGCCCGCCCCGGCGAGCGCGGGTGGAGAGACTGAGCGATATGCGAAAACTAGCGTTGGCGACCTGCCTGTGGCTGCTCGCGTCGACGGGATTGGCCCAGGATCCGAACAGCGGAACGGATACCGATCAGCCAAGCACGTTTGAGCGCCTGCGCAGCCACGTCGGCGCGATACTCGGCGCAGCGCGGCAACTCGGCGATTGGGATCGTCAGTCGGGCTACATGTTCGACGCCGCCACGCAGGTCTACCGCCAGAACGGATGGAACTCCGAAGCGGATAACTTCTCGCTCGATCTGATGCGCTCGGTGGAGTCGATCCCGCCTTGGGAGATCAATCAGCGCTTCGACACGTTCGTCGGCGTCATCAGCGATCGTTACTACCTTGACGAGCGTCAGGAAGCCGCGCTCAGGCGGATGATCGTCGCTGAGAACGCGCGCCTGTTCGCGAAGCACTCCGGCCGCATCATGAGCTACGCCACGGAGGCGATCCAGACGCGCGCCGCCGGCGAACCGTTTACGGCGGATCAAGTGGCGCGCTGGACGCGCACTGCCCAACCCGTCTTCCGCGACAGTCGCGTCTCGGTCGAACGCCTCGCGAAGGAGTTTTCCGAGCAACTCGATGCGGATCAACGCCAAATCCTTGAACGCGACCTGGCCGCCGCGAACAACCGCATGGACACGATGGAGCGAATGGCGCAAGGCTGGATGCGTGGCGAATGGTCGGCCGCCGACTGGGGCATGCAGAACGATCCGATTCAAATGGCTGGTGAAGAACGGGTAGCGGCCGCCGCCGAGCAGGAGAACGCGCAACAGACGGACGATTCCGGCAGCGACGCGGGCGTAGTGGCAGGCGTCGTGAACGAGGCCCCGCGTCAGGAACCGCCCCCGACACCCGTGAAGCCGACAAAGAACGTCCCGCGCGACGACGATCGTTATGCGCGCTACGTGCGGGCGTTCATCGACAAGTTTCAGTTGAACGACGAACAGCAGCAGCGCGCGTGGCTGTTCCACAAGGAAGTCGTCGAACGTGACGCGACGCTACGGCGCAAGTTTGACCCGCGGATCGAGGCGGCGGACGCCGGATCAGACGCGCGGACGTCGCTGAGCACCGCTCGCGATCACGCCCTCGACCGACTGTTTGATCAGCTCAAGCGCCGCTTGGAGCGCTTACCCACGACAAAGCAGCGCCAGGACGCCAAGCCGGTCGACCTCGACGCCGCGGTGAACAAGGCGAGTGCGGACGTCGCTGAAAAACCGGACCAGGCCGACAAGCCGACGAAACGGCCGCGCCGTCAAAGCAAGCCGGAAGAAGACGAAAAACCGTAGCCGAAGACGCTATCGCTCTACGCCCACCGGTCGTCCACCTTTGCGCGGGTCGCTGCCGCCGATGAGTTCGCCGTTCGGCATGATCTGAATCGCCTGAACAACACCCTTCCGCCGTTCATCGCTCAATTCGTGCCCAAACGCAGAAAACGCGTCCGCCATCGCGGTCGGCGGGTGCTCGTCGAAGTAAACGACATCCGGCGCCCATTGGTGATGCGGACGAATGCGGCGCAGCGCGTCTTCAAGCGACGCGCCGTCGTTGATCACGTTCAACAGCACGTGCAGTGTTGACGAGATGATCCGCGGACCGCCCGAGCCGCCGAGCGCCAGGATCGGCCGCCCGTCGCGCAGCACGATCGTCGGCGTCATGCTCGACAGCGGCCGTTTTCCCGGCGCAATCAGGTTCGCCTCCGACTGCCGCAGCCCGAACATGTTCGGCGCGCCGCGAACCGTCAGAAAGTCGTCTAGCTCGTTGTTCAGGATGATCCCGTAGGGCTCGGCGACGACGAACGATCCGAACCCGCCATTAATCGTCTCGGTCATCGAAACGACATTGCCGGCGCGGTCGATAATGCAGAAATGCGACGTGCCGCCGTCGTCCTTAGCGGCTCCGCCCACCGACCCCTTGATTTCGGTTGTGCCGTAGGCCTCGGGTTTCATCGTGCGCGACTGCTTGAGCGCGTCGCTCACCCGCGCGCCGTAGTCCTGGTTGAGCAGAAACGCGACCGGCGCCTTGGCAAAATCCGTATCCCCCAGCCAGCGAGAGCGATCCGCGAAGCCGTGCTTCATCGCCTCGACTCGCGCCAACATTTCGCGCTGCGGATCGCCCTTGAAATCCCCCACCGCTTCCAGCGCCCGAAGCGTAATCGCCGCGCAAACCCCGCCCGACGACGGCGGCGGCATCGTGATGATCTCACAACCGTGATACGAAATGCGAACCGGCTCGCGCTCCTTTACGACATAGTCGCGTAGATCCGCCGACATCATGATGCCGCCGGACTTGTCGATCGCTCTCAGAATCGCGTCGGCCAGCGGCCCCTCGCGCATCGCGCCGCCGCCGCGGATTGCAATGATCCGCAACGCCCGCGCCAGATCATCCCGCCGAATGCGGGCGCCGAGCGATGGAACCACACCATCGGGGGCGAACCGTCCAAACAAACCGGCGTAGTCTTTGCGCAGACTCGGCCACTTGTCCGCCTCCTTCAGCGCGTCCTCGATCGCTTCATGCAAATGCTCATCGACAAGAACGCCGCGCATCGCGAGATCGACGGCGGGACTAACCAGGTCCACCCATTCCCGCGACCCGTATCTGTCATGAACATGCCCGAGGCCTGCGACCAAGCCCGGCACGCCGACAGCGGCGCCGCCGTACACACTCGGCGAGGGCCCGTCTCCCGCGAATTCCGCAAGGCGCGCGTAGCGCTCCGCCGTCGCGGCCATCGGCGCGGATTCGCGGAAATCGAGCGCGATCGCGCGCTTTTCGTCCGCCAGCCACGCCACCAGAAACCCGCCACCTCCGATGCCCGTGCTTTGCGGCCGCGCTACGGTCAGCGCCAACGACGTCGCGACGGCGGCGTCAAACGCGTTGCCGCCTTCCTCCAGCACGCGCGCGCCGATCGCCGACGCTTCGGCCGAATCGCTGGCGACCATGCCGTAATGACCGCGCGCAATCCACGGCGGATCATCGCCGAGCGCCGGCGCTCGGACGCCCACAGCGACAACCAGCACGAATAGGATGAGAACGACTGATCGGCCAAAACGCGGCACTCGAGCGAGGTGCGAGGAATCGCGCATTCAAATCACCAAATCAAGAATCACCAAATCACGAAATCTACGGACAGTCGCCCGATCCGAACGCGCCAAGCAATCCCGCCAGATCACCCAGTGTGATGCAATCGTCGTTGTCGAAGTCCGCCGTCGCGACGTAGGTAGTATCCCCATCACACGCGCCAAAAGCTGCCAACAAACCGGCAAGATCGCCCAATGACACGCAGCCGTCGCCATCTACGTCGCCAATCAGCGGCGGCGCAGCGAGCGACAATCGCACAAACTCGGCCGATTGGATGTTGCCGTCGCTGTCGAGCGATCCCGGCGCTTGTCGCGTCGCCGACAAGGCGCCTCCGTCGGCGGTCGCGTACGGCCCAAACGCGAGCCACATCTCGTCCGGGATTGCCCCGAACGCGCCGTCAAGATCGAAGACGCCTTCGAGCACGCCGCCGTTGGCGCCGGTCGCGGCCTGGGCGGCGGCGCCGGCCGGCGCGTCAAACCAACCTTCGTAGTCGTTGTCGTTTTCGTCGGCCAGGAACGCGTCCCAGTCGGCGACCTGACCGCTCTTCGCCCAGGGGGCGGCCCGCAATGCGCCGGGGGTTCGCGCGATGAAAATGAAATGATCGCGCCCTTCGCCGGCGTCGTTCGCGGCGACATACAGCACGCCGTTGCGCACCGCCGCGTACAACTGCGACCCGCCGTTGTCCGCGATCACCGGCACGTTCGCGTCCAGCGCGCCATCCATCACGAAGTCGGGACCGCTCGCGCCTTGGGCCGTCACGTGCCAGTCGGCGCCGCTGTTGTTGTCCCACGTGCCGGCGCCGTTGTTGAACACGGCGTCGACTTG
>JAGQOO010000198.1 GCA_020427345.1 Phycisphaerales bacterium | reverse complement strand
AATCCGCGTATGGGGGGAATGCTGAAACGGGTCTCGTCATTCCCGCGCAAAGCGGGAATCCACGCCGAGCGCTGATGGATCCCCGCCTTCGCGGGGATGACGGAGGCGGGGATGACGGAGGCGGGGATGAGGGAGGCGGGGATGAGGGAGGCAGGATTGACGGAGGGCGCAGCATGCCGCTCATAGCCCCGCGCTATCGTTACGCGCCAACCTAGCCAGGGAGTTCTGCGGCAGCAAAAAACGGGGCCCGCCGATTGGCGGGCCCGATGATCTCAAACGAGTGTGCAGCGAACGCCGCTTAGGTGCCGAACCACGCCAGCAGCAGCGCCAGGTCGCTCAGATCGGTGAACCCGTCGCCGTTGACATCGCCGCCCGGGCCGCCGCCGAAGTTCGCGAGCAGGCCGGCCAGGTCGCTCAATGTGACGTGCCCGTCGCCGTCGAGGTCGCCGGGGTTGTCAAGGTCGAGCGACATCATGTCCATTTCGACGGGCGCCGACTTGCCATGTGTTTCCCATTGGTTGTACGCGGTCGTTCCGCGCGTATCGGTCATGTTGGTGTCGCGCAGAAACTCGATGTATTCCTTCGAAGTCGTCTGGTGGAACAAACGCGCTTCGACGCGGGTGGCGCCGACAGGAATCGTGATCGTCGTGTCATCCCAGTGCTGACCATCCGCGTAGAGATACGCGACCGGGGCCGACTGAACCGCCGCGAAATTCGCGTTTGTAAAGCCGCGCGGCGGAATGCGGTTATCCAGCAAGACGACATTGTTCAGCACAAAGTGGAACGACTCTCCAACGGGCAGACCCGTGGCGGCGGCAATCGTGCTGTCGATGCCGAGCACGGCCTGGTAGATCTTGGTGTCCTGCGTCAAAACCGCGGTGTTGGGGTCATAGGCCCCGTACTCGCGCACGAGGTTGTTGGTGTCGTCATAGAACCGCAGGTTCAGCCACATGCGCCGGCCTTCGGGGTAGCCCGTCGGCAGCTTGTGGCCACACTGGTTGATGATGCGGACATCGATGTCGGCCCAGGCCTGGTTCAATTCCATGTCCGAAGCGTTCTGGAGCATTTCGATGTTTCGGTCGATCGCGTTTTCGATGAAGTCCGCCCGCAGGCCGGCTTCGGTCGGGAACAGATCGTTCACGGCGCGAAGCACCCACGAATTCGAGCCGTTGAAGTTGTGCAGTGGTAGGTCATTGCGAACGGCGCCGCCGAGTTCGGGCACACATGCCGTGCCCGTGGTGTCGGGCATGTGGCAATCCTGGCAGGAACTGACCGCGGTCTTGTTGCCGCCGAAGCGGCCGCCCATTTCGACCGGCCCTTGGGCAAAGCTGCTCATTGACCACTCGCTGTAGGTGCGCTCCAGCGGGAATTCGTCGTACTTGTTGTGCGTCGGGTGTGGCTGGTTCAGGTCATTGAGCACGTAGATGCCGGTGTTCGGGTCGCGCGTGTATGCCGGGTTGCTGACATCGTGGCAATTGCCGCACAGCAGCGATTCCTGATGGAATGGCGACTGACGCCACTCGTGATAGAAAAAGCTCGGTCCCAGATCGAACGGGCCGCGGCGGCGGTCGTTGGGGTCAACTACATATTGTCCGCTGTGCGGGTTTTGATTCACGACCGACAGCGACAGGATGGCCTGATCTTCGACCGGGTTGTGGTTGGGGTCGTACACCGGATCAACCAGGCGGTGGCAGAAGTTGCAACTGACCCCCTCGAAATCCGAGCCGGTCAACGCCGAGCCGTCCGTCGGCGTGCTGCGACCGTCGAGCCAGCCGCCCGGCGTGTGGCAGCGCAGGCACAGTTCGCCGGAGTTCGCGGCGTCCTGATTGGCGATTGTCAGGCAGGCCCAGAACACCGGATCGCGCGCCGCCTGCGCCATCATGCTGTGCTGCCAGCGCGAAAACGGCTCCTGGTTCGGGTCATACATACCGTGGCAGAATGAGCAGTTGTTGACCGCCAGAATCGGGACGTTCAGTGTTCCGGGCTGCGTGCCCGGTTGAAGGAAATCATCGGGCGTTGTGTTGACGAGCGCCGCGATTGCGCCGACAACGGCAAGCACCACCCCCGGCGCCAGTGCATACAGCTTCCCCGGCAGTTTCATTCTGCGCACTCCTGAATTCATGCGGCGGGAAATCCTCGCAACAAAGATCGTCCCGCGACTCCACCCACGCGACATGTCGGCTGGACCGCCGATGATCAAAACCGCGCGGGCACGCCTTCCTGCACGTCAGTATAGCCCTGCGCCAAGCGAGGAACCATCCAATACTGACGATGCGAATGTTATTGAAATCGTTATCGGGCGTTCACTCGGATCGCGGTGGCTCGCGCGCCGGAGGCGTCAGTTCGTTCAGGCGGCGCAGCGCGTTGATACGCGCTTGACCCAGGACCTGGCGGAGGTCAAACGTCCGCTCCGGCGCTTGAATGATCGGAACCTCAAGGCCGAACAACCGCGCGATCATGATCGTCCGCCCGTCGTCGCCGTACAGGCCATAAACGGTCAGCAGCTCGTCGCGAATCTCAATCCGGCAACCGAGCCGCGTGTATTCGATCTGTTCCGGCAGCGCGTTGGCGATCACGGGCGGAAGGCGTGATTCGAGCACGCGCTCGGCGAGATCAGCCAACAGTCGTCCTTCGATCCGGTTCGGAGTGTCACTCTCGGCGATTCTGGCGGTCGCGGTGAGGGACGCGATCCGGTTGTCTTCGACGCGCATTTCCTCAATGTGGACCTCGAGGTCGCCGGTCGCCCCCTGAAGGCCAAGCAGTCGCAACAACCCTTCCACGGAGAAGGCGACGACTCGGCCGGACGCGGTCAATCGCCGGACACCCGCCCGATCGATGTGGGCCCCACCGACCGTGAGTGAAACACTCCCAGTCAGGTCGCCAATGCCCCATGTGGCGAGAACATCCCCAAGGTCGACATCCTCGATCACGCCACGGAAACGCAGATCCTCCATCGCGCGGTCGCGAACGGCGAGTTCCATCACTTCGATATCCGGACATCGCCCGCGCCAGGCGCGTGGCGCGAGGCCGGACAGTTCGGAGAGCAGCAGGTCGTGACAAACACCCGACGCGACGACGCGAAGCCCGTCAGGTCCCTCGGAGTAGCTCAGACGTCCGCCAAACTCTCCGTGCGTCACGGCGACACCGGTCAGGGCTTCAAGCCGCATCGCCGGCAAAGGCGTCAGCGGAACCGTCAATTCCGCCTGATCGAGGCGGACGCGACCGTCATCGCGCGAGAAAGTCGTTTTCAGCGTCACCGGCTGCTCGCAGTTGTGCCCATTGATGACGTTGCATGTGGCGAACGCTTCGCCGCGATCATTGGACTGAAAACTCACCTCGCCGGCAGCGTCATCGAGTTCCATTTCGACGGCTTCGTGGCGAATGCGCAGATCGATGTGCTGGAAGTCGACGCGATCCGGCCCTACGTCGCTCAGCCCCGGTCGCAGCCCGGCCTCCAGCACGTCGCGGTAATCCGTTCGTAGCCAGGTTCGACTTGAGATTTCGCAAACGCCGCCATCCAGCGCGAGCGCCCATGAGTCGCTCGAATTCTCTTTCACAATCGCGCTGTCGAAGCGCATGGCGAGCCCGCGATGATTGGGCAGATAGATCAGGATGTCGCCGAACTCACGCGCGCTGAACGACTGCGGCCGGACGAAACCGATTTCAGCAGGAAGCCGAATCGAGTCGGTCAGGCGGCTGGCGCAATGATGGCGGTAGGAATCGCTGCGCAAGAACAGCGCGTAAGCGACACTGGCGCCCAGGCTCCCGATGGTGAGAACAGACACGAAGGCGGCAAGCCATAGGTCTCGTTTACGCACGGCGGGCGATTTTATGCGGTCGCGTCGGGTACGTCAGGCAAGACCGCCGATTTCGCTCCGGTTCTGCAATTGCAGGGTGAGATTCGATCTGCCGATTTTATGGGCAGCGTCCGTCGCGCCCGTGTGCGGCGGTACGCGGGATCTGAATCCCCCGGAGGTCGCTGATGAGACGGGTCCTGTTGCCGGTTCTGTTGGGCGTCGCGCTTGTGGGTTGCGAAAAGCGCGACTCTGACATGGCCGTAAAGAAGGTGATCGAGCAAGAGCCGACGAGCCGCGAAGACTACGGTCGGCCGTTTCGGCAGATGTCAGACGCGGCCCTGCGCTCTGACATGACACTGACCGACATTCACTTCGAGCCGCATCGCACGATGCTGAGCGAACTGGGCCGCGAGCGCCTCAATCGGCTCGCACATCTGATGAAGATGTACGGCGGCACGATTCGGTACAGCAGCTACGAGACTGACGAGGCGCTGAACGAAGGTCGCATGTCGATCGTCGTCGATTACCTGGCCTACGCCGGGATCGACACCAGCCGCGAACCCGTGCGCGAAGACCTCGCCGGCGGTCGTGGCCTCGGCGCCCCCGAAGTCATTCTCGTGAAGACCAACGAAGGCACGTACAAGGCCCGAAAGTCGGCGTCGTCATCTGGCGCCGGCACGTCGGTTGACACCAACAAGTAACCAAGGAGGGGTCATGAAAACGCAGATGATGATCCGCGTGGCGGCGCTGACGCTGATATTGACGGCGGGTTGCCAGACCACAACCGAAAGCCGCGGCCGACTCGGAAACCTGCCGACGTATGGCAACAAGGAAGTCGCCACGTCCGAGGCGCCGGCGCCGAAGCTGACCGCTACGACGTTCTTCGCGGCCGGCAACCTCGACGAGGAACGCGGCAACTACATTCAGGCCGTGCAGAACTACGAGCGCGCGCTCGAAACGTCGCCGACCTTCCTGTCGGCCCGCGTTCGTCTCGGCATCACGCTCAACAAGCTTGGCCAGCACGCCGAAGCGAGCCGCAATTTCGAGATCGCGATTCAGCAGAAGCCGACCGAGGCGTATCTGTACAACAATCTCGGTTTCAGCATGATGCTGGAAGAACGCTACGCCGATGCCGCCAAGGCGCTGGAGCACGCCGTTGATCTGAAGCCGGAATTCGCCCGAGCGCACATGAACCTGGCGATCGCATACGGCAAGCTACAGAACTTCTCGAAGGCGCGTGACGAGTTCTCGCTGGCCTGCTCTGAACTCGACACGTGCTTCAATCTCGCGATTCTGCAGAAGGAAGCGCGCCGCTATGCCGACGCGGCGTCCTCGCTTGAGCGCGCCTTGGAAATCAACCCGCGCTTCGAGCCGGCTCGCCAGCAGTTGCAGGAAGTGGCTGAGTTGGTGAAGCAGGAGCGCGAAGCCCCGCGCCCGCCGCATCAGCCCGCCGTCGCGCAAGGTCCCCGGGAAACCTGGAACCCGAATCCGACCAACGCCCCAGCCCAACCGCCCGCAATGGCGGAGGCGAACCCGGGTTATCGCAGCGACAGTCCTTCGTATCCGACAACCAGCGCCAATCCGCCGATGAGCAACCCTTCGACGCCGGCGCCCGCGTCGTCGAGCTACGGCGATATGCAGCCCATGCAGCCGATGTCCGGCGGCTCGAGTTCGAATTGGAACAACAACCAGCCGAACAGCCAGCCCAAGCCGGCTCCGACGGCGACTTCGAGCCCGACGCGCGTGCAAACAGGCTACAAGAAGGCGACTCCGACGCAGCCGAGTAATTCCAGCGGCCTGGATTATGACGGCAATATGCAGTTCATCGGATCGGGTCATGATGACGGCGGCAGCCTGATGACCGCGCCGGCCTCGTCGCCATCGTCGTCAGACACTGATTCGCCAGCCCAAACCGACGAAAGCGGCGCTTGGAATGACGACAACACCGGCTCCGGCGCCGAGATGAAGTCGGAGAACGGCTCGAAGTCGAACGCGGATTCGAACAAGACCAACAACACCGCCGAAGGCCCGAGCGCGGCGATGAACATCGGCGCGAACGACATCCCGATCGGCGTGATCGAAACCGACCAGTCGGTGCTGGACATGATCCAGGAAATGTGGGCGCAGGGCCTCGGCCTGGAAGAAATCGCCTGCCACCTCGAAGAACGCGGCTTGTCAATGCCGCAGACCGGTCTCCCCGCTTCCGACAAAGCGACAACAGAGAAGCCGAAGTCCGACACGCAGATGAAGCAATCCCCCGCGCAACCGAAGTAGCGCCTGGAACACTTCAACCGGCCTTTTCCGCCGCCGCACCGCGTTTTCGCGTTGCGGCGGCTTTGTTTTCGGCTGCTTGCCGGGAATCGGCAATCCCCGCATAA
>JAGQOO010000197.1:2125-6214 GCA_020427345.1 Phycisphaerales bacterium | reverse complement strand
TTCGTCGGTAATCTGCTGGCGGCGGCGACGGGCTTCCTTGTCGTCAATAATGCCGGCGTTCAAGTCCGCGTCGATCGCCATCTGCTTGCCGGGCATACCGTCTAGCGTGAAACGCGCCGCGACTTCGGCGATACGCGTGGCGCCCTTGGTAATCACGACGAACTGAATGATCGTGATGATCAGGAAGATGATCACGCCCACCGCCAGCGAGTTCGCCGCGACGAACGTGCCGAACGCCTCCACCACGCCGGCGGCGTCGGTTCCGGAGGCGCCGTTGGAGAGAATCAGGCGCGTCGTGGCGGTGTTGAGCACAAGCCGGAGCAGTGTCATCGCCAGCAACAGCGACGGGAAGCTGGAGAACTCCAGCGGGCTGCGCAGATACATCACCGTCGCCAGCACGATCGCCGACAACAGAATGTTCATCACGAGCATCATGTCCAGCATCGCCGTCGGCAGCGGCATCAGGATGACAAAAATCAACCCGACCGCCGCGAGCGGGAACAGAATGCCGCGATGCTCATGGACCGCGTTCAGGATGGTCGCGCTTCTCGACATTTCGGCGGCGGTCTCCGACTACCTTGCGCCAACAGCGCGGCCGGTGATCTCGTATACATACGCCAGTACTTCCGCGACGGCGCGGTAGTACTTTGGCGGCACTTCATCGCCCACCTCCGTTGAGGCGTATAGCGCTCGCGCTAACGGCGGCCTTTGAACAATCGGCACGCCCGCCTGCTGCGCGATTTGCCGAATCCGCAGCGCGAGCAGGTCCGTGCCCTTGGCGATCACGCGCGGAGCGCCCATCGTCGCTTCGTCATAGCGCAGCGCCACGGCGAACTCGGTCGGGTTCGTCACAACGACATCCGCCTTCGGCACATCCATCTGCAATCGCTGCATCGCCAGTTTTTGCGCGACCTGGCGTCGCCTCGCCTTGATCATCGGGTCCCCCTCCATGCGCTTCATCTCGTCGCGCACTTCCTCCTTGGTCATTTTGAGCTGCTCGGTAATGCGGTATCGCTGGTAGAAATAGTCGATCAGCCCGAGCACAAGCAGCAGCACCGCCAGACGCAGCGCGAACATGAACATCAGTTCCGTCGCCGCGTAGTACACGCCAAGGGGTTCCAGTCCGCCGCTCCGCAGAACGGACAGAATTGACCCGCTGATCACGCTCCACGCCACCGCCGCGACTACCGCCATCTTGAGCAGGCCCATACCGGTGCGCATCAACGAGTCGGTTGAGAAGAGCCGCTTCAGCCCTTTCATCGGGTTCAAGTGCTGCAGGTCCGGCACGAGCTTCTTCGGCGTGTACATCAACCCGGTCTGCCCGACATGCGCGATCGCGGCCAACACGAGCAGCGTCAGCAGGAACGGCACAACCGCCGCAATCGCCCGGGCTCCAATACGCGCCGCCCAGGCGTCAAGCGACGATGGCGTAATCACGTAGGACATGCCGATTTCGCGGGTCATGTTCAACATTGCGTCAAACAGTCCGGGGCCGAGCGCATTGAGCGCCAACAGCGCCCCCAACAGCAGAATCGCAGCGGACAAGTCCTGGCTGCGCGCAACCTGCCCCTGCTCGCGCGCTTCACGCAGGCGACTTGGGGTAGGCTGTTCAGTGCGTTCGCCGCCGTCCGACGCCACAAGTGCTCCTATCGCACCAGCAGGTCCGTAATCCAGCCGTTCACGTCGTCGACGCCGCTGACAAAGGCGTCGATGCCCATCGGCAATGACACCGCGATCAACAACAGGCCGACAAGCGACTTCAACGAGAAGCCGAGGATCGTTACGTTCATCTGCGGGATCGTTTTCGCGAGGAATCCGAGCGCGATGTTCAGCAGGAACAGCGTGATCAACGTCGGCGCCGCGACGCGAAACGCGATGCCCGCGCCGACGGTCAGCGCGTCGGTCAATAGCGTGACGCCCGCGTCAAACACGCCTGTGTCTCCCAGCAGCGGAATCGTCTCGAACGAATCGAGACACGCCGCGAGGAGGGCTCGATGTCCGCCGACCGCCAGAAACACGATGCCGCCAAGCTGCAGGTAGAACGTCGCGAACACGCTCTGGTCTTCGCCAAACGTCGGATCGACCGCCTGCCCGTACGCCACACCCGCTTCCTGGGCGATGATCTGCCCGCCCATCTGTACGGCCATAAACACGCCGCGCAGCGTCAGCCCGATTAGAACCCCGATCAGCACTTCGCCACTCATGGCCAGTGCGACGCCGGCGATGTCCGGCGGCTGTGTCGGTGGGTTCACGAATGGCGCCACCATTGCTGAGAGGCCCATGACCAGGAGCGCGCGGATGCGAAACGGAACCGCGAGCCCACCGATCATCGGCAAAAACATGACGACGCCGCCGAGCCGGCAGACAATCAGCGCGAACAGCGGCAGGCGTGAATAGATATCGAGCAGGTCGAACGGCATCGCGCTACATTCCGCTGAACATCGCCTGGGTATATTCGATCAGCCGCGTCGCGACCCACGGCGTAAAGAAAATCGCCGCCGCCGCCATCGCGATGATCTTCGGCACGATGCTGAAGGTCTGATCCTGCAATTGTGTGATTGACTGCACGAGGCTGATGATCAGACCAACCACAACGCCGCAGCCGAGAATCGGCCCGGCGACAAGCAAGGCGGTGAGCAGCGCTTCACGGCTGAGGTCAATCGCGACCGGCATACTGAGCATAAGCGGGGTCCTTGCATGAACCGGTTCATACAACGCTGGCCATCAACGAACCGGCGATCAGTCGCCAGCCGTCAGCCAGCACGAACAACAACAACTTGAACGGCAACGAAATCAGCACCGGCGGCAGCATCATCATGCCCATCGACACAAGCACTGTGGCAATGACCATGTCGATGACCAGGAAAGGCAGGTAAATCTTGAAGCCGATGATGAACGCCACTTTTAACTCGCTCAGGACGAATGCCGGCGCGAGCGCCCGCATCGGCACGTCCTTGCGATCGAGCACCTGGTCATTCGGAATGACCGTGCGCGTCGCGTATTCGTGCATCATGTATACATCGCGGGCGTTGTCGGCGGCTTCGATCTGATCGAACATGAAGTTGCGCATTTCGCCCGACGCAATCTCAATCGCCTGCATTTGGCCGATTTCGCCGTCGAGGTAGGGCTTGATCGCCGAGCCGTGCACGCGCTCCCACGTCGGGCCCATCGACAGGAATGTCATGAACAGCGCGAGGCCGATCAGCACTTGCGAAGGCGGCAAGGACTGGGTCCCGAGCGCCTGGCGCAGCAGCACCAGCACAATCAGCATTCGCACGAAACTCGTCATCATCAGCAGAATGCTCGGCGCGAGCGTCAATAGCGTGAGCAGCACGAGAATCTGCAATGACGCGCTGATCGACTCCTTGTCCTCAGCGCGCGGCAGGAACTGCGAGACATTCGGAATAATGAAGGGGCTGTTCGTCGCAGAGCCTGGCGACGCGTTCGCGACCGAATCTGGCGTCGTCGTCCAGTCGGGAGTCTGCGCGCGAGCGACGCCACCGGTCGTCAGTACGACCAGCAGAGCCATGCGCGCCATTCGCGTTAGTCGTGCGACTCTCATGGCCCTCCCTGGCCCGTTCGCTAAGCGGCTCCGCCGCTGTCGTCTCGGTCTCCGTCCTACAGGCTCAGCCGCCGCCTAGCCCCTTGCGCACACGACTCAACGCGTCCGACAAAGCGGCTCTCGCCCGATCCACACGATCGGCCTCCGGCGTCACGCGTTCATCAACGGCGTCATCGCGAAACTCACGCGACTGCGCTCGCAGGTTCTCCTGAAACTGGCGCGTGGCGCTGTCAGCTTTGTCGCGCTGCGCCTGCCCAAGCAATGTCGCGACAGCGTCAGGGTCAGAGATCACATCCAGCGGCGTTACACGATCCGCGGAAACGCCGACCAGCACGAGTCGCTGGCCAATTCGCACCAGACAGGCAGTGTGACGCGACGAAAGTGACGTACGCGAGACGACTTCGATCAACCCTGCGCGGCCGCCGACCGTCAGCCCGACGCCGCGCCCATTGGCGACTGCGCGATAGCCCCACGCCAGCAGCACAATCAGCCCGATGACGGCGACAAGCGAACCGACCGAACGCTGC
>JAGQOO010000197.1:0-2115 GCA_020427345.1 Phycisphaerales bacterium | reverse complement strand
GAATCCGCTTTGGCGGCGCTCGGTTTGGTCTCAACTCCGCCGCGCGTCTCCGCGTCGCGATAGACCGGTCGCGCGGCCGGCTCAGGCGCGGCTTGCACGGGAGCGGCGGTATTGGTTGCCGATGGCGGCGTTTGCGTCGACGGCAGCTCGGCGGCGATCGGTTCGGTTGGGGCAATGATGTCCCAAGGGTCGTCCGCCTCGGTCTGCCCAACAGCGCTCGAACTCGCCAGCAGCACGGCAATCAGCGTAAAGTGAAGGCGAACTCTCATGATTCCGCCTCGACTTCCGGCATCGGGCTCAGAATGTCATTGATGCGCACGCAGAAGTTCTCATTCAGCACGAGAACCTCGCCGCGCGCCACGAGGCGGTCGTTTACATAAATATCAACGGGGTCGCCGGCGTTCTTATCGAGTTGAACGACCGACCCTTCGCCGAGCCGCAGCACGTCCTCGATGTACATGTCCGTGCGTCCGAGCTCAATACGCACATCCAGTTCTACGTCGTCGAGCAGACCGAGTCGGCCAAACTGCTCGTCAGGCGCCTCGGGCGGATCAAACGACTGCGGCTGAAACGGCTTCGTGGCGACTTCACCGCCAGCTGTCGCGGCGGCGCCCGACGCTGTCGACGCTTCACCGGCGGCTTCCATCTCGCGCAGCGCGGCCTCGAGTTCCTCGGCGTCAATCTCCACACCGCCGGCATCGGCTGCCTCGACTGCCTCATTGGCACGCGGCGCGGCCTCCGCGGTCTCGTCCGTGTCCGGCGTGTCCGTCAGTTCCTGGTCTTTGGGATCGAGCGGCGTATCAGCCATGACGCTTCCTTGCGACCGAGTTGGCGCGTCTTCCATGACGCGCGTCCGGCGGGTCAGTTCGACTTAATCGGCACACATCTTGGCACGAAGATCTGCACAAACGGCTCTTCATCGCCGGCAATCGCGCCGATGGCCTGGCGGAGTTGCAGCCGCAGTGTTTTCAGCTCCGGCTCGTCCAGCACGCGCGGCTCGGCATTGCGCACAATCCGCGCGATCGCGTCGGACAACTCGCCCTGCCGCTCGTCTACCAGTTTTGTGATGCGCTCTGCGTCAAAGCCGCGAATCTTGGCCACGACGTCGAGGTCATATATGTACAGGGCGCCCTTTTTCGTATTGGGGGCCCGGAACTTGCGGACGATCGAGATTTCCACGGTATCCGGCGTGCTCGGCGTCGTATCGTCGATCACGGACTCGCCTTCGCCCGCGACTACTTCGTTGGCGCCGACGTTGAACATCTTCGCCACAAAGAAGAACCCGACCGCCTGAACTACGGTAATGCCGGCGATCAGAATGGCCGTCATCGGAAGCTTGCGCTTCTTCTTTGCCGGCGCCTCTGATGACTCTTCACCTTCTTGCTGCTTCTTCTCTTCATCCGCCATGCGTGGGCCTCTGACACGGTTTGCCAGAGTCATCGGTAAGGTTGAGGGGGATCGTCGAGTTGCGCGAGTCGTCGGGCACAATCCCGCGCTTCCGGACGTGGAATCGGGATTGTTATGAGACGTTGGCGTGTGACTTGCGCCCGGGCGCGGTTTCTGCAGGTCCCCGCAGGGTGCTCACAAAAAAACGGGCGAGCCAGCAGGCCCGCCCGTCGTGTGCGTTCACAACGGCTTTCGCCGCCGAGTTAGTGCATGTGCGGCATGCCGCCCGGCTTCTTGTCTTCCTTTTCCTTGATCTCGCTGACGACCGCGTCCGTGGTCAGCAGCAGACCCGCGACGCTGGCCGCGTTCTGCAGGGCGATGCGCTCCACCTTCAGCGGGACGATCACACCCATCTTGATCATGTCGCCGTACTCTTCGGTCAGCGCGTTGAAGCCGAAGTTCTTATCCTTCGCTTCGCCGACCTTCTGGCAGACGATCGAGCCGTCCAGACCGGCGTTCTCCGCGATCTGCTTGATCGGAGCGCTCAGGGCGCGACGGACGATATCAACGCCGACCTTCTGATCACCCTTCGCCTTCTTGGCGGCGGCATCCAGAGCGGCCAAGGCCCGCAGCGGCGCGACGCCGCCACCCGGCAGAATGCCCTCTTCGACGGCGGCGCGGCAGGCGTGCAGCGCGTCTTCCACGCGGGCCTTCTTTTCCTTCATCTCG
>JAGQOO010000196.1 GCA_020427345.1 Phycisphaerales bacterium | reverse complement strand
ACGCGATTCGGCACATGGGCCCGATGGCGGATGACTTCTTCAACATCATGACCATCGGCGGCGACGACAAGGCCATCGCGACGGTTGACGCCGACGGCGTCATGCTCGCCGGCCTGCAGGGACTGCACGCCATCGTCGTGGCGCAGAACCAGACGATCGCCAATGTCATTGCCGACAAGCAAACGCTGACGAATCGGGTGACTGCGCTTGAAGCGCAGAACGCCGCTCTGGAAGCGCGCATCGCGGCGCTCGAGCAGGCGATTCAAAACCCGTAGATCGGCTACCGGACGTTCGTCCGTTGTTGTCCGAATGGGGACAGGCTCTCGCGTGGATCGCGGGAGCCTGTCCTTCCAAATCAGCGCTGGTCCGCGGCGGCTTTCTCCAGCCGCTCAGCCGGCGTAGGCACAACGTCAGGGGCAGGGGAAGCGCATGGTCGCTATTGGTCGCTCGCGATTCGCGGGCGGGCTGCTCAAATTCGTGCTGCTCGGCGCGCCGCTGATCCCGATCATCGGCGCCGGCTGTATCCCACCCCCATTACCGGACAACCTGGAGGCCGACGCTCCGCATCGCAGCCTGCTCCGCGAAGCGCCCCGCGCTGTCGTGCGCCAGGAGGATGGCGTGCTTGACGCGGCGTGGCTGGAGATCACGCGCGACGACGGCAAAGCCGTCGGCGGATACGTGTCGTTGCAGAAGTCGCCGCGCGGCGCGCTGGTGCTCTTGGTTGATGGCGCCAGCACGTTTCAGGAAACGGGTTCTGACGCCCAAGCGCTGACATTCCATCGCGACTTCGGCGCTGATCTGCGCGCGTTCGGATTCCGCACCTGGTCGTTGTCGGTGCAGGAGTGCGGCACCGCCTACGGACAGGACGATGTCGATGATCTCGTCGCTGTGCTCGACTGGCTGGATGACGTCGGTCTCGAAGCGCTCAATGTCGAGCGGGTGTACATTGTCGGCTATTCCACCGGCGCGACGGTGACCCAAATCGCGAGCCAGCGCCGCAAAGTGACGGCGGCTGTCTCGCTCGCGGGACTGTCACAACCTGATCAGTTAGAAGAGTTGTATGACGTATATCGCTGGGTGTCGGACCTGTATCCGCACAACGCCGGACTCTGCAAACTCGCCGACACGCTCGCGTTCTACGGCCCGCCGGGCAGCATGGCCTGGGAGGCTTTGGACAGCGTGTCGCATGTGACGGAATTCAAACACCCGATGCTGTTCGTGCACGGAATGCGCGACATCATCTACTTCCCAGAAAACACGCTGGCGATGGAAATGGCCTACCTCACCGCGCGCGGCCGCCGGGCCGGCGTGCCGGAGATGACGTTCAAGTATTTGCCGGAAGGCGAGCATTACACGGTGCGCAGCGATCCGGCAGTGCGCCTGAGCGTCATTCGCTGGCTGGAGACGTTCGAACCCGATCCGTCACCAGTGCCGCTGAACGGGATTCCGGGCCTGAAGGAGTAGCATGCTATCGCTGCACGCATAAGCATGTTTTGAGCGCGGGCTATCGCAATGCGCATTGTAGCGTCGCTGATCACCAACTCATGCCAACAACTACGCCGAAGGCATGCCGCGCGCCGCGCCGCTCACACGCCCCGTCCGCCGGCATTGCCCGCGTTTTTTCGAAAAACCGCCGCACCGGCGCCGGGTTCCCTCGTAAGAATGCGAAGAAAATGGCGGCGATCGCCGCTACCTTGAATGTCAGCCCGATTCTCGCTTATCGCCACTTGGAGGCTTCATGCCGGATCCGGCCGGTCAGGCGCTCGACAACCCGCCCACTTCGCAAACTGCCGGCGTCCCGGCTGATGCCAGCGCCACCGATCCAATGATTCCCGCGCGCTCGTTCGCCCGGCTGATCGCGAGCGCGCTCTGGATCGCGCTTCCGTTGGCGCTTGCCGCGCTCGCGCTCGGGTATCTCTGGCCGCAATCCGACATTCGTGACGCCAAATGGCACGAACTGCTTTCGTTCGCCGCGTTCATGGTGCGCACGTTCTTGTTTCAAGGCGGCATCGCGGCGGCATGCGCGGCTGTGCTGGCGCTGATCATCCGTCGCCGGATGCTCGCGGTCGCGTGGGCGCTCGTCGCGATACCGCTGCTGGGGCCGGAGCTGCGCTATTACCTTCCGAGCAAGCCGCCGCCGATTCGCGGCGAAACCGTGCGCGTGATGAGCGTGAACCTGCTGCGCTCGGCGCTGCGCCCGGATGACATGCTCACCGAAATTCTTGGCGCCGACGCGGACGTGCTGTGTCTGCAGGAATACTCAAATCGCTGGGATGCGCGGATTGGCGCCGCGCTGCGCCGGCGATATCCGTTTGTTTCGATAACCCCGCGCGAAGATTCGTTCGGCGTCGCGCTTTGCTCCAAGCGTCCGTTTCTAACGCCGGTGATCGACGACATCGGCATCGGCACATGGGGCTTGCCGCAGCAGCGCACGCAGATCGAAATCGACGGCCAACGCGTGAATGTGTTCAACATCCACATTCCGCCGCCAAGTCCACGCTTTCGCCCGACGCGCGGCGATTCGCACGCGCTCGAGCAGCGCCGTTGCTGGGAGGATCTGCGCACGCTGCTCGCTCGCGTCGACGGCCCGACGCTGATCTGCGGCGATTTCAACGCGACGCTGCGGTCGCATATCGGCGCGGGCATGTCCGCGCTCGGGTTTCTCGACGCCCACGAGATCGCCGGCTATGGACGCGGCTCCACCTGGCCCGCCGACGGGAACATCCGCCAGTACCTCCCCGGCGTGCGAATCGACCACATCTTTCTGCGCGGTCTGACCGCGGGCGCGAGCCGCGTCGGCGTCGGGCCAGGGTCAGATCATCATCCGATCGCGGCGGAAATCGGTTTTCCGCAGTAGCCCGGGCCGCGCGGCTACCTGCGCTGGACGCGCGGCGGCAGCGGCCTAACATGGAGCGAGTGTGATGCGACAACAAGGAGGGCGTCGAAATGCGTTTCATGTTCGCGCTGTGCTTAGTGGCGCTTGGCGGTTGCATGCTCCCCGCCCTCGACCAGCAGGATGCGAACCCCCAAGGCGGAAACACTTCGACAAACCCGTCGTCCGGCGACAACCAGACGCCGCAGTCCGACCCGAACGCGAGCGATCCGAACACGGCAGACCCAAACGCATCTGATCCGAATGCGGTGGACCCGAATGCCGCTGATCCGAACGCGACTCCGACGGTTGACCCGAACGACGCCGCCGATCCCAACGACTTTCCGGGCACATATGCCGGCTTCGTAACCTGCGACAGCATTACCAGCGGCCCACGCAGCGTCATGGTCGGCCAGAACAGCTTCGTTGTGATCGACGGCGTGACGTACAACATCGGCGCGAAGCTCCCGGAGTTGACTCTCGAAGGAGCCACGGTTCGCCGAACCGTTACCAACATCATGTCAAGACAGGACAGTCTCGTGTTTGAATACGCAGTGACCTATGTGGGGAACGGGACGGTGACCGGCAGCGGCCGCCTGTCGCTAAAGTGGCTCGATACGCAACATGTTCAACTCGAGGAGTTCGTCTTCGGGTTTGGGCAGCCTGGCGTGAATTGCGACGGAATTCTGAATCGTCGGTAGCGGCCATAAGTCGTTTCACAACGGGCTGTTGCGATCCGAACCGGGACATGGTCCGAGAATCCGGCTTGACAAACACCGTATAAACACCGAACATATGGCTTGGCGATTCAACTTCGTCAACCGACCGGCCGTTCGCTCGAACGGTCGGTATTGGGCAAACACTCAGGAGAATGACGTCATGACTTGGAAGAACTGGCTCGCTGGTTTGACCTTGGTGTCGGTCACCGCGCTGGTGACGAGCACCGCGCTTTCGCAGGATCACAAGAACAAGAAGTCGGATCACCCGGCCGCGCAGGCGGGTGGCGAGATGGATCCGGAAATGGCCGCGTGGATGGCCGCCGGCGCAGTGAATGAGAATCACAAGCTGCTCGAATACATGGTCGGCTCGTGGAACTGTGAAGTGACCAACTACTGCATGGGCCCCGACCCCGCGACGAGCCGCGGCAAGTCCACCGCCAAGTGGGCGCTCGACGGGCGCTTCGTATCGTACGAGTTTGACGGCGATTTCATGGGCACGCCGTTCCACGGCATCGGCTACACCGGCTACGACAACATCCAGAAGAAGTACGTCTCGCTGTGGATGGATTCGATGAGCACGGCCATCTTCACCGACGCGGGTGACTATGACGCCTCAAGCAAGACGTTCACGTATCACGGCGAAATGGCCTCGCCGACAGGTGGAAAGATCAAGACCCGCTCGACGATCGAGATTGCCGACAAGGACCATCATGTCATGACGTTCTATCATGCGCAGGGTGATGAGCCCGAGGCGCGCGTCATGCAGATCACGTATCGCCGCGCCAACGCGTCGGCCAGCGCGGTCGGCTCGTCGGACAACGGCTAGTCGAAGCAATAAAGGGCGGTCGTATTCGGATCGACCCTGTTTGTCAGACTGCGGCAGACTGTCCGCAGGGGAAAGAGCAAGGGGTGATGGACGCCGTGGCCCATCACCCCTCTTTTTTTTTGCTCGATGTCGATCATGGACCGCGCCGAATCATGAGCGGTTCACGCTGGAGCCGGGGCGGACCCCTCAGGGCCGAGTGGCGGACCGTTCGCCGGCCGCGCCAATGGCGGTTTGGAATCGCGCTGCCGGCGTTCCGCCTCGATCAATTCCGCGACGGAAGGCCGATTGATCTGCTCGCCGCGAATAATCGCCCGCACTTCCTCGCCGTCGAGTGTTTCGTACTTCATCAGGGCGTGGGCAATTCCCTCCAGCTTGTCGCGGTTTTCGTCGAGAATGCGCCTGGTGTCGATGTACGCCTCGTCAATGATGCGTTTCACTTCCTCATCGATGATCTGCGACGTCGTGTCTGAGAAGTCGCGCTGGCCGAAGTCGAACTCGCGCTCGTGCTCGTCGCCGTAGAAAACAAACCCGAGGCGATCGCTCATGCCCCAATCGGTGATCATTCGCTTGGCCAACGACGTGGCCTGACGGATATCCCCCGCCGCGCCGGAGTTCATGTCGTGCCCGAGCAAGTCCTCGGCCAAGCGCCCCGCGCACAGCACCCGCAGCGTCGCGTCCACATACGACCGGTTGACCGTCATCCGGTCCTTTTCCGGAAGCGAGAACGTCGCCCCACCGTACGGGCCACGCGGGATGATGCTCACCTTGTGAACCGGATCAGCGTCTGGCAGGAGGCTTTGCACCAGCGCGTGCCCCGCCTCGTGATACGCGGTCAACTCGCGATCCCGTTCTTCGATCACGCGGCTGCGCTTCGCGCGGCCCCAGCGCACCTTGTCGCGCGCTTCCTCCAGGTCGTCGAGCTCGATCGCGTCCTTGCCCGCGAGCGTCGCCAGCAAGGCCGACTCGTTGATCAACGCCGCCAGGTCAGCTCCGCTGAACATCGGCGTCGCGCGGGCCAGACGCTGCAGTTTCGGATCGAGCGGCGGCGCGATTTTCACTTTCTTGCCGTGCACCTTGAGGATTTCAAAGCGCCCCTTCACATCGGGCAACGGCACAAACACCTGTCGATCAAATCGGCCCGGTCGCACCAAAGCCGGATCGAGCACATCCGCCCGGTTCGTGGCGCCGATCAGGATGACCTGGTCGTTGCTGTCGAAGCCGTCCATCTCCACGAGGATCGCGTTCAGCGTCTGCTCGCGCTCGTCGTGCCCGCCGCCGGTGTAGTTCACACCGCGCCGCCGACCGACGGCGTCGATTTCATCCAGGAAGATGATGCAGGGGGCGTTTTCCTTCGCCTGGCGAAACAGGTCACGCACGCGCGACGCGCCCACGCCCACGAACATCTCGACAAAGTCCGAACCGCTGATCGAGAAGAACGGGACCTCCGCCTCGCCGGCGATGGCCTTGGCCAGCAGCGTCTTTCCACAGCCCGGCTCACCCACCAGCAACACGCCGCGTGGAATGCGGCCGCCCAGCTTTTGAAATCGCTTCGGATTACGCAGGAACTCGACGATCTCGCGGACTTCGTCCTTCGCTTCCTCCACGCCGGCCACATCGGCGAACGTCACGGCCGTGTGCTCGCGCGTTGTCATGCGATGGCGGCTGCGCCCGAAATTCCCGAGCATGCCCGCGCCGTTTGCCGACTGCCGCAACCCGCGCAGAAAAACGAACCACAAAACGCCGAACAACAACAACCACGGAATCATCGGCGCCAGCACGCTGATCAGCAGGCTGCGCGTCTGA
>JAGQOO010000195.1 GCA_020427345.1 Phycisphaerales bacterium | reverse complement strand
GAACGGTTCAGGCCGATCACGTCGAATGTGTCACCGCCGGTTTCTTCCGCCGGCTCGCTCCAGCCCGCGATCTCAAAACCGGGCGCGGCAGGCAGTTCGCTGGGGATTGTCGCCTGTTGAATCTGCCGCGCGATCTGCAGATCGCCCTTCATTCGCCGATTCAACTCTTCGAAAACGCTGTCGTATCGCCGAACAAGCGTCCAAAGCCCGCCGCCGCTGAGCAGCAGCACCGCGCTGATCGCGATCAGACCGCTTCCAACGACATTTGTGGTGATGTCGTTTCCGGCGCGGGCCAAAGAAGCCTCGGGCTGATGCATGAGCAGCAGGTAGCGCGTGCCAGGGATGCGCCGCGTGGCGACGTAGTGCGTGCCTTCGGCCAGGAAGCTCATTTCGCCGCTGATTGTCTCGCTGTCGCCAATCTCGCGCAGCGTCCGGTCAGCGCTGCTTGTCCTTAGCAGATCGCCACCAAGGTTGACCTTCCGCAGGCTCTGATCGTGCCGCATATCCGGATGACACAGGATGTTCCCATCTTCGTCGAGCAGGCACGCGAACCCGCCGGCTGCCAGGCTGACGCCGGTGGTTTCAATGATGTGCTGCCATTGGTCCCACTCGGGTGTGCCGTAGCGCGGCTCGACGCCGTCGTCGGGGAATTCCAGCGCCAGTCGATCGACGAGTTTGGCGTTTTCGCGAACGACGTAATCGCGGACGGATTGCGTGAGGCTGTGCCGCACGCCGCGAAACGTCAGCAACCACACAGCGGCGAGGATCAGGATTTGAAGCCCAAGACTGGCCGCGACGAGCAGCCCGCGATGACGGATACGCGGGATCTTCGGAGCGTAAGGCAGTTTCAATCGCATGATCCACCCAAAGCCATTCGTGGCGCCCGACTTGGGCCCGGTCGACATGGAAACAGAATCGCCAGCCTATGTGATCTATTCCGAATTGCGCAAGTTGAGACGGGGCACTCGCGTCACGCCGCGATTTGGGCGAGTGGCGTTGCGCGGGTAGAATCCGATTCGAACGATGGCGGGGCGATCGGGTTTGACGCGGCCGGCGCTTTGTCAAGTGCTGATCTGAATCGGAGTTATGTTTTGGCAAAGTCGAAGGTCGCCATCCTGCGTACCCGCCCGGGAACGGTGTTGAAGGATTATCACGAACTGCTGAACCTGGCGGACTACCAGCGGGTCGTCGATCGAACCGTCGACACGGCCCTCAAAATCAATATCTCCTGGCACTTCTTCTTCCCGGGCAGCTCGACGACGCCGTGGCAGCTCGACGGCGTGATTCGCGCCCTGAAGGCAGACGGCTACGACCCGAACCTGATTCACGGTTGCCACAACCGCACAGTCGTGATCGACGCCTATCTTGGCGAGCGCGAGAACAAGCAGGTAAACGTTGTCCAGACGCACGGCCTTCGCAATGTGCACCTGTATGAACCCGATCAGGAATGGGTGGATGTGCGCGACGCGGTCGGCGATCTGACCAAGAAGTTCCTGTGCCTGAATGAGGTGTATCCGAAGGGCTTCAAGATTCCGAAGCGCTTCCTCGGCGAGAACATCATTCACCTGCCAACCGTCAAGACGCACATTTTCACGACGACGACCGGCGCGATGAAGAATGCCTTCGGCGGGTTGTTGAACGAGCATCGACACTGGACGCATCCGGTGATTCACGAAACGCTCGTCGATCTACTGATGATCCAGAAGAAGATTCACCGCGGCGTTTTCGCGGTGATGGACGGCACGTTCGCGGGCGATGGTCCCGGCCCGCGCTGCATGATCCCGCATGTGAAGAATGTGCTGCTCGCCAGCGATGACCAGGTCGCGATCGACGCGGTCGCCGCCAAGCTGATGGGCATGGACCCGCTCAGCATCAAGTTCATCAAGCTGGCGCACGACCTCGGCCTCGGCTGCGGCGATCCGCGCGAAATCGAGATCGTCGGCGATGTCGAGGCCGCCAACGAAAACTGGCATTTCGACGGTCCGTTCAAGAAGATGACGTTCGCGTCGAAGATGCAGCACAAGATCTACTGGGGCAACCTGAAGAGGCCGATCGAGTGGTCGCTGAAAACCTGGCTGGCCCCGTGGTCGTACATCGCCAGCGTCATGTATCACGACAGCTTCTGGTACCCGACCCGCGCGAAACGTCATATGCGCGAAGTGCTGCAGAGCGAGTGGGGCCGCCTGTTCTGCAACTGGGAAAAAGTGACGCCGAACGAGCTCGGCTATCCGGACGTCGGCTCCGACCCGGCGAAGATCGATCGCGTCGGTATGAAGGCGTTCTGGCGGTCGCTGGGTATTCTTGGCACGTGTGTGAAAGAAGCGCCGGAATTTATGACGAATCGCCGCCGCAAGGTCGTCCATACAGAGGATGCCGGCTCGCAGGGCCACTAGGTCGTGCTCGGGCGGCGTGAATCGCAACAGGGAGAGCGCCAATGCGGACAGTATTCGGGATCATTCTGGCCGGCCTGATTGTGGCTCCGGCGCTGGCGGATAATCCGGCGGCGGTGGCCAAAGAACTCGACCGCAACTTCCGCAAGCTCAAGTCGATCAAAGCCGCCATCAGAACGGAGCAGGTCATTCGCGGCCCGGCGGGCGTGTCCACCACTACCGGCGGCGGGCAGTACGAGTTTCTGCGTGAAGACGGCAAGCGCAAGATGCGCTACGAACGCACGGAGAACACGCAGGTCTCCGGCGGTTCATTGCCGCCGACCGTCAAGAGTGTGCTTACGATTTGCGATGGCGAATACACGGTCGTCCAGACGACGATCCGCACACTCGTTATTGCCAAACGCATGCGCAAGTCCGATGACCTGCCGGAACTCGGCGGTCGCCGCTTGCTTGACCGGATGCTGGAAGAAAACGACGTGAAGATGCCGGATCGCGGCGAAGATGGGGACCACGACATCCCGGATGAAATCGAAGGCAAGCCGGTGGTAACGTTTGAGGCGCGCCCGAAACGCAAGGGTCGCGTGGATCACACAATCTACGTGTTCTTCAAGGACACGGGCATTCTCGCGCGGATGGAGTCCTTTGACGCGGAGAAACAGCGCATGTCGCTGGTCACGCATACCGGCGTCAAGACCGATGAAGAGATCGATCCGAAGCGGTTTGTGTACACGCCGGCGCCAACCGTCAACATCATCGACGAGACCGACGGGCACTAAGGCCGGCGATGATCGATCGTCAGGCCGAGTCGGGCGCCGCCGGAGCGACGCGCGAGTCCAAAGCGGGCGCGCGGCTCGGCTTTCGGCTGCTGACGTACAACATTCATAAAGCCATCGGCGTCGATCGACGGTTTGATCCCGATCGAATCGGCTCCGTGATCCGCCACTACGATCCGGATATCGCGCTGCTGCAGGAAGTCGATCGCTACGCGCCGCGTTCGGGTCGGCTGGACCTTGCGTCGCACCTCGCGAATCTGCTGGACCACCGCCACCGCGCCGTGAGCATGAATGTGCACTTGAAGCAAGGGCGCTACGGCAACGCCACGCTGACGCGATTCCCAATCTCACGGCAATATCACATTGACCTGACGATCTCATGGCGCAAGCGGCGCGGCGCCCAACACACGCGCATTCACGTTCGCAACGGCCACATGGTTCGCACCGTCGACGTGTTCAATGTCCATCTCGGACTCTCGGCGCGCGAGCGCAATCGGCAAGTGCGGATGCTGCTGGAGTCCCCGGATGTGCGGCGGCTTGGCGCCGATGACGCGGTGATTGTCGCGGGGGATGTCAACGACTGGCGCGGTTTGCTCCCGCCGCTCATGGAAAATGAGGGCGGTTTTCGTTTTGCGCGGGCGGCGACCGGGCGGCCGATCCGCACATTTCCGAGCTACGCGCCGACCGGGGCGCTGGATCGCGTGTTTTTTCGCGGGCCGCTGTCGGTGACGCATGTCGCGCGGAGCCGGCTGTCCGTCGCGCGCGTGGCGAGCGATCATCTGCCGCTGATTGTGGACTTTGAGTTTGTTTGAGCGATCCGCAGCTGCGTACGGGCAACGATGCTAGTACTCGGCAAACGGCGTGCCTTGTGAATCAACGTCCTGAGAATTCGCGATGATCGCGCCCGTTTCGGGGTTGTAGATCCAGCCCGTCGCGATGCTATCGTCTGCCCCCAAGGGCGTCTGATTCTTGAACTTCACTTCGTCTGGTTTCTTGTTACTCGCCGAGTTGACTCCGACGTTCAGGCGCGGAAACTCAATCAAGTACGGACCAAAGATGCGCGGGGGGACGCAGGTTCCCGTAACGCCGGTTACGGTCGAGCACTCGAGCAACTGCGCGTAGAAATCCGCCTCGCGGCCATTGCCTCGTTGTGTGCCATCAGTCCGGTGGTAGCCGGGAAACGCGCCCCAATGTTCCGTCGCATATAGCTCAAGCGCGTGCCGGACAACCGTGAGATTGCCTCGCAGGGCGGCTTCGTCCGCGCTCGAGGTTCCTCGACTCAGGCGCGGCACGGCCAAGGCCGCAATCAGCCCGATAATGAGGATGACGACGAGCAACTCGACAAGGGTGAAGCCTGATACTCGTACGCGCGCATGGCCCACTACTGCATCCCTGGCGGCTTGTGATATCCCTTTAAGAATACTATCGAACGGAAGGCGAAGCATAGGCGGTTGGCACATGGCCGACTGGGCCAGGTGAGATTGAACCGCATACCAAAACAAGTGAAACTGCTGCGGTTTCTGCATGCCGCTGGCGGAACGGGAGACTCGTTCGGGCGAGCCCGCCGGTGGGTGAGGCCGGTTGGTCGAACTGTGCGAAAACAATAAAGCGCAAACCCCGCACGGGACGCGCCCATGACTCCTTCACTGCGCAAGCGCCTACGCCGAGGCCAGCAGCGCCTCCAGCCGCTTCTGATAATCCGCCTTCGGTCGCAGGCCGACGATGCGGTCCACTTCCTTACCTTCGTGGAAGAGAATCACGGTCGGAATGCTATGGACGCCGAAGCGCGCGGCCGTCTGGGGGGCGGCGTCGAAGTCCAGCTTGCCGACGCGGGCCCGGTCGTTGAAATCCGTCGCGAGTTCGTCGATCACCGGCCCGAGCATCTGGCACGGACCGCACCACTCGGCCCAGAAATCGACCAGCACGGGCACGCCGGCGCCCTCTACCTCGGCCTCGAAGTTCTCGTCGGTGAATTCAAGCGTGTTCGGCCCGGCCATCGGCGTCTCCTGACTGTCCGGTTCATCGCAGCCCGTTGTCCGGGCTTCCGCGGCCGGAAACGACTCCAGCCGCGACTTCAAACCCGGACACGATGGTAGGTAGCTCGAAAACGCGAGTCAAACGGGCGATCACGCGGTCGCCAGCGCCGCCTCCAGCAGCCTGCGGACCTCCGCGATCGGCTTCGGACCCGCAAATCGGTGGATCTCCTGTCCGTTGCGGAAAAGGACCACCGTGGGGACGCCGTGCACGCTGAATCGGGCGGTGGTCTGCGGGGACGTGTCGGTGTCGACCTTTCCGACGATCGCTCTGCCGACGAATTCACCCGCCACTTCGTCGATCACAGGGGCCAGCAGTCGGCAGGGGGCGCACCACTCGGTGGAGAAATCGACGAGGACCGGCCTATCGGCGGCCCCGACCTCGGTTTCGAAATTCTCGTCCGTGAACTGGCGTGTGTGCGGGCCGGCCACTTGAGTCTCCATTCCAAACCCGTTGTGTTGACGGGCGGGGCCATTGCGCCAGGACCGAGAACCCGGCAATCCGGCTCCCATTTCTGGTTACGATCCGATGGTAGGTCGCCCGATATCGTGGGGCAACCGCTCCTCATTGCTGGGCCTGTGGCCCATTTTCAGCAATTGAGTTGGCGCCGGGTCGTTACGCTATCTGATAGGCCACCCGTCGATCGGCGTGTGCCGAGGTGACATTCATGCGAAATCTGCTGACAGCCTGTCTCGGGCTGGCGATTGTGGTCACTGCCGGGGCGGACGACCGGGCGTCTATGGCGCCGATTTCCGCCGAGAACTGGAATACGGCGACGGCGGCCCATCTGCTGCGCCGGGCGGGGTTCGGGGGCACGCCGGCCGAGGTCGATCGGCTCGCCGCATTGTCGCCCGAGGAAGCGGTCGATTTTCTGGTCGACTACGACGACGTCCCATACGCCATCGCGCCGCCGGCGATTTCGACAGAACTCTACGAACCCGAAGACCGCGCCGCCCGGCGTTCGATGTCGGAGGAAGAGCGCCGGCGTTTTCGCGACCAGCGCCGCAAGCTTGAGCGCAGCGCCTTCGAAGAAACGCGACTGTGGTG
>JAGQOO010000194.1 GCA_020427345.1 Phycisphaerales bacterium | reverse complement strand
CGCACGCGTTCAAGAACCTGAATCGCGGTCCACTGGTGGGTATGACCACCTGGGGCGCGGTCATCAGCACCGGCGCCTATCAACTCATCGACGGCTCGATGATCCGCATGCCCTTCCGCGGCTGGTACACACTGCCGGCAAAACGCGACATGGAGCTCGGCGGCGCCGAACCGACCGTCAAAGTCGAGGAAGGGCCGGCGGACGAGCAGGCCGGGCGCCAGCCGCAACTTGACGCCGCGATCAAGGCGACGCTCGACCAGTTGGAGCCGGCCGCCGGCACGCGATGAAAAGACGCTCCTTTCGTCGGCGCGTGCTGCTGTGGCTGACGCCGTGGCTCTGTGGGGGCGTGCTCGGCGCTGGGGCGGCGCTGGGGTTGCGGCCGCCAACAACTCGTATTGAACGGCAAATCGAACGGTCGGATGGTGTGATTCTGCCGGATCCGACCTACGCGCGCGGCGCCGATTACCCGTGGTCGCGCCAGGCCCCGCCCGAATTCCCGATTCCACCATACGCCGAGCACTTGCGCGGCGTGCGTATCGTGCTGGATCCCGGCCACGGCGGTCGCGGCGATGTGCCGGGCTTCAAGCGCGGCCCGACGGGATTGCGCGAAGCGGAAGTGAATCTGCGCGTGGCGAAGTACCTGCGTGATTTCCTACGCGAGGCCGGCGCGAGCGTAACCCTGACGCGCGAGGACGATCGCTATCTGCATAAGGAAAACAGCGCGGATTTGCAGGCGCGAGCGGAAGTCGCGAATCGCGCGAATGCGGACTTGTTCCTGTCGATTCACCATAACGCGGCCGGGAGTCCAAGAGCGAACTACTCAGCGGTTTTCTATCACGGCGACGCCGACCACAGCCCCGCGAGCCTGAGCGCGGCGCGGTTCTTCGTCGCGGGCCTGGCGGACGCGTTGCGACTGGAGAGCCAACTTCCCTGCCCCGTGTTGTCGGATGAGAACATGTACGAAACCGGCTTCGGCGTGTTGCGGGCGGCGAACGTGCCGGCCGTGCTCACTGAAGCGTCTTTCTATTCGAACCCTGATGAGGAAACCCGGCTGCGCGACCCGATCTACAACCGGCGCGAAGCGTACGGGCTGTTTGTTGCCATCGCGCGCTGGGGGTATGCCGGCCTGCCGCGCGTGCGGATCATCGAGCCGGCCGGACGCTGGAAGCGCGGTGAGCCGATCGCCGTGGCGCTGGATGACGGCTTGCGCGGGCGCGGCGGCTGGGGCAAGGATCGCGTGCGGATCGTGCGGGACTCGTTCAGTGTCAAAGTCAACGGCGAATGGGCGGATTTCAGCGTCGACGAGGGAATGACGCGGCTGACAATTTCCCCGCCGGAAACGCGCGAAAACGAATTGCGCGTGCGGGTGGACTTTGAGAACGTGTTCGGGCAGCGTGTGTTGCACCCGGAAATGACGCTGAAAGTGTCGCGATAGCCCGGGCCGCGAATCCGCAGTTACAATCTGATCCCAATGGCCAAGGCACGCCGCCCGAAAACGGAACCCGCCGCCTCGCGCGACGTCATTCGCGTGGTCGGCGCGCGCGAACACAATCTCCGCGATGTGTCGCTCGAATTGAACAAGGGACGCCTGATCTGCTTTACGGGCGTGTCCGGAAGCGGCAAGAGCAGCCTCGCGTTTGACACGCTCTATGCTGAGGGGCAGCGGCGCTACATCGAATCGCTCAGCTCTTACGCCCGCCAGTTCATCGGCGAGTTGCCGCGGCCGAACGTCGACCAGATCAGCGGATTGGCGCCGTCGATCTCGATTCAGCAGAAGACGAGCGGCTGGAACCCGCGCTCGACGGTCGGGACGATCACGCAGATTCACGACTATCTGCGCGTGCTGATGGCGCGCGTCGGCGCCGGATCGTGCCCGCAGTGCGGCGCGCCGATTCGCGCTCAGACTCGCGAGCACATGCTCGGCCAGATTCTCGCAATGCCCGACGGCACGCGGTTCATGCTGCTTGCGCCACGCGTGCGTGGCCAGAAAGGCGAGCATCGCGACCTGTTTGCCGATCTCGCGCAACGCGGCTTCGCGCGAGCGCGCGTGAACGGTGAGGTCATCGACCTCAGCGACCCGCCGGAGTTGGATCGCTATCGCCGGCACGACATCGAGGTCGTCATCGATCGCCTCGTCATCAAGGAGGGCGCGCGAACGCGCATCGCCGAAGCGCTCGAACTGGCGCTCGAGACCGGCGACGGCGTGGCGATTGTCGCGATCGTTGCTGACGACTCGAAGAAACCCGGCGCCGAAACCGCACAGGACGTGCGGCTCTCCAGCGCGTTCGCCTGTCCGAAGTGCTCGCTCAGCTTCGAGGCGCCAACGCCGCAGTTGTTCAGCTTCAACAGCCCAACGGGCATGTGTCCTGATTGCGAGGGCCTCGGCCAGCGGCACGATTTTGCGACCGAGCTGCTGATTTCTGATCCGAGCAAGTCGTTCCTGGCGCCGTGCGTGGCGCCGATGCGCACCAAACCCGGCCGCTGGCGACGGCACATCTATCAGGGCGTCGCCGATCACTTCGGCTTTTCGCTGACCGATCCGTGGGAAGACCTCGCGGATGAGGCGCAGCGGATCCTGCTTTTCGGCTCAGGCGACGAGCACATCACATTCACCTGGAAGAGCCGGCAGGGTTCATGGAAGCACGGCGGTAAGTTCGAGGGCGTGATTGCCGAGTTGCGCGACAAGTACAAAAAGGCGTCGTCGCAAATGGTGCGCCGCTATTACGAGCAATTCATGCGAATCGCGCCATGCGCGAAGTGCGGCGGCGCGCGCCTGACGGCGCAGGCCCTGGCGGTGCGACTTACATCGACTGAGGGCAATAGGAAGTCAGCCGCGCACTCGCAATCGCTGAACATCCACGAGATCTGCCAGCTATCGATCGCCAACGCCGACGCCTTCCTCAGCAACGTAGAACTCGGCTCGACTGAGGCCTTTATCGCTGAAGAACCGTTGAAGGAGATTCGGGCGCGATTGCGGTTTCTGCTTGATGTCGGGCTGGATTACCTCACGCTCGATCGATCCGCGCCAACGCTGTCCGGCGGCGAATCACAGCGCATCCGCCTCGCCAGCCAGATCGGATCCGGCCTCGTCGGCGTGATGTACGTCCTTGATGAGCCGAGTATCGGTTTGCATCCGCGCGACAATCGGCGCTTGTTGCAGTCACTCACTCGCCTGCGCGACATGGGCAACACGGTGATCGTCGTCGAGCACGATCGCGAAACGATGGAAGCCGCGGACGAGATCGTTGACTTTGGCCCCGGTCCCGGCACACGTGGCGGACGAATCGTCGCGCACGGCGACTATCAGACCGTGTGTGACGCGGCCGATTCCCTGACCGGCGCGTACTTGTCCGGAAAGGCGCAGATCAGCACACCGAAGCGTCGCCCCATTGACGCGGAGAGCCGGCCCGCGCGCGGCGCTCCGCCCGGCGAGGCGGCCGAGAATGAGTCGCCGCGTCCGAAAAAGCCGGCACAGGCGCATTCCAAGCCCCGCATTATGAAGCGCGCGTCCGATTAGATTCGCCACGATCCCATCGTGGTCCCCACGCAAGACGGCCAACGCCTCCCCGATATCGAAAGCTGAATGTGGCGCTGCGGAGACCCGTGCCGGACGCCATCTGGGGGACGTATCGAATGGCAACAAAGCAAAGTGACCGGATATCAATGATCTGCCCGAACCTGGGGTGCGGCAAGACAATCTCTGCGCCAACGAACTCGCGCGGCAAAATCGTGCGTTGCCCATACTGCAACGCGCCATTCCGCGTGCCGGAGCCGCGCCCGCAGCAGGACCCCAACGGCCGCTGAACGGGACGACAGTATGGGCTGGTTGTGGGGCGGTTTCTGGAACAACGCGATGCCATACGGGGCACACTCGGCCGCGAACAGCGAAGCGCACTCGTGGCACATCGTGCTGCAACTCCGCGCACTGTTCGAGACTCGACCGGAACTCATCGAAGCGCTCATCGAAAGCGACGCGAACGAGAATCGGACCTACTCGACCGACCTGGTCATGTCCGCTGCGTATGAAGCCATCGCGGCGCGCCCGGAGGATGTGCGTATTCGTTATCACGCCGCAGCCGCCGCCCTCAAACTCGGTCGGAACGAAGAAGCCCGAGCGCTGCTCGAACGGCCGGAAAAGAAACCAGCGCAAGCGACTCCAGCCGCGACCGGCCCCGGCAACGCGAGCGAAGTGAAGTTCATGCCGACAAACAAACAGAAGCCAGCGACGCCCGGACGCGCACAATCGCCAGCCGACACGCGCGCTCCACGAGACGCGACGCAGGCCGACCACACGACGCGTCCGCCCGGCTGAATCACCAAGACCACTGGGGAAGATGGGCTCGTAATCTGACGCAACGATTGCGCGCCATAGGGGGGGGAGCGCGATGAGTTACATTCTGGAAACACTCGGGCGCGGGCTGCTAAGCCAGCTGCTGGACGCGTTTGAGGCGCATTCACTGGGCGTCGACGGCGATGACGTCGAGACGCTGGAGGCGCGGCGGCAGCAATCACCGACATCGGCCGATATCGCCATGCGACTCGGCGTGGCCTACCTGCGCGACCTGCAATTGAACAACGCGCGACGCGTCCTGGAGGAAGCCGAGCGCCTCGGCGCCGACCCGACCCGGGCGCGACTCGCGCAGGCGTGTGTGTACGACGAACTCGGCGACGCCGCGGAGGCGTTGCGTCGGTTGCGCGCCGCCGCCCAACTTGATCCGAAGGACTCCGCGATCGCGTTCGCCATCGGACTGTTGCAGGAGCGCATGGGTAGCGCAGCGGAAGCTCGCGCCGCCTATCAGCGGGCGCGCGAATTGTGTCCGCGCCTGCGGAACGCGCATGAGCGTCTGGCCGCGATGTCCGTTATTGAGGGGCGCGTCGATGACGCCCGGGCCGACTACGAACGCCTGACCGAACTGGATCCCGATGACGTGGACGTCCTGATTTCGCTCGGGGCGCTATGTCTGGCGGGCGACGACCCACGCGCGGCCATCGACCACTTCCAGCAGGCTCTGCTCATCGAACCAGACGCCGTCGACTCGCGCGGTGATCATCCGGAGGACGCCGACCTGCGCGCCGCCATCGACGAGGCTCGCCGGTTGGTTGACCTGTATCCGGGCTCATCGGAAATGCGCGTACGACTGGGTGATCTGTTGGCGCGATCGGGAGCCGACGGGGCCGCCGTCCAGCAATACAGCGCGGCGTTGGAGCTGCATCCCACATTTCTGGAAGCGACGATCAAGCTCGGCGCGCAGCATTTGCGCGAGCAGCGGTACGCTCAAGCCGCGCGTTACTTCACCGTCGCGACCGAACTGAACGATCGCCTGATCCTCGCATTCGCGGGGTTGGGCTACGCGCAGCGCATGGCCGGCCTGCCGCACGACGCCGACGCGACACTCAATCTCGCCGTCGGGCTGGCGCCCAACTCCACGCTGCTGTTCTCCGAGTCGGCCCGGCTGCAATTCAAGGCGGAGCGCGGCGGCTCAAGCGAGCCGACGTTCCTGATCGAAACGGCGACGCTGGAGCAGGACTGCGAAGACATGATTGCCGCGGCCCTGCGCCGATACGAGGATGCGATTTCGGACACGCCGAACGACGCTGAGCTGCACTATCGCAAGGGGCTGCTCCTGCGCCGCCTAGAGCGCACGGGCGAGGCGGTGGCGTCCTTCCGCACGGCGACGCTGCTGCTCCCGCACTTTGTGAAAGCACAACTGATGCTCGGCACTTGTCTGCGGGAAACCGGTCGCCACAAGGAATCGGAAGCCGCCTTCGCGCTCGCGTTCCACTCGCCAGGGCCGGCGATTGAGCTCTACTACAGCCTGGCGCTGCTGTTCGCACACCGCAATCACTTCGAGCTGGCGCTCGAACACGCCGCGTTTGAGCAGAACGACACGCTGACGCCATTGCAAAGCAACCTGTCGACGGCGTTGCAGGCCGTCGGAATGGTTGATCGCGGCGAGTCGGCGTGGCGGACACTGTGCGCAATGGCGCGGAAGCCCGGTTTCGTCGATCCATCTCGCTTCGCAGAGCAGGACGCGATCGAAACTGAGAGCGATACCGACACCGAGGCCTGGTAGCGCTATTCCTCGCGACGCCGCCGGCGCTCCAACCGACGCGGTTTTTCGATTTCGGTCACGATGCGGCCGTTGCGAAAAACCGTCACGCTGCCGGTTGAGTGGCTGATCGTGATGGCGATCGCCTCGGTCACGCTGGTGATCGCGGCGGCCGCCTGATGACGCGCGCCAAGGCCGCGCGGCA
>JAGQOO010000193.1 GCA_020427345.1 Phycisphaerales bacterium | reverse complement strand
TCGACTTCTTCCCGGGTTCGATGTGAATGTCGCTCGCCCCATCCCGAATCGCCGTCAGAACCGCGAGATTGACCAGATTGACGATCGGGCTGCCGTCAACCATGCGGCCAAGCTCGTGCGTCGACTCCTCGTCGACTGCCTCGCGCTCGACCACTTCGACATTGGAATCCGTCAGATTGACGAGGAATGAATCGACATCCACCTGTTCGCGCAGGTACTTGTCCTGGAACTCCGAGATGTTGGCTTCCAGCGCCAACACGGGCTTGATGTCACAATTCGTCAGCGACGCCAGCCGATCGATCATCGGTAGATTCTGCGGTTCCGCCATCGCGACCGTGAGTGTCCCGCCGACCTTGAACAGCGGCAGCGCTTTCAATCGTTGGGCTTCTTCCTGATCCAGCAGTCGCGCCACGACCGGATCAATCAGACCGTGGCGCAAATGGCAGCCTTTGACGCCCAGATGATTGGCGAGCGCGTTCACCAGCACCTGCGGCGTAACCATTTGCAGCTCGACCAGCACTTCGCCCAGGCGCTTGTTGTCTTTGGTTTGTCGTTCGAGCGCGCGCACCAGCTCGCGATCCGTCAGCAACCCCTGACGAACCAGCATCTCTCCAAGCGGCGAATGCGTCCCGAAGCTCATGTGCGCCTCACTGCCGGTAACTGCGAATGGCGTTTTCCACCGTGTCAAATACATCGAGTTGCGACAGCACGTCCGTCAGGTCCAGCGCCTCCCGGCACGTATCCGTCAACGCCGCCAGCCGCGGCCCGCACCCGACCCCGCCGCCGCACATCTGCAGCAGCGTCTCGATGCCGCGACTATCCAGATACGCGACGTCCACACAGTCGATGACCACGCGTCCGGCCTTTGCCGTGGCCGTTTCGCGCACGACACGCGTCAGATCATCGACCGTCTCGGCCGTCAGCGCGTCATGCGGATGCACGACCGCGACCAGCCCATCCTTGTTGACATCGCATTTCATGGGGCGCCTGCTTCCGGCTCGTTCGCGATCGGGGCGTTTGTCGAACGAGCGCGATCCACGGCCTTGACGGCCCGGGCCAGCATGTGCTCGACGCGCGTCTCAGCGTCCACCTTGAGGCACGGCGTCATCCCCACTCGAACCGCAACCGCATCGTCAGACCCCACCGAGCGGCTCGCCTCGGCCCAGCGCGCAATGATCTTCCGTGCGACTACGGCGCCCAGGCGCTCGTCCATGCGGCTGAGCAGAATGACAAACCGGTCATCCGCAAAGCGCCCGATCAGATCATCATCACGCAGAACATCGCGCATCGTTCGGCTGATGACGTCGACCCACGTATCCCGGCGCCGCATCTCACCATTGTCATCGAGCCCGCGCAATCCCTCGACGGCCACGCACATCAGCAATGCCGGCTCACCGCGCGCGGCAGCCGATTGCAACGCCGCGTCGCCACGTTCCAGCCAATGCGCCCGACCAAGAACACCGGTTGATACGTCGTGGCCGACTTGTGTTCGCCGGCTCGTTTCGGCCAAGGCCGCGCGCCACAGTATCTCAATTTGAGTCTCGATTGAGGCCCGCGTCTTCTCGCACAACGAACCCGCACGAGTCTGCGCCTCGACGACTCCAACGACCCGTCCCCCGTCCGTGACGCCGAATCTCCACCGATACCCGCCCTTGGCGCGCGGCGTCACCGAGCTTGGTCCGCCGCCCACGATCGCGACCAACTCCGGAGACGACTGTTCGACGCGCGGCCCGCCACGTGTTGGAATCCCCAGCGGGGCGAGCAGTCCCTGCTCGTCAACGGCCAACACGCGCACGCGCTCAGCGTCAATCGCGGCCCGCAGCCCCTCACGAATCAACTGGTTGAGTTCGACGTCAGCCGCCGCCGCCTTCGCCCAATCGGGCGCATGCCGCCCGAGAAACTCGAGCCAGCGGTCCCCGGCCGAGAGGCGCGTGGATGAAACATCGAGTCGGGGCGCCGCCGGGGATCGGGTCAACTCCATGACCGTCATGGCGAGATATCCGCCGACCAGGCCGAGAACTACTGCCGGATAGTGGTTGGCGCCGGTCATTGCGATACCGCCGCAGGCGCCGATGACAACCCCCTTTGCGAACAACCACGGCGCGTTTCTCATTGGCCACGCCCCTGCACAAACATGTGCGCGAATGTGTGAGGCTGATCCTGCCTGAACTGCTCGAGCGCGGCCAGAAACGCCTCCGTGGCTTGCGTATCCAGCTTGGATCCGGAGTCTTTGCGGATAATGTCGCACGCCTGATCGACCCCAAATGCCGCCCGATAGGATCGATTCGACGTCAACGCGTCAAACACGTCGGCGACATGAATAATGCGCGCGAACAATGGAATCTCGTCGCCGCGCAGCCCGTCGGGATAGCCCGTGCCGTCCGGGTTTTCGTGATGCCGCAACACGCCTTGCAGAACCGGGTCGAATTCGGCGATCGGCTTGAGGATTTCGTACCCCATGCGCGGATGCTCTTTGATGTGCGCGAACTCTTCCTCGGTGAGCCGGCCGGGCTTGCCGAGCACCTCCTCGCGAATCCCGATCTTGCCGACGTCGTGCAAAATTCCCGACCACTCCAGCCACTGAAGGTCGACCGTCGAAACGCCGAGACGCTCGCCGATCATCCGCGCCAGAAATCCGACGCGTTCCGAATGGCCGCTGGTATAGTTGTCTTTCTTGTCGATTGCCGAGACCAGCGCGCGCGTGACGTCAAAGGACATGCGACGCAGCTTTTCATGCAGTTCGCAATTCGCGATGATCTTGCCGCCGAACGACAACATTGACTCAATCAGCATCAGGTCGCCGGCACTGAATGCACGATCCACCTGCTCGCGCATTGCGACGACGACATCCATACTGTCCATGCGCGACAATGGGCTGACAACCAGCGAGCCGTCCGGCGTCTCAGACGCGACCGTGTGCCGCGCGGCCCGCGCCTCCGCCACCTTCTGCCGTAGCGTCTCGGAAATCGGCCCGGATGGCTCCGTCTGGTGAGCAGCGCCATTTGCCGTGTGATAGACCCGCCGGGCGTCATCGCTCGCCACCACGTGGACCTGGTCCGCGCCGATCAGACGGCCGATCTGCCCAACGAGAATGCGCTCGATCTCCGCGACATCCGTGATTTCCGCGATCTGATGGGTTACTTCGAACACGAGGTTCAGTTGCTCGTACGAACGAAGCACCTCGTTTGCCAACCCCACGTTCTCGCTCATTACGCGATCGAGGCGCTCGAGCGCCGCGCGGGCATCGACAACGTCGGCGGGCGCCGGGCCGCCCGGCAGCGTCGCATGCGCGCCATCGCGTGGCGTGGGTTGTTGCGTCTTTGTGGACATCGACTCCTGATCCAATTTAGGTGTCCTTCTGACCCGCGCCCGTTCCGACCGACTCGATCTCCCGAATCAGCTCGGAGAGCTTCGTCGGGCTGAACGGCTTCGGCATGACGTGAACGCCGGACTGCCCAAGTTCCGCCGCGATTTCAGTGTGATCCCAGCGGTTTGTCAGCACGACAATCCCACGCGGGGCCACCTCCGTCGCCGCGACGCGCCGTAGCAGTTCCAATCCGTCCATACCCGGCATATTCACGTCAGTAATCAACACATCGGGGCGCTCTTTTTGAAACAGCTCAAGCCCGATCAAGCCGTTCGCCGCCTCAATCACCGTATGCCCCTCTCGCGTCAACCACAGGCTGATGACGCGGAGAATGTGCGGATCGTCCTCAACCACCAGAATTCGACTCATTTCACGCCTTTCCTGGCGCCGATGCGCGCCGCGTTTCAGCCGTGCATGGAAGAACCGCGGTAAACGTCGTTCCAACGCCTACCTCGCTCTCCACCTCGATTTCGCCCCCATGCAAGCGAGCCACTTCAAGCGCAATCGCCAGCCCGAGCCCTGTCCCCTTGACCGATTCCGTCGCGGTGTTCTCGGCGCGATAGAACTTCTGAAACACATGCGGCAGATCCGCCGCCGGAATCCCAATGCCGGTGTCCTTGACGGCGATCCGCGCTTCGTCGTCCTCAACGGTAAGTGTCACGTCTACGCTGCCGCCGCCCGGTGTGTACTTGACGGCGTTGCCGACAAGATTCTGAAACAGGCCCGCCAGACGTTGCTTGTCACCCCGCATCGCCGGCGCTTTGGGTGGCAGATTCAAACGTAGCTCGACGGATTTCTCGTCAGCGGCGCCAAGGTTGTCGCGAACGGTTTCGCGCAACAGACGCATCAGATCCACTTCGCCCAGATTGAGCCGCGCCGTGCCGACTTCGAGCTGCGAAACGCTCAGGATGTCCTCAATCAGCCGTGACAACCGCGACGACTCGCCGATGATGACGTTGTAACACTCCTTGCGCGTCTCCTCGTCGTCAAAGCCCGGGCGCGACAGCGTCTCGGCGTAGGCCTGAATGTTCGTCAGCGGCGTTCGAAGCTCATGCGTCACGTGATACAGGAATGCGTCGCGGGCCCGCTCGCTTTCCTGCACGTACGTCACATCATGGAACGTAATCAGCAGTTCGGAACTCGGATCCTGACCCGCGCCAGGAGCAAGTGTGAACCGCAGCGTGGTCGAATCACTTCCCGTGCCCGCAGGCCGATCGATCGTGAACCGCCCCGCCCGGCGCGCCCCAGCCCCTAGCAGCGACGCCGCAGTCGCATCGTCTTTCAGCAGTTCCGCAAGCAGCGTGTCGTCCGGCAGTTCCTGCGGCGCTCCGAGCAGTGTGAGCGCTGTCGGATTCGCATATCGCACGATGCCGTCAGGCGTGACGCGCAATAGCCCGAAAGGGACACGATCAAGCACCTTCCGTAACGACTGCGTCTCGATTCGCCGAGAGGTCAGCGTCGTAATCTCACTGGTCTCGGGCGAAGCGGCGGCGGCGCGGAGTTCAGCCAGTTCGGCGACAAACTGATTCCACGAAGTCGCGATCGCTCCGTATCCGGCCCCCAGCGCCAACGCGCGCAGTTCGTGCTCGATCCCCGACGAGAATGACGATAACCCGCGCTCGATCGCGCGCAGCGGGCGATACCTGCGCGTTTGTGCCCAGTGCGTAAACAACAACCCCACCATCCCGACCGCCCCGACTGCGGCAACCGGCAGGAAAGAGAAACCACCGGCGTTGGCCAGAACCGTCACGTGTAGTGTGCCGGCAGCCGCGCCGTCCGCCGTCTGCACCGTAGCGACACCCTGCGCCGGCCGAGCGATCATGGCGCCTGACAGGCCGCCGGCGATCGCCAGCTGCCGTCCGTCGGGGCCGGTCCACTCCGCCTCCATCTCGCCCTTGACGCACAGCCGGCGAAGCGTCTCCAGGGCCGCGTTCTCGTCCTGGCCGCGAATCGCGCCGGCCAGCGTGGTCGCCAAACGTGTGGCGGCGCGCTCCCGGCACGTGTCCAGCCGCTCGTTGGAGGCGTGATACGACCACGCCCCGACCGCGACCGTAACGGCGGCGACGATGATCAGCGGCGCCAGCGACAGCCCCTCCGTTTCGAGCAACGTCCGAAAACGCGTTTGGGCGGCGGGCGCACCATTTGTTTCAGCGGTCGTTTCCAAGCGCAACGGCTCCTTCGCCCGCCCGTCGACGGACAGCGGGTACATCGGCCCGTTGCTTTGCAGTCTTGGATTAGGGCGACCGTAAACAATATCGGGCGCAGCCGTTGCGTCGCGGCCCCGCGGCCGCCAGCGGTCGTACCTCGAAAGGCGATCTCGCGCGATGACCAACATCGGCGATTAGCGGACCACACGCGCGCGATTCGTCCGCAAACGAAACGCGCCCAAGCCCCTCGTCGCACGCGCGAAACGCCGCTTTGCGCAAACTTAACTCACATCCAAGCGGCGCCGATTTCCGGCTGAATCGCATGCTGACAATGACACTCACTCTTTTGGCAACACAGCCGGACTCTTACGGGGGAGCGATAACGCCATGAGCCACCGCTTGACCAAACTCGGATCGCGCGACCGTTCCGACATGATCGCGCTGAGCCGCGCAGGCCACTTCGCCGACCGAAGCGGCGATCCATCTCGCTGGCTGTCCGACGGCGCGATCGCGGTCGGGATGCGGTCTTTCGGCCGCCTCGTCGGCTGGATCGTCGTTCGCCCCGATAACCGCGACGCGCACAACTGGCGCATCCTCGCGTGGTCAGTCATGAGCGGCTGGCGCTCCGTCGCGATCAGTCGCCGCTTGCTGCGCTTCGCGCTGGGCGTCGGCGGCGAGCGCAAGGCCCGCCGCATCGAGATCGACATTGACGCCGCAGACGCCGTTGGCGCGCGCGACATCGAATCGCT
>JAGQOO010000192.1 GCA_020427345.1 Phycisphaerales bacterium | reverse complement strand
ATTTCGCGCTCGGTTGATCCGTAGACGGCTTGGAGAAAACAGCGACCGGCGGCGCGAGGGAACCACTCGCGCCGCCGGTCGGTAAGGGCGTTTTCGTCCCGAATTACTCGCAGCTTGTCCCGAAGACGGCGATGAGCGCGGCGAGGTCGGACAGGCCTGTGGCGCCGTCGCAGTCGATGTCGCCGTCGCCGCCATAACTCGCCAGAAAGCGGCTGCGAGGTCGAAACCGATGTTATCTCCACATCGGCAAGAGACTTCATGAAATGTTAGCGGCCTAGAACGTCCGCGACGCCACGAAATCCGCCATCACGCGCAGCGTGTCCCGGGCCGGGCTTGGCGGGAGGGCATCCAGTTGGGCGATGGCTGTCCCCACGTGCACGCGCACGCGGTCATGCGCAAAGGCGATGCTGTCCGTCTCGCGCAGGCGCTCGACGATCCGCGCGTCGCGATCGTCGCCAGTATCTGACAATAGCGCTTCCGTCGCGGCCCGCTCGCGCGCGTCGACCGCCCGCAGGTGGTGAATCAGCGGCAATGTCAGCTTGCCTTTTTCGACGTCGCGCCCGAGCGTTTTCCCCACTTCGGCCGCGTCGCCGGTGATGTCCAGCAGGTCGTCGCGTATCTGAAACGCGATGCCCAGCGATTCGCCAAACGTCGCCAGCCGCCGCACGGTTCCCTCATCCGCGCCGGCGTAATGCGCGCCGAGCAGGCACGATGTCGCGATCAGCGAAGCGGTCTTTCGCAGAATGATCTCGAGATACGTCGCTTCGCTCAGATCGAAGCGTCCGCGGTTCGACACCTGCAACAACTCGCCTTCGCACAGCGCGACCGCCGTCCGCCCGATCTGCCGCGCCGCGAATTGCGACTCCAGCCCGCTGCACAGGTGATAGGCATGGCTGAACAGCACATCCCCCAGCAGCACGGCGGCTTCGTTGCCACTCAGACGGCACACCGTCGGCAAATGCCGCCGCGTGTCGGCGTCATCCAGGACATCATCGTGCACGAGCGTCGCGATGTGGACCATCTCGACGACAGCCGCCAGAACAGCGTGCGCCGGCGTCAGCCGCCCGGCCGCCTGGCCCGCCAAGAGAAGAACCGCCGGACGGACGCGTTTCCCGTGGTATCGCTCCACGTACTCGCATAACTCGTTCACGAACGGCAGGTCGCTGCGCAGCTCATCGCGAAAAATCGCCGCGCTCGCGTCGAGTTCCGCCTGAATGCCGCCGTAGAGATCGTGCTGCAGTACCGTCACGATGACCCCCTGCGCCCGAAGTGCGTGGCTGCCAGATTATGCGCGACGTCTGGGCCCGGTCCACGCCGCCGCCGCGGTTTCACGAGGAATGAAACGTAGTCGCGAATCCTAGCGTTTGACCCGCACTCCGGCGACCGCGACCGCCGCCCTCGGGTTGGGGGTCCCAATGGACCAAGGCGCCCCGCGCGGCCGACGCCGGGGACGCGTTTCAAGGCGAACGCGGCGTTTATCGGCCCGACTCGCGGATTTTCCTGATTCCGGTCGCCGCGCTGGCGGATCGTCCGTCATCTCCCTCCGAGCGGTTGACGTTTTTCAGCCGCCACCAGAATCCACAACGGAGGTTCCTGACATGAAACGACTCAGTGTGATGCGACAGCTTGTCGCGGCCTGGCTCGCGCTGGGCGCGGTCGCCGCGAGCGCGGACGTCCGACAAGTGATCTTCAGCCAGGGTAACGACCCCAATGATTTCCCGTGTCTCAACATCACGCGCGGCAATATCCAATTCGGCCAGCCGTGGGCAAAGGTGTTCGGCTTGCAGTACACGCCGGGCAATCCGGCCAACATCGGCGGCTCGGACTTCTCCAAACTGCCGGACGTTGACCGTTACCCCAATGACTACTTCAACTACATGAACCGCGATGTCTTTCTGACGCGCCCAAACGCCGAAACGCGCAGCAGCGGCATTCTGTTCAGCATGCGTAACTTCAACAACACAGATCCGAATGACACCGGCACGGTCGCGCAAATGACGTTCTGCGTCCCGCTGCGCGACCCGAACGGTCGTCCCATCGGCGGCGCCGGTCAGCGCTGGATCGTGTTCCAGATCGGCAAGCGGGCCGGACAGATGGCGCCGGACCCGAACGCCCCGGACCCCAACCTGCCCGACCCGAACGACCCGAACGCGCCGGACCCGAATGATCCGAACGATAAGGTCGGCCGCGGCGGCGCCTGGCTCGACCCGCCGCACACGACGCTCCGCGCCTGGGCCGCGTACATCAAGGGCATTACGTCCAATCCGGGCGAGTCCGAGGCCGACTTCCGCAACCGCGTGAAGGACGCCATCCGCGAGGCGAAGCGTAACTCGTCGCGCCGCTCGGTCGAGAAGTACATCAAGCTCGTCGACGACTCGGGCGTCATGGACCCGCCGGAACAGTTTGTGTGCCGCATCGATGGCGATCTGGGGCAGGCGTCGGTGGATGTAGAGCTGAACATGCTGATCGGTGAAGGCGCGTATCCGAGTGTGGCCGAGATGTTCCACAACTTCTCAGTCGCAATCACCAATGAGCCGCTTCGCGCGTCCACGGATCCCGCCAATCAGCCGCCGGGTGTGCGCTTCCGCGGCGCCGGCAGCATTGACTTGTCGGCCCTCGGCGTTGGCGCGCCCGCGATCTCAATCGGCCTTGGCGATCCGGAGTTCAATGACGTTGTTGTGCCGATCCCGGCGTTCGTTACGCCCTCCGTGCCCCCTGGCGCGCTGACATACTCCGCCTTCGGCGCCCCGGTCTTCCCCGGCGATGCTGCGACGAGTTGGCTGATGATCGAGCCGACGATCTTTGACCCTCCGGGCGCCGCGCACATGTTCCCGTACGACCAGGCCGTCGGCGATACGCCGGAAGACGTGGCCCGTGACCTGGCCCTGAGCGTCAACGCAACGCCCCACGACGGCGCGTACAAGTACTCGGCGGTCGCGATCGGTTCGAGCGTGATGGTTTTCCGCAACGACGGTCACTCGATCCCGAACGCGTTCCTGCGCAAGACCGAACTCACGGAATCGATCAACGAGCAGTTGCAAGTCAACCCGTTCCCCGAAGAAGGTTGCGGCCCGGGTTGCGAGTGCGATGTCGATGGCGACTGCGATGTTGATCTGAACGACTTGGCCGGCGTGTTGTCGATGTTCGGTCAACCGGTGGCGCCGAATACGCAGGGCGATTGCACAGGTGACGGCTTGATCGATCTGGCCGACCTTGCGGGCCTGCTGTCACAGTTCGGAAACATTTGCGGCGGCTGATCTCAACCGTCGCTGAAGAAATGATGGCGTGAACACACGGGGGCGGCCCATGCGGTCGCCCTCGGTTTTTTGCGCGCATGGTTGACGGTCGCGGACACCTGGAACGTCCTATGATGCCGAAGGTCGTATGTTGTTGAAAACGGTTAGCCGTGTAGCATGGTGATCGACGTCTGTCGATTAGGCCACTCAGGCGAGCGCGTGAGAGTATCCAATGCAATTCTGCTGGCGTTCGGCGCGCTCGCGTTGCGAGTCACCTGGGTCGCATGCGCATCGGTAACGCCCGTCTCCGACTTTGCCGGCTATGAACAACACGCGGTAGCTTGGCTCAACACCGGAACGTTCGGCGTCGCCGGGAATCTCGCATATCGAACGCCCGGTTACCCCGCGCTGATCGCCGCCACATACGCCGTCGTCGGCGAACATCCGAAGGGGGTCGGCTATGTGCAGGCGGCGCTGGGCGCGCTCAGTTGCCTCCTCCTCGTGCTGATTGTCGGCCGCTTCGCATCGCCGCGCGCGGCACTGACCGCGGCTGTGCTGCTCGCCGTGTCGCCCACCGCGCTGGCTTATACGCCCGTGCTCGCAAGCGAGAATCTGTCAACGCCGGTGATGTTGCTCGGATTGTTGCTCGTCGACAATTCAAGAAGGGCGGAAGGCGGCCGCGCGCTGACGTGGTCCGCCGGCGCCGGCGTCGTGTTCGGACTTCTCATGCTCGTCCGTCCGGCGGCGATCTTCCTCGCTCCCGCATTTGTGTTGTTGGTTTTTGTGGGGGGGGGGCAGGGAAAGGACTCTCGTGGGTGGCACAATCGTCCCGCCCGTACGGGCTGATAGCCGAGCGGCTGGCCTGATGCGCCTGATTGGGGACTTCTTGCGCTCACTTCGATTCATGCACGCCGCTGCCTTCCTCGCCGCTTGCGCGATCACCCTCGCGCCATGGCTCATTCGCAATGTCAACGTCGGCGTCGGCCCGGCGATTTCGACCACCGGCGGCGTCAATCTGTGGATGGGCAACAACCCCGGCGCCAAACATGGCGGCTATCACCGCAACGCTCAGCACATCGTCGGCAAAGGCGAAGGCGAAACCGATCGCGCCTACCGGGATAAGGCCCTCCACTGGATCACCGAAAACCCGGACCGCTATCGACGGCTGTGCGGCGTGCGGCTCGCGCGACTGCTCGGCGTTTTCCCGGATTACCAGGCCGCGAAGTACCTGACGCCGACAAAGGAAAGCGACGACGCGATCGTCGCGGCGTATCGCGCCCGGCGCTCCGGCGCGGACGAGACCGACCTCGTCGAGCGCGGCCGCGCGATCGAACAGCGCAACGCCGACTGGCTGATGCGCCTGCGCTGGATCAGCGCCCCGCTGACGATCGCCGCGATCGCGTTGATGTGTATCCGCTTCGGCAAGGGCGCAATCTTCCTGCTGCCCGCGATGTGCTACGCGGCCGGCTTGTCCGCCACGTACTTCGCCGAGCGCTTCCGCGAACCGTGGAACGCGCTCGTCTACCCGCTCATCGCGGCGGCGGTGTGGGCGTGTATTCAAAACTCGCCGGAGTTCGGCTTCCGCTCGCGCCGACTGAACATCGCTTTCATGCTGGCGGCGGTGGGAATCGGCGTCGCGCTGATCGCGACCGGAACGGATGAGCGCTATTACCGACTATTGGCGGGCGGGTAAGGACCACGAAGGCGCTATCGCCCCTTCGCAAAAAACTCCTTGATACTGTCGTAGATATCATCCTTCGTATTCACGCGCGTCGTCACCATCGTTTCTTCTTTATCCAGATGTTCGCGCAGCACGTTGATGAAATTCCCACTGCCGTACGCGCTCGCCACCTGGCAATACCCGAACTGGTTCGCGGTCGGCAGCAGTTCCTCTTTCAGAATCCGGCAGCACTCGCGCGAATCCGATTCCGATGAGTTGTCGCCATCCGAGAAATGGAACAGGTACGTGTTCCACTCGTTCGGGTCATAGTTACTCGCCAGCAGATCGCGGCAGCACTTGAACGCGCTCGAGATCTTCGTGCCGCCGTCCTCGCGAATGCGGAAGAACGTTTCGCGATCGACTTCCTGCGCGTGCACATCATGCACGATGTACCGGCTTTCGATCCCGTCATAGTTTCGCCGCAGCCACGTGTCGATCCAGAATGCCTCAAGCCGCACGAGTTCTTTCTGCTCATGCCCCATCGAGCCCGACACGTCCATCATGTACACGATCACCGCTGTCGATTGCGGCTTCTTCACCGGCTTCCAACTGCGATACACCTTGTCGCCGCGCTCAAAGACGATCATCGGATTGTCCGGATCATAGACCCCGGTCATGATCGCCCGCCGCATCGCCCGGCGGAATGTGCGTTTGAAATGCCGCAGTGATTCCGGACCGGTCTGCCGCACGCTGCTGTAGCGGTCCTTAATGCTGGTAATGTTCCGCGCGCCCTTCGGCTCGATCCGCGGTAGTTGCAACTCCTCGCCGAGAATGTCCGCCAGTTCTTCCAGGGAGACATCGACTTCCATCAAGTGCTTGCCGGGATCTGTGCCGCCCGGACCCGCGCCGTCACCCTCGTCGCCGACTTGCTGCCCGGGCTTGCCGTCACCCTGGCCCACGCCGCTATCGTTGTTGTCTCCATAGCGAAAGTGCGGCGTGTCGAGTGGCAAGGGGATGCTCACCAGGTCGCGTCCCTTGCGGCCGATCATCTCGCCGTGCGTTACGTACTTGCGGAGGTTTTCGCGAATCTTGCCGCGGACGATCTTTTTGAACCGCGATTGGTCGCGTTCGATGTTTCTCACCATGGCCGACACCTCAGGTCAGCGTGCGCCATGCACCGTTTGGGTTCTTGGGGGCATCGTTACGACGTGGTATCTCCACGGGCGAAGATGCTGGCAACGTAGTTGAGCACGTCCGTCGCGCTCTCGTCGTCGTAACCGTAGTCGCGGATCAACCGACCCTTGACGATGTCGATCTTCGCCTGGGTGTCGGCGTCGACTACGTTCGAAACCAGGCTTGTGAGCTTGATCGTGTCTTTCTGGTCCTCGAACAGCTTGAGCTCGAGCGCCTTATTGA
>JAGQOO010000191.1 GCA_020427345.1 Phycisphaerales bacterium | reverse complement strand
AGACGCCGGCGCGTCGATGATCATCATGCGCTCATTGTTTGAAGAGCAACTCATCGCCGAGGAAATGGCGACAGCGCGGGCGATGCACACGCACGCGCACTCGCACGCCGAGGCCCATACATATCTGCCTGACCCGGACGACTTCGTGCTCGGCCCGCACGCCTATCTCGAGGAACTCCGAAGTCTTAAGGAAGCGCTTGGCATTCCCGTCGTCGCGTCGCTCAATGGCACGACCGAGGGTGGATGGCTCGATAACGCGCGCCTGATGGAACAGGCCGGCGCCGACGCGATCGAACTGCACATCTATTCCGTGCCGATCGATGTCAACGTGACCGGCCCCGCACTAGAGCAACGCACGATCGAGATGGCGAGCGCCGTCAAACGCGCAGTCAGCGTCCCCATCGCGATCAAGCTCTCACCGTTCTACACGTCCGTGCTGAACATATCCCATCAACTCGCCGCCGCCGGAGCGAGCGCGCTGGTGCTGTTCAATCGCTTTTACCAGCCGGACATCGACGTCGACGGGCTCAACATCGTCTCGCGACTCGAACTGTCCGATTCGCGCGATCTGCCACTGCGCCTGCGCGGCCTCGCGCTGCTGTCCGGCCGCGTCAACGCGTCACTCGGCGTCACCGGCGGCGTGCACACCGTGCTCGACGTGGTGAAGGCCGTGATGAGCGGCGCCGACGGTGTGCAGATGGTCTCCGCCCTGTTGCGCAACGGCCCCGACCACATCACGCGACTGCGAAACGAACTGACGGAATGGCTCGAAACGCACGAGTACGACTCGCTGAAGCAGATGAAAGGCAGCATGAGCTACCTGAAATGCCCGGACCCAAGCGCATTCAACCGCGCCAGCTACATCAAGGTGATGCAGACGTGGGCGTCCGACGGACTTGTGTGAAGAACCGGCTCGGTCCACTACTCAGTCGCATTATCTGGAGCGCCGGAATCCGAATAAACCACGACTTCCCCATTCCATGAGCCGACCGCAAGGCGTTTCCCGTCCGGACTCCAATCCAGATGCCAGATCATCTCACCGACCGGCCGCTCGCGAAGGAGTGGGCGCTCCGTCAGCGGATCAAGGATGTACAGGTACTTCCCGCCCGCGGCCAACCGGCTCCCATCCGGCGAAGCCGCGACCCGGTAGATGGAGTCGCTGCTCGTAAGGAGAATGCGAACGAGATCACCCGTCGTCGCGTCCCACACACGGACGGACCCGTCATGCGAGGCGGTCGCGGCAAGTTTCGTGCCCGGAATGAACACCGCGGATTCGACGACGGCTTCGTGTCCACCCGCTTTTTCATTTCCAGGCGCCATCGTCACAAGTAACTCGCCGGTGAACGCGTTCCACACTTTGGCCGAGGCGTCGTAACTGCTCGTCAAGACCCTCGCGCCGTCGGCGCTCCAGGCGACCGAGACAACGCCCTTCGAATGCCCCGACAGTGTTCGCTCGATCGCGCCAGACGCAACGTCGACAATAACCGCCGTAGCGTCGCGCAGGGCCACAGCGACTCGTCGTCCATCTGGACTCCAAGCGAAGTACGCCGCGCCGGCTGGTAGCTCGACGCGCGCGACTTCTTTCTGCGAAGCGATGTCGTAAACGCGGAACGTCTTGTCCCACGAGCAGGAACCGATTCGCGAGCCGTCAGGACTGATCGCTGCCGTGCACACTTCGTTTTCGTGCTTCGTTGCAAATCGAAACGCTTCTTCGCCCGTTGCGGCGTCGATCGCGCCGATCGTCCCGTCGCTGCTCGCGCACGCCAGCCACCTGCCATCACGCGAAAACGCCACGGAATAGTTGTTCTCACCGTACCGACCGCGAACACCGCCATAGCCCGGTTGCGCCGGGTTCCACGCGCGAATCGTGCGCTCGATGCCGCCCGAATACAGCGTCCGACCCGTGGCGCTCCAGGCGAGCGCCGTAACCGCCTGCGTATGACCTCTCAGCGTCGCGCGGCGCGACCAATCGCTCGTGTTCCACAGAGTAACGGCGCCGTTGTCGCCACCGAGCGCCAGCGTGGCCCCGTCCGGCGAAAACGCGACCGCGCCAAAATCGGCCTCGCCGTCCGACACCGTCGCCAACTCGGCCCCGTCCTCCACGCGATACACCTTGGTCCAGTGATGGTCGGAGCCGGCCGCCAATAGCGCACTATCCGGAGAAAACGCGACGGCGTTGATGTGGATGTTCTGCAGGGGGCCCGGCTTTCGACCAAGTTGAAGCGGCTGCGCCCCCTCTGGCCCATCCACGCGCCACACGAACACGCACGAATCCCATGACGCCGCAGCGATGCGCTTTCCATCCGCGCTCAGCGCGAGCGAACTCAGCGGTTTGACGCCGCCCTTGAACGTTCGAAGAACCGCTCCGGTCTCCGCATTCCACAGATGCACGCGACCTTCAATCGGCGTGTCTTTGTCGGTGTAGTACGACGATGAGAATACGCGCGCGCCGTCCGGGCTAAACACGACGGAACTGACCGGAAACTGATGCGCCTTGAACTCCACAAGCGAAGCGCCCGTGGCTACATCCCAAACGCGCGCGACGCGATCAACCCCGGATGTCACGAGGCGCGTCCCGTCTGGGCTGAACCGCGCGCAAAACGCGCCGCCCTCATGCCCGGACAGTTCGCGTTGGGAAAGGCCACTCTTGACGTCAATCAGCGCCACGCGCCCGGATGCAAGCGCCACCGCCGCAAGGTCGCCCCTCGATTCGAGCGCCAGCGAGCGCACGCTCGAATCGAGGTTCTCGACGACCTTCCGCGACTGGTCGAGCAGAACGTCAAGATGTGACCACTCCCACCCGCGAGACCCGCTTGGGGCGGCATCGAGCCATCGCCGCGCCTCCGCCGGCTCACCCAACCGCAGCGCCGACTCGGCGGCCGCCAGGTGCGCGCGATAGCTTTCGCCGACCGCGTCCTGTGCACATGCGAAGGATGAGCCAAATCCAATGACCGCGAAAACGAACAGGGGGCGAAGCATGTTGGGCTCCGTGGCGGGGTTTGTTGGCAGACTCGATCAGCCGGCCGCGTTGTAGGCGGCGCGCAGCCACTCGATGAGCGCTTTGTCCACATCACCGACCGAGCCGAGTCGCACGCGATGCGACACCATTGAGTTGAAGCTGCCGGAAGCCTCAAGCCGTTCGCTCGGCTCGGTTCCCTTCAGATTGATGCCGACATCCAGTCGCGTCGCTGTCGAGGGTTGAATCAGCGCGAACTGTTTGGCGCGCCGAACACTCACATAAGCCTTCTTCGGAGCGAGTTCGACATCATCGCCAAGCTGCTCGATGCGCGCGATGAGCGCGTCATAGATCGGTCGCAGGCCCGCTTTCTTGCCGGCGTATTGCGCCGCAATCAGTTCGTCCGCATCCGAGTCGCTCGCGCTGGACTTGAGCAGCCGATGCGCCACGAGGTTCGCATAGCCATGCCCCAGTCCATGATCCGTCTTCAGGAACGCCACGATCTCGCCGTGCTTGGCCGCGCCATGAGCCGCCGCCGTCTTGAGCCAGTGATCCAGTGGCTTGCCGGTCTTCTGTTCAGAGTTCTTTACCATCGCGGCTTCGGCGGCGCTCGAGTCCTTCATGAGTGGTCCTTTCATTGTCGGCGGCGCCGGCCACGCGTGGTTTTCACCGACGCCGGCGGTCGCGACGCGCTCCAGTCTGTTTCGCGCTCGACAAGCGCGTCGATGTACTCGCGCAGTGACGCAACGGCGGCGTCATACGCGCGAAAGTCCCGATACGTTCGCGCGAGCATTACCGCCCCCTCCATCGTCGTCAGCACAAAGATCGCCAACCGGCGGGCGTCCGCGTCCACAGGCAGCCGGCGCGACGCCTCGTGAAAACACTGCTCGACCGCGCGGAGCCAGTTCGTAAAGTTTTCCGCAATCAGTCGGCGCGAGTTGGGGTGGCTCTCAGTCAGTTCAATCGCCAGATTGCCGATCGGGCAGCCATGGCTGAACTCGGTGACTTGCAGCATCATCCGATACTGATCCAGCAGCTTGAATATTCGTTCAATCGGATCGTCGATCGTGTCCCAGATCGGTTGGAGCACCTCGGGCCACAGCAGCGTCTTTCGCCGCTCCAACACGGCCGCCAGTAACTCCTCCTTGGTCGGAAAAAAGTGATAAAGCGAGCCCTGCTGCACGCGGGCCTTGCGGGCAATTTCCGAAAGCCCCGTCGGGCCGTAGCCATGAAACGCAAACAGCTCCATGGCGGCGTCGACGATTTTGTCGCGTGTTCCCTTGGCGGGCGGCATTGGGTGATTACCTAAACCTTGTTGGTTGATTACCCAAGTCTACCGCCAGACGCGCCCCTCTGTCAATGGAATTCCGGAACCCATCGGTCTAACCGCGCTTGCGGATGGTCCGCGCCCACCGCCCCGCCAGCGCCGCGCCCGGCTCCGGCGCGCCGAGTAGGGCCGCTAATGCCATTACAACAACAGAACCAAGGGCTAACGGACAAAGCGCCTCTACGCCCCGTGCGATGATCACCCAGTCAATCCCCGACGCCAGCGGCGCGAAGACAAACCGCCAACTCGCCCACGCCCCCGCCGCCCCGCCAAGCGCCGCCACCAGCAATCGCGCGAACGGCGCGAACTGCGCCGGCTCCGACAAAATCGACGCCCGCTTCCGCCGCAGCATCGCCAGACTCACCAGCACCGAAATCGTCGACGTCACCGTCGTGCTGATCGCGAACGCCGCCTCACGCACACCCTCTACCCACACCAGCCCAACGCTTAACGCCAGATTGAACGGCACGAGCGCACAACTGATCCGCAACGGCGTGCGCACATCGCCCAAGCTGTAGAACATCCGCAACACAATGTGATTCGAGCAGAATGCCCACATCCCCACGCCATACCACGCCAGCACCGGCGCCACGCGCGCCGTGTCCGACGCCGCAAACCGCCGATACTCAAAGAGCATTCGCACGATCGGCTCTGACAGCGCCACCATCAACGCCCCGGACAGCAACCCCAGAAAAACCGCCATTCGGAACGACGCCCGCGACTGCTCGCGCCAGCTTTGCCAGTCCTCCCGCGCAACCTGGCGCGTCAACGCCGGCAAGACACTCACCGCCAGCGAAATGCCCAAAACGCCGAGTGGAAACTGATATAAGCGCTGCGCCACTGACAACGCCGACAACGCGCCCGGCTCAAGCGGATACTGAAACGCGACGCCCAGAAAACTCGCCTGCGCCGATCCCTCCGCCGCGCGCGTCAACAGCAAACACAGCTGCGCATCGAGAAACGTGCTCAGCAGCAACACGCCCTGTCCCACCGCGATCGGCGCCATCAGCGCCAACATCCGCCGCACCTGCGGATCGCCCGGCTCCCACCGCCACCCGAGCGGCGCGCCGCGCCGCCGCAATGCCGGTATGAGCACGAGGATCTGTATGACCCCCGCCACAATCACGCTGATCGCGACAATCACCACCCGCCGCTGCGGATCGTCCGCGTTGATCTGCCCGCTCCACAGCACGCCGACAATCATGCCGATGTTCAGCAGCAACGGCGTCAGCGCCGCCGGCACAAAACTGCCCAGACAGTTCAGTATGCTCGAAAACAGCGCGACGACGCAGATCGTCAGCATGAACGGCGTCATGATCGCCGTGAGCTTGAGCGTGAGCGCCGTGTTCTCGGCAGTGGCAGTCAGCGCGCCGACCAGCACAATCGCCTCGATCAGAATGACGACGACGCTCAGCGCGACCGTCAGCAGCGCGAGCGTGCGGGCCAGCATCCGCCAGGCGGATTCGCGCCCTTCGCGCTCCAGCGCGTGCGTGAACGTCGGCACAAACGCCGCGGACAGCGCCCCTTCGCCGAACAGTCGTCGAAACAGGTTGGGAATCAGAAACGCGTAGTTGAACGCGTCATAAACCCAGGTGATCGCGAACACCTGCGTCATCAGCATGTCGCGCGCAAGCCCCGTCACCCGCGACGCGAGCGTGCAAATCGCGACAAACCGGGCGGCGGAAACGACCGACGGCGGCGCCTGGGCCCCACCCGTCCCGCGCCGTTCTGAAGTCACCCGCGACATGGGCGGGCATGATAATGCGAACCGGCCGTTTGAACGCGGGCGCCGCCGCCCGCACTGACTCAGCGCCCGCGTTCGTGCAAATCGCGCCTCCGTAGACACGACAATCCTCGCGCAATACAGTTCCGCGCCGGCAATAGCCGCAAGTACCGGAGCTAGCCCTTGAATCTGCCGAATGAAGCAGCAGCTGACGCCCCAGCGAAGCCAATCACAAACTGGCTCTCGCCCACCTTCATCGCCCGCACCGCCATCGGTGGCATGCTCATGGGCGTCGCCAATCTCATACCCGGCGTGTCGGGCGGCACGATGATCCTTGT
>JAGQOO010000190.1 GCA_020427345.1 Phycisphaerales bacterium | reverse complement strand
ATTTCGCGGACTCGGCCCGGTCTTTCGCAAACGAGAGAATTTTTGGGCCGCTGTGGCTTGATTCGACTGGACAAGGCGTTATACTCCACAATACAGTCCGGCGAATGGCGGATTTCCGTCATACAAGACTGTAACCCGTTGACGCACAATAACTTGCTTCCACTCGCTGCGGCGCCCTCAGACCGCGCCAAAACCCTGGGGCGCCGCACGCCTTTTTAATTTTCGGAACCGATCCCAGGGCGATGATCGGAGCCGCTCGCACTCGTCGGTCGCGTGTTCGTCCGTATAATCGCGCGCGATGAGTGATCGCGTTCCAAGAAAGCGTATCTCGCACCCTTGGCTGTATGCGCTGCCCGAGCTGGAGATGCCGGCGTCCTTCGAGGCAGGTGGCGCCGTATGTACGCATGTCCGCACCTTCAAGCATGATTTTTTTGCGGCGACAGGTGAGTACGTCGATCCTGACGGGCTTCGGGTGGTTCTGAAACTCGGACGCCGGGGACGAATCCTCGGGCTCCCGGGAGCGTGGATCGGGCGGTTCCTGGCTGGCCGCGAGGCTCATATGTACGCGCAGGCCGCCGGCGCGCCTGGCGTTCCCGAGTCATTGGGGCGTGTGGGCGCCACTGGGTTCGCGCATGTATTCGCCGCCGGGCGGCCACTCGATCGCGAAGACACTGTCAGCGACACGTTCTTTGACGAGCTGGAGGGGCTGATTCGCGAACTGCACGCGCGGGACATGGCTTATGTCGATCTGAACAAACCGCAGAACATCATCCACGGCGACGACGGCAAGCCGTGGTTGATTGACTTTCAAATCGCATTCGCTCGCCCGCGCAGCCGGTTGCTTGGCTGGCTCCCGTGGCGGTGGATGTTGCGACGGTTTCAGGCCGGCGACATGTACCACGTCTACAAACACAAGCGCCGGCTTCGCCCGGACCTGCTGACCGCCGAACAGGCGGCGATCGTCGAACGGGCGACGTTTCCGATTCGCGCGCATCGATTTCTGACGCGTCCGCTGACGCGATTGCGGCGGGCGATTCTTCGCCAGCTCAAGCGCGATGACGCGGGCGTAGTGGCGGGGTCTGACGCGAAGTGACAGTAGTCATCCGCCGTTGGCGGGGTTACATTACGTTACTGGCGCGGGGTGGACTGAAAATCGCCTGTTTGCGCCAGGATGTTGAAACTCAGACAGGGACATGCACACATGAAACTCGCCGCAAAGGTGATGATCGGGGCGCTGGCCATGCTGGCCGGCTGCAACAGCAACTCGATGATGGGCTCGCACACGACGACGTCGCGGCCGTACTTCGGCAAGTTGCGAATCAACGGCAATCTGAACAACGTGACGGTTGAAAACTCGTCGCGCCTGTATCGCCTGAGCATTTTCGGCGACGCCAATTTCATTAACTTCCAGGACGACGTGACCTGCAACAAGATCGAAATCTGGGGCGAGAATAATCGTATCAGCGTGCCCGAGTCGCTGATCATCCGCGTGAATGAAGTCGGCAAGGGCAACTTGATCGAGCGGCGGTCCGCGATCGCGGCGGAGCCGGAGACCCGCCGGCTGCGCGCAGCCCGCGTGACGACCACCTATACAACGACCTATCCGCGCTATTCGCCACCGGCGGAAGCCGGTATCACGCCCGCGCCGGAGTCGACGAGCGATTCGGGAATGACAACGTACTACTCGACGCCCGAAGGCGCGACGACGGCTCCCCCCGCCGCGTCGCCTGCTCCGAGTTATCGCGTCGAACCTGCTCCTGCTCCTGGCCCGTCAGATGATTCCGACATGATCGAAATGGAGCCGATGTAGGTCGATTTTCCCGGTGTTCAGGTCGCTCGTCGGGCGCCGCCTTGTCGTTTCGCGCGAGGGCTGCTAACCTGCCGGATTCGCGGATCGCCAGCCCTGAGGGTTAAGCGTTCCCCCTTGGAGAGGTGCCCGAGCGGCTGAAGGGGCTGGTTTCGAAAACCAGTGTGCGGGTAACCGTACCGAGAGTTCGAATCTCTCCCTCTCCGATTCTGTCACCCCGGTCGGCGTCTGGTCCTATCTGTAACGCCACCGGGGCTGTTGATTGCATCTGCCCGCCGTTGGTCCGCCGTTAGCCGGCCGGGCGGCTACCCACCGCAGTTCGAGCAACGTTCCAGCCGCAACGGCTCGTCCAGCAACTCGTCGAGCTTTGTGACCGCATTCTGGACATGCGGCGTCGCCAGATGCGTGTCGAGCGCAGCGTCGCTGTCCCACGTTTCCACCATTGTGAATCGCCGCGGATCCTCGCGATTCCGCCACAGCGTGTACATCCGGCAGCCGGCCTCCGCGCGGGTCGGCGCGATGAGGCCCGTGAGCAGAGTGGCCAGTTGTTCGGCGCGATCGGCGCGAGCGACAAAGTGCGCGAGGACGTTGACGGTCATTAGGTTCTCCTTCGCCGGTCGGTCTACTTGAGGCCCATCAGTGGCAGGATGATCGACACGGCGATCAGGACAATAATCACCCATTCCAGCGCCTCCATGCGCCACGCCGCCCGCTGGTCGGTGATTTTCTGATACATGCGGTCGAGCGCGTCGAGTTTGCGCATGATGCTCGCATCCCAGTCGGGCAGATGCAGGCGGTCGGACGCGAGCCGGTAGAGGCGCGCGAGGTATTGATCGCCCAGCAGCTTAACCGCGTTATTGACGCCCTCGAACAGCAGCGCGCCGTCGATCTGGAACTCCGCGACGCGCCGTTGTTCGGCCGCGCCGGCGCCGGGTAGAAACGCAGTCCATCCGCGCGCTTGGGTCGCCTCCCACGCGATTTCGAGCGCGCGATCGAGCTGGTGGTCGAGATAGCGCATTTCAAGCAATTCGACGTTGGCGTACGCGAGCACCGCCAGCCCGTCATCGGAATCGGCGTCGAGCAGAATCGCCCCGTTCCAGTCGACAATTGCAGTGTCATCCTGACCGAACGACAGGCGCGATCCCAGCACATCAGCCTGCGCCTGGTCAGACAGCGGCTCCCGATCGGCCCGTAGCGCCATCGCGAAGATGCCGCCGCCGCTGCGGACGGCGCGCTCAAGCGGGTGGTCGCGCAACGCCAGAATCTGGTATACGCAATAGTCCTCTACGAACTCGGCGACATGACCCTTGCGCACCGCCGGCGCGAGGATCGCCATCATCGCTTCGACCTGCTTGCGCGATGACGCGAGCAGCGCCGCGTTTTCATACAGCTCGACGCCGATATCCACGAGGGCGCCGAGCGGGCCGCGCAGGTCGATGCGATACGCGAGCGTGACCGCGCCGAAATCGTACAACGTGAGGTCCGCCTGCGGCTCCAGCGCCCGTCCGGCGACTTCGATCGACTCGATGTCCTGGGTCAACGTGATCGGGGCGGGATCAAACTCGAAGTGGCGCGGCGAACCGCGTCGTTTTTTCAGGCCGCGCCGCTGCGACTGACCGCCGACGATGCGCTCGACGGCGTTCAGGTCGATGTGCTGGCCGACGTCGTATGCGAACATCGCCACGCACACGCCGTCCTCGATGATCAGCGAAGACGGTGCGGATTCGCTCGCTGGCGCGGCGTTCGGAGCCGGATTGGCGGTCATGCGATTATGCTACCGCCCCGCGAAGAAAAGACGAGGCGGCGCCGGTTGGCGTCAGATCGGCCCTTCGGCCTCTTCGGGTGGGACGTAGTTCGGGATGTCCGCCTGCTCGCCGAAGAAGAACGCTTCCATGTGCTGGGCGAGAATCGGGTTGGATTCGTCGGATGTCGGGTCAAGGCGATACTCGTTGATCACCATCAGCATGTGATCGTTCCACTTGGCCATCGCCTCGGCCGAAATCGAATCGGCGACGCGCTTGCGCATGGCCGGGCCGGCGATGAGCAACGTCATCTTCAGCGCCTGGTCGCCGGCGGGCGTGTCCGGGTCGATCCCCGGCAAGTCGCGACCGAGCTTTGCGCACTTCACCATCTTTGCCGCCATTGGCATTTGCTCCGATTGAGTGTGTCGATGATCGATCATACTCGTGGACCGACGGATTGTCCCGGAACAGTGCGTGCGCTAGGCGGTGATTCCGACTAGAACTCGCTTTCGGGGACCTCGGTGACGTGAATGAGGCGCTGGCCGAGGGAGTACGGCCAGCCGACATCGAGCCAACTCGGCAGATTCGTCTCAACGTGGCCGTCGTAGAACACCATGTCGATGCCGCCCGGGTGTCGAATGTCGCTGGCGACGCGCGGATACGACCCGAACGGCAGCTGCGAAGTCAGAAAGAACGTGTGAAACCGGAGCGATCGCTGTACAAAAAAACTGCCGGGCTGAAATAGCGACGTGTGGTTCTCGGTGATGTAAACATATAGCCCCGCGTTAGCGACATCTTCCAAGCGGAAGAACGCGCGGTATTCATTGAAACCGGAAACGCCCTGAAACGCGTCACCGGCGCGGCCTCCGCCGGCAATATCCGCCCGCACGGCGTACGGCGTGTAAGGCGTGGGAACGGCCGAAGCGACGTAGTCGACCGGTTGCTTTGGGTCGGGATTATCCGGGCACTGGAAGATTGGTTGCGTTCTCATCTTGTCGGCAAGAGTGGGATGCCGCCGCTCTCTCCAGAGCGCCTGGCGCTGCGGGAGGTTCTCGTCGTTTCCGAGGTAGGGCAGCATGGCTGTGAACCAGTTTCCCCATTCGTTGTTGGGGCCGGTTGGTTCAAATCCCATGATCCCGCCGACCATCACGTCCGCGTTGTCGCTTGCATATAGATACATCGTCTGGCATTGCGTGCGCAGGTTCGTCGTGCAGAGAGTTCGGCGGGCCTGCGCCTTCGCCTGTTTCAGTGACGGCAGCAGGATGCTGATCAGCAGGGCGATGATCGCCACTACAACGAGCAACTCAATCAGCGTAAATGCGGACGCGGCGAGTCGGACACCGCTTCGGTGTTTCATTTTCTGTCCTCGAATTGCGACTGCCCGCATAACCGCTCCAGCGCGACTTGGCCCGCCTAGTAATACTCCGGGTCGGTTGGCGCTACGTTGATCAAACGTTGACCAAGCGAACGCGGCCACCCTTCGTCAAGCCAACTCGGCAGGTGGGGCTCGGCGTGTCCGTCGTAGAAACCCATTACGAGCCCGCCGGGGTGGCGAATGTCATTGGCGATGCGCGGATAAGCGCCGAAGGGCAGCTGCGAAGCGAAGAAGAACGTGTGAAACGCGAACGACTTGCCGTCACCGGTTCGAACAGGGACATACAACGACACGTGATTTTCGGTGAAATACACGAAGCGAGCCGGGTCAGGGATGGACTCCAGTTTGAAGAACGGTCGATACGACGAGTTTTCGGCGCCCCACACGACCTCGAAGTCCTCGCCGGCCTGGCCTCCGCCACGCGTGTCCTGCTGAACCGCCTCGAAGGAATAGGGCATTGAAGTGGCGGACGCGACGTAATCCAGCGGCTGTTCCGGGTCTGGATTGTCCGGGCATTGCAGGATCGGCTGATCCAGAAAGACCTTGGCCAGGTCACGCTGGCGATTCTGGCGCCAAAGCCGCTGGCGTTCCACGAGATCGCCATCGTAGTAACCGAGGTATGGCAGCAGCGCGGTCGCCCAGTTGCCCCATTCCTGGTTGCTGGTCGATGTCGTTACGCGCATGATGCCACCAACCATGAACTCCTGGTTGTCATCGGAGTAGCTGAACATCGATTGATACATCGTGCGCAGATTCGTCGCGCACACGACGCGGCGGGCCTGTGCCTTCGCCCCCTTTAGCGAAGGCAGCAGAATACTGATCAGCAGCGCGATGATCGCCACGACGACCAGCAGCTCAATCAGCGTAAACGCGCGCTTGAATCGACTCATACTCGCCTCCCCGGCAGTCGGCTGAATTCATCCGTCAGTTGTTATCCATACTCGGGTCGTCGAGCATGGTCAGTTCCGGAAGATCGATCGGCCCGCCGCACTTCGGACATGGCCCATCGTCATCCGGTAGTGGAAACACGGCGTCGCAGTCGACACAGTGCCGCGTTTCGACCGCAGTGTCCTGTCCGCACAGCTTGCACTTCCACACCGTCGGCGGCTTGTGCACCCGACCCACGAACGACTTGCCGCACGATTTGCAGATCAGCGGCAGTAAGTGCTCTTCGCTCTGCCCCGGCGGCGGTGTGCTCGCGTCAATACTGAATATGCGCCAGCCGGCGATGGCCAAAATGGCCACCGCAGCCAGAATCTTGGCCGCTTTCAAATCTGCCTCCCCGAGACCGGGCGAGAAATGTGACTGATTCCCAACATGCTAGGCTAGCTAATGGCCCGGACAGAGGCAACCCCGATGCCCCCTAACTCCCGTCGAAGACGCTACAGCCTATCCCAAAACCCCTTTGAGCAGGAGCAGCGCGCATCCGAGGTGTAGGAATCCCTGGTAGAGCATGGTGGACTTT
>JAGQOO010000018.1 GCA_020427345.1 Phycisphaerales bacterium | reverse complement strand
CTGGTCTCCTTATGCGTAGGGCAGCATGGCACGAATGGAGGCGGTGTCCGAGTCATGGACGTCCGTCACTCCACGCAGGTGGCGCTTGGCCTTGGTGGTCTTCTTGGTCAGGATATGGCGCTTGAAAGCCTGGGAGCGCTTGACGCTGCCCCCTGGCCGCACCTTGAAGCGCTTGGCAGCGCCCGACTTGGTCTTCATCTTCGGCATCGAAGAACTCCTTATAACATGGCGCCGGGTGGCTTCCGATTCGGAAACACTTCGACAACCCGCAACCACTTGTCTATGAACCTGTAGGCCGGTTCATGCCGCCTTGCGCCCCGCAGGGCACGAATCCATTAATGCTTCAACTGCTGCTTCTTGATCGGCGCCATGATCATGATGAGCTGGCGCCCTTCCATCTTGGGAAACTGTTCTACCGTCCCGTATGACTCCAAGTCGGCCTTAACCCGCTCCAGCAGGCGTATGCCGAATTCCTGGTGGGCCATTTCCCTGCCGCGAAAACGCAAGGTGACTTTCGTCTTGTCGCCTTCCTGCAAGAACCGCACAAGGTTCCTCAGCTTGATCTTGTAATCGCCCTCATCGGTACCCGGCCGGAATTTTACTTCCTTGACCTGAATCTGCTTCTGCTTCAGCTTGGCTTCATGGGCTTTTTTCGCCTCGGCGTACTTGAACTTGCCGTAGTCCATGATGCGGCAGACCGGAGGGCGGTCGTTCGGCGCGACCTCCACCAGATCGAGATCGCGCTCGCGCGCCATCCGCTTGGCTTCCTGCGTGTCTACAACGCCGTGCTGCTGCCCCTGATCATCGATCAGGCGCACGCGCGGCACGCGAATCTGGTCATTCGCCCGAAAACTCGGCGCCGATGTGTTCTTCGCCATACGCTCCCGTTCTTCGCGAAGTCTGGCCGCTTCGCGCGCTTAAGCTCTGCGCTCCGCGATCTCCAGCGCACACGCCGCCAGGAATTCCGGCAGACCCGTTTCACCGAGTTGCTTGCCGTCGCGCGTGCGCACGTTTACCCGTTTCTGCGCCGCCTCCTGCTCACCAATGACCAGGATGTACGGTATCTTCATCAGCGTCGCCGCGCGAATTTTCGCGCCGATGCGCTCGCTGCTGACGTCCAGTTCCGCCCGAATGCCGATGCCGCGGGCCTGCTCAAACACCTGCCGCGCGTAGTCTTCCGACTTCTCGCTAACCGAGCACACAACCACCTGCGCCGGCGACAGCCACAACGGAAACGCCCCGCCGAAGTGCTCGATCAGGATGCCCGAGAATCGCTCCAGACTGCCGAACGGCGCGCGGTGGATCATCACCGGCTGATGCTCGGCGTTGTCCTCGCCGATGTAGCGCAGCTTGAATCGCTCCGGCAGGTTGTAGTCGACCTGCACCGTGCCCAACTGCCAGTCACGGCCGATGCAATCCTTCACGACAAAGTCGATCTTCGGGCCGTAAAACGCCGCTTCGCCCGGTTCTTCCGAGTAGTTCATACCCGATTCGCGGACCGCGGCGCGGACGGCGGCTTCTGCGCGCTCCCAATTCTCGCGCGAGCCGACGTACTTGTCGCTGTCGTCGCGCAGGCCGACGCGCACTCGAAAGTCCGTGAGTTTCAGCAGCGTCAGCACTTTGCACGTCAACTCCACACAATCCGCCATCTCGCGATGCACCTGATCCGGCGTGCAGAAGATATGAGCGTCGTCCTGCGTAAAGCCGCGCACGCGCGTCAGGCCGCTGATCTCGCCGGACTGCTCGAAGCGATAGACCGTGCCAAACTCCGCCAGGCGGATCGGCAAATCGCGGTAGCTGCGCGAATCGGACGCAAACACGCGAATGTGATGCGGACAGTTCATCGGCCGCAGCAGGTAGCCATCTTCGCCGACCAGCCATGTGCGAACGCGCTTCAGGCGCTCTTCGACTGGCGCGTCGACGGGATAACCGGGGTCTTTCAACTCCGGATTATCCGCGAGAATCGCTTCGAACAACCTGCGCTCCGCCTCGCTGGCCGTCGGCGAATTGTGCGTGCGGGCGAGTTCCCACAGGTCGTTCAACAAACGGGCCCGTTCCGACTCAAACAGCGGCGGGAACTGGCTTTCCTTGTAATACGGGAAGTGTCCGCTCGTGCGATACAGTTCCAGCCGCCCGATGTGCGGCGTATACACCGGCTGATAGCCGCGGGCCATCAGCTCTTCGCGCATCAGCGTTTCGAGCGAGTGGCGCATTACGGCGCCGCGCGGCTTCCACAGCACGAGGCCGGAGCCAACCAGCGGATCGATCGTGAACAGGCCAAGTTCCTGGCCGATCTTGCGGTGATCGCGCTTCCGCGCTTCTTCCAACTGGGTCAGATGCGCCTTCAAGTCCTTCGGCGTTGGCCATGACGTGCCGTATACGCGTTGGAGCTGCTGCTTCGTCGCGTCGCCGTGCCAGTAGGCGCCGGCGACCTGCATGATCTTGAACGCGCCGACGCGCGACGTGTCCGGCACGTGCGGGCCGCGGCACAGGTCTTCAAAACAACCGGAATCGCGCGAGCCGGTGACGTAGAAGCTCAGCGCGTCGCCTTCGGCGCGCTCGGCGTTGTCGACCTTATACGGGTTACCCTCGTCCGCGAGCTTGGACATCGCGTCGCCGCGGGGCAGTTCGTAGCGGGTAAACGGCCGCGCCTCGGCGACAATCTCCGCCATGCGGGCTTCGATCTTCTCAAAGTCGTCCGGCGTGATCGGCCGCGGCAGATCAATGTCGTAGTAAAACCCGTTCTCGACCGGCGGGCCGTAGACGAGTTTGGTGTCGGGGAACAGGTCGCAGATCGCTTCGGCCATGACGTGGGCGCAGGAATGGCGCATCACCATCAGGCCATCAGCGTCCTTGCTGGTCAGGACGGCGAATTCGACTTCGGCGTCATGGATCGGCGCTTTCAGGTCGACCAACTGGCCGTTGACGCGCGCCACAAGGGCGGCTTTGGCGAGCCCGGGACCGATTCCGGCCACAATCTGCTCAGCGGTGACGCCATTTGGATGTTCAAGGACTTTGCCGTCCGGCAACCGCGCCTTCACCATGGAGTTACACTCGGCATGGATCAGCGGGTCGATTGAGGCGGCGCAATGTGAAACGGCATACGGATCGGAACCTCTGCGGTCAACGCGATTAGCGACTCACCCGAATTCCCGCCGACGGGGCCGGAGGAGTCTCTTAAATGTACCCCGGGGAGGGGGCAAGTCAACCGGGAACGGACAAAGACGCCGCTCGCCAAACAACGGCCCGCCAGGGCGCCATGCTTTGGGCACAGCCGTAAGCATCCCACTGTGCGTCGCAACGCGGATTCCGTCATTCGGGGGTATCCTCATGGCCCCAATGTACCTGACGTTAGCCGCCGGGGTCCCATACTTTCGGCGAAGCGTAAGCATGTTCAAATGTGCCACTGCCGTCTCGGCAGTGCCGGATGCCGATTCGCGCGTGGAATAAAACCACTGCCGAGACGGCAGTGGCACACGTTGCGGAAGCCATCGCGAACATCGGCCCCGCTTGCGCGGCGGTACAGATCAGTGGCGCCTCTTACTCCCCCAACCACGCCGCCAGCAGAGCTACCGCCGCCTTCGCGTCTTCGCGATGGATCGACTCGGTCACCGTGTGGATATACCGCGTCGGCACCGACAGCGTGATCGCCTTTGTTCCGCCGCGTGAGCGTTGCAGCGCGCCCGCGTCGGTGCCGCCGGCAGGCAGCACTTCGCGCTGATGCGTGATCCGCTTCTTCCGCGCCACGGCGATGAACTCCTCGAACAGGCCGCGATGGCTGATGCTCGCGCCGTCCATCACCTTGACGCCGACGCCCTTCCCGAATTCCGTCACCGCGTCGTCCTTGGTCACGCCCGGCGTGTCGCAACACAGCGTCGTGTCGATCGCGATGCCGATGTCCGGCTCCACCGAAAACGCCGCCGTCGTCGCGCCGCGCAGGCCGACTTCCTCCTGCACGCAGGCGACGAAGTACGTGTCATACTTCAGCGTCTTGGCGGCTTTGCGAACCGCGTTGATGCCCGTCCATAGCGCGACCCGATTGTCCATCGCCTTGCCGACGATCGCGTCGCCGACCATCTCGGTTTCCTGCGCCAGCGTGACCGGGTCGCCGATCTCCACCAGCCGCTCTACCTCCGCCTTGCGCATGCACAGGTCGATGAAGAACTCGCGAATCACCGGAATCTTGTTGCGCTCCTCCGGCGTCGAGATGTGAATCGGCTTTCCGCCGGGATTCATGACGCCGGTCAGATCGCGGCGCCCCTGCACCAGGACTTTTCGCGCGAACAGGTTCCGCGTATCAAAACCGCCGACGTTCTGTACGCGCAGATAGCCGTTATCGTCGATATGGCGGACGTAGAACCCGATTTCGTCCATGTGACAGGCGATCATCACGCGCTGCGGGGCCGACTTGCCGCGCCCGCGCTTGGCCGCTTTCTTCAGGCAGATCAGGTTGCCCATGTTGTCGACGCGCGTTTCGTCCCACAAGCCCTTGGTCTCTTTCAAGACCAGCTCACGCACGCGCTCCTCGCGCCCGGGCACGCCCGGCGTTTCCGTCAGCCGCTTCAGCAGTTCAAACTCGCCCCAACCGTTCGCTTGCCCCGTCCGCTTCGCCATGAATCTCGCCCGATGAGAAAAAACCGCAAAATGAATCACCGCGCCGGTGGAATTCACATGGTAGAAGCGGGTCAGTCTAGCTGGGCGCCGACGCCGGCGCCAATCGGCGGCCTTTGAAGCCCGGGCGCCGTCGGCGTGTACAAAGGAAGGGCGCCGGCTATGACGGCGCGCGGTCGGCGCGCGACGCGACGCGCGTTAGCATGGGAAGGGAGGATCGGGAGCGCGGCCTGATCCAACTCCGAATTCGGATATTCACGTCCCGCGCAACGAAGGCCAACGGCCATGCAAACACTCGCTGACTCGCCCCAACGCCAGTCATTCAAACGCTACGCGCTGCTCGCATCGACGGTCGTCGCGGTCGCCCTCCTCACCGCGCCGCGGTCCACCGCGGCGGAGCCGAATGATCCCAACACGCCGCCCGCGGTAACCCAGCCCACGCCGGAACCCGCGATCGCTACGCCGCCGGCTGAACCGGAGGACGCCAAACCGGCGGCAGAGGCGGATCAGACGCCACCCGAGCCCCAGGCGGTGGAACCGCTGGAAGCGCCGCCGGCGCCCCCTCCTTCCGACATTGAACCGCTTGCCGGCGAAAACGGCGCCGAACCAACGCACAACGCCAATCTCAAGTTTGACCTGATGCCGCGCATGAAGACGCCCACGATGACGTGGATCGCCGTCGTCTTGATTCTGGCGCTGACCCTGCAGACCCGCCCGACGTGGTTCACCTGGCACAACCTGGACGGGCTTGCGCTCGCGGCGATGTGTGTGCTGATGGCCATCCGCGCCGACGATGGCGTCCTCAACAGCGGCGGATTTGCCCGAACGGCGCAGTGGTGGTCGTTCGTCGGTCTGACACTGATCGGCGGCTACTTCCTGCTGCGCGGGTTGAATCTCGTTGCCACGCGGCGGGTTCCGCCCTTTGGCGCCAACGTCAACGAAGGCGCCATGTGCGTCCTCGTGATCGCCGCCGGCCTCGTCGCGTTTCAGCGCATCGCGGAAGCGGATTACTCGCCCGCCTCGCGCGACGGTTTTGTCGGCGCGCTCCAGATTCTGGAACATGGCGAACTGCCCTACGGCGCTGTCGATGGCCACGATGCCCGGTCGCCGCTGGTCTATGGCGCTCACGCCCTCGCGATGCAGGTTCCATACGGACTGGACCTCGATCTGCGCACGCTGCGCTTGTCTGATCGCCACTCGTGGGAGCGCGCCGGCTGGTGGCGCGACAACGAGATCATGCCGATCCGCCTCGTAAACGCGGCTTTGTTCGTGCTCCTGTTGCTGGGCGTCGCGGGTATCGGCCATCGGCAGCATTCCGTCGCGATGGGGCAGACGCTCGTCGCGATCGCCTGCATTTTCCCCGGAATGCTCGATTGTCTGTCGCGCCCGGAGATCATGATCCCCACCGTGCTGATGACATGGTCGCTGGCGTTTCTGCGCGTGCCAATGGTCGGTCCGCTGATGAGCGGTCTGCTGCTGACGGCGGCCGGCTTCGGGTGGGTCTGGGCGTGGCTCGGCCTGCCAGTGCTGATCGCGCATGAGGCCAAGCGCGGCGCTGCGCACGGCGTCGGCGCCGTAGTCGGATCAGCCGCCGCTCTGATCGGCGGCGTGTGGCTCATCGCGACCTTCACGGCGCCGTCGTTGCCGCGCGCCGACGGCGCGCTTGCCGCGGCCGGAATCCAACCCCGCTTCGAGGCGAAGCTCAATGGCGACAGTATCACGGTCGCCTCGATCGAACCTTCGACGCCTGAGTCGTCAATGCTCGCGCCGATGTGGCGGCTCCTGCTCCGGGGCGGCCAGCCGACACTCGGAGACGCCATCGCGGCCAGCCACTCCGGATACAAGGTCGCGCCGGAAGCCGCCTCAACCCCCTTGCAGGAAATCGCCGCGAGCGGCCCAGTGCGCGGGGTGATACAAGCGGGCTATCAGGACCTCATGGCCGGCGCGGCAAAGCTGGAGCGCGCCCGCATGTCGATTCGCACCGCCCTGGAGTCGACCTGGAAGCCTGAGCGGACGCCGATGCGCGGCGAGTACAACGCGTGGCGCGCCTGGCTTGGCGACAACCCGCGCGCCGTGCTGGTGCGCCGGATCGTACGCATCGTCGCCGCCCTGCTCGGGCTGCTCACAGCGCTTGCGGTCATGCGGAGCGATCGAGCCGAGCAACATCGCGTGGTCGGCGGCTTGCTCGCGGTGATGTGCGCCGCCATGCTCGCCGGCACAACCGGCATGGTCACGAACCTGGCGTTGATCACGCCATTCGTGCTTGCCGCGCTGGCCGTCAAGACCGACGAGGATGTCGCGGTGCGCCGCCGCGCCGCCGGCGAGCCGCCCTCTACGGCGACGCCGCGCATTACGGTTGAAGCCGGCGGCAGTTAACCTTGGCCGATGCGGATTCTCGTCGCGCCGGACAAATTCAAAAAAACGCTGTCCGCCGCTGAGGTCGCGCTGGCGATCAGCGCAGGCGCCCGGGAAGCGCTCCCCGACGCCGACATCGACCTGTGCCCACTCGCCGACGGTGGCGAAGGCATCGGCGAAATCGTCTCGCAAGCGGCGCGCCAACAGACGGGCGCTCAAGCCGCTTGGTCGCTCGAAAACGCGACCGTCCTCGACCCGCTCGGTCGGCCAATCAAGTCCCCTTGGCGGCGGCGCGGCGACATCGCGCTCATCGAAATGCCCGACGCCGCCGGATACAAACTCCTGGGCGACGACGAGCGCGATCCGATGCGCGCGTCGACGTTCGGTCTCGGTGAATTGATCAGGGCGGCGATCGACGCCGGTTGTTCGCGCGTCATGGTCGGTGTCGGCGGCTCGGCGACGGTAGATGGCGGCGCGGGCGCGCTATCGGCGCTCGGTTGCGTCTTTCGCGACGCCGCGAACAGCCAATTGCCGCCGTTGATCGACGCGAACCGCATTGGCGACATCGTCTCGATGGATACGCCACCGACCCTGCCCGCTGTGACTGAGCTGCTATGTGACGTTACGAACCCGCTGCTGGGACCGAACGGCGCGGCGCCCGTATTCGCGCCCCAAAAGGGCGCGAAACCCGCCGACATTCCGATTCTGGAAAGGCGCCTCGCCCAGCTTGCCGACGTATATGCGAAAGCAACCGGCCGCGCCGTTCGTGATCGCCCTCACAGCGGCGCTGCGGGCGGCTTTCCGGCCGGAATGATGGCCGCATTCGGCGCGAGCGTTCGCCCGGGATTCGACTTCGTCGCCGAAGCCGTCGGGCTGGAAGCGCGCATTCGCGCGACCGACCTGGTGATTACGGGCGAAGGTCAGTTTGACGCACAGACGGCATCGGGCAAGGTCGTCACGGGCGTGATGCGCCTCGCGGCAATCCACAACAAGCCGGTGTGGATCGTAACTGGCTCCGACGCGCGCCCCGTTGTCGATCCCGTCGGCACTGCGCCTCTGCAACGCGTATTCGTCATTACGCCGGCCGGCACACCACTCAAAGTCGCCCTGCGAGAAACGCGCGCGAATATCATCAGAGCCGTCCGCGCCGCACTCGTGGACACCTCGCCCGAGTGACCTAGAGGAACTTGGAAACGCGGCCGACCGAGGCTCCGTCACCCCCGCGCAAGCGGGGGCCCATGCGGCCCGACTGGCCCCCGCTTTCGCGGGGGGCGAGGTCGTTTCTCAGTTAGTGCCCGCCAACAGAGCAAGACGTCTGCCCGCGCTTTTTCAGGTAATCCTGGTGATACTCTTCCGCCGGCCAGAAAGTCGGCGCCTCTGTGATTTCGGTCGCGATCTTGCGCGTAAAACGCGCCTGTGCTTCATCGCGAGAACGCGTAGCAGTTTCGCGCTGTTCCGCCGTGTAACAGAAAATCGCCGAGCGGTATTGCGTACCGTGGTCCGGCCCCTGGCGGTTGACCTGCGTCGGATCGTGCGACTTCCAGAACACATCCAGCAGCTTTTCGTAGCTGATCTTCGCCGGGTCATACTCGATCTGCACGACTTCGGCGTGACCGGTGCGATCGGTGCAGACGTCCTTGTAGGTCGGCTCATCGAGCTTGCCGCCTGCGTAACCAACGTCGGTATTGACCACGCCGTCCAGTGACTGGAACGTCAGCTCGACGCCCCAGAAGCACCCGGCGCCAAACATCGCCTTTTCCGTTTTGACGCTCTGCGTCACGCGGTTCTCCTCACCTTGACTCACCTGTTTGGACGGCGAGGCCGTCTCTTTCGCGGCGGGCGCCCGTTCGCTATCGGAAGTCGATCGTAGCGACTGCCCACAACCGCCGCCGAAAGCCGCCACTGCGGCAGTCGCAACTCCAAGACACCTGATCGCGATTGTCGGACTCAATTCCGTCTCCAGTCAGTCGAATTATACTGCCTTCGTATGCCCGAAACCGAAAACCCGCCCCGACCCCGCCGTATTCCGGCGATTGTCGTCACCCTGGTAACGCTGGGCGCCTTTGTCGCGTCCGCGTTTATCGTCGGCCATACCGAAACGCCGCTGAAGGCCTATTTTGACAAGCTCGCGGAGGCGTTTCTGTCCGGACGACTTGATCTCGAAAACCCGCCGCACACCAGCGATCTGACATTCCACGACGGACGCTGGTTTGTGCCGTTTCCGCCGTTGCCGGCGGTGTTGCTGGCGGCAGCGCTGCTGTTTGAGAAAGAGGTGAATGTCGTCTGGATCGGCGTCGGCCTGGCGGCGATCGGGATCGGCCTGCTGTTCGGCGCGTTGCGCCGGTTCTTGAACGCGCTGGAACGGGAGCCAGGCGCCGCTTTGTCGATTGACGCGCATCGCGCATCGTTGTGGACCATTGTAATCGTGGGGTTCAGCACGCCGCTGTGGTGGGTCGCGATCGACGGCAATGTCTGGTTCTTCGCACAAACGTGCGTGTTTATGTTCCTCGCGCTGGCGGCGTGGCTGGCGGTCGTGGACGGCGGCCCCTTGCTGGTCGGAGGCGCGCTGGCGCTGGCGATGCTCGGCCGGCCGCATGTGCTCGGTTGCTGGCCGGCGCTGGCGGCATTGGCGCTACTGCGCGATCCCGCCCGCGCGGCGCCGCGCACTTGGACAACGCGCGCGTGGGCGTGGCGATCGCTGATTCCGGTTGCGGGCGCCGTCATCACCCTGCTCGCCTACAACTATGCCCGCTTCGGCGACGCGCTCGACTTCGGCTACGCGAGCCAGAATGTGCACCAATCACTCTCCGATCTGAAGACGAACGGCCAGTTCAATCTCCGCTACGCGCCGCGCAATCTGTGGACCGCCCTGCTCGCGCCGCCAATCTGGCGCGACGGCGATACGCTGCCGGCGTTTGACGCGCATGGCACGAGTCTGCTGATCACGACGCCGGCGCTGCTCCTGCTCGCATGGGGACATTGGCGGCCGCGCCTGTCCGCGGGGCTTTGGCTAAGCGTGCTGCTGACGGCGACGCCGCTGGCGCTGTACTACAACACGGGTTGGATGCAGTTCGGGTGGCGGTTTGTGCTGGACTTCATTACGCCGCTGGCGTTTCTGCTGGCGCTCGGCGTCGCCCGAGCGCCGATGCGACTGCCCTGCGCATTGACGCTGGCCGGCGTCTTCATCAACGCGTACGGCGTGTGGTGGTGGTTCAAGTGGGCGCATCATCTCCACGACAATGCGCCCATTTTGCACTGATCACGCCGACGCGGTTGAATTCGACGCCGACTAGTGGTCGCTGCGCGACTTGCGCGGCGGCGGCCCGCCATCGGGTCCTTCGAGATCGCCGCCCGGAATCACGGACCCGCCGAACCGCATCGTCGCATGCATCTTGCCCGCGCCGACCAGTGACGTCGCCGTCATGGCGGTGTGGTTTCCGAACGTGATAAAGCGCGTCTGCACGCCGATGACCGGCGAAGCGGCGTTGTCGAATCCGCACATCAGGCTGGCGACGCCCGAAATGCGCGCCTTGACCCGATCGGTGTTGAAGAAGTCAATATCGAACACGTCCGGCCGAATCGCGGAGATGTACTCGGAGCCCCAGCAGCGAATGCAGAAGTCCTGCCCGCTCCAAGTCAGCGGCAACTCGTCCTGATTGAACACGGTCATAAACGCTAGCGTCTGGGACGTGTCCGACTGCTGGTTCAATTCAAGATCGAGCCGCAGCAGTGTCAGATTCGTCAGCACTTCGCCGATGATGTTCGCGCCGCGCGTCAGCGCCGTCGAACCGTCGGTGAACGTGTCAAGCAGGACTTCACTCGGCGCGAAGTCGACATCCGCCCCGAAGTAAATCGCCTCATCGGAAACGACCTCACCGTCCTCGACGATCTGCGAGCGGAACGCGTAGGCGTCATACTCGGCACAAGCGCCGAGCTCGTAGTCGATCATCGTCGCCTTGGCGGTCAGATGGTTGTAGCGAATCAGGCTCGTGAAGTCGTTGCTGGCCGCCATGACGATCAGCGCGCCGCGCAGACGCGTGTACCCGCTGCCGTCCGGATCGGGTCGGCCGACCGGCGATGCGAGATCGGTGAACGAGCGCGGCGACTGGTTCTGCGCGTTGCGAACCCTCGGCGCCGCGAGCGACCAGTAGAACGGCTCTTCCCGGGTCAGGAACATGCCGAAGTCGATCACTTCGCAGCTGGCGCCGTCGACGTAGAACACCTTCACGGCGTGCATATCCTCGCCGTCATTGGCGATGCTGATGATCGTGTCGCGCACGAGACGACCCGTCGGATCCCACCGCAAGTCCACCTTCGGCAGCACGAGCACCGAGCCCTTCATGCCGGGCGCGCCAATCTCGTCCTTGAAGACATTGACGATCACACTGTCAGTATTGTTGTCGAGGAACGGATCACCCTCGCTCGCCGTGACCGTCGCCGTGTTGGTGATCTGGGGCGGGGCCTTGGAGCCGATCATGACACGGAGCGTCAGCGTCTGCGTGCCGCCGACCGTGACCATGCCAACGGTCCAGCGCCCAGTCGCCGGGTTGTAATTGCCGGCGGACGTTGTCGCGCTGACGAACGTCGTATCGCCGGGGACCGGGTCATCGACGATGACATTTGTGCCGTTCGATGGGCCGTTGTTGCCGACGCGAATCGTATATGTCAACTCGTTGCAGGCGATCACGTTCTCGCGATCAACGGTTTTCTCGACATACATGTCCGCCGCGCCCGTGACGGTCGTTGTTTCGGTATCTTCGTTGTTATTCGGGTTCGGGTCCATATCGTCGGACGTGACCGTAGCACGGTTCGTAATCACTCCGCGCACTGACGAGCCGACATTCAGCCCGATCGTGATGCGGCGCGTCTCGTTGACGTTCAACTGAGGCAGTGTGCAGCGAATGATGCGCTGCGTGCCGAGTTGCGCGCAGCCCGGGCTCGACTCGCCCGCGTTGAACGACGTCCCCGCCGGCATGTAATCGTCGACGACGACATTCCGCGCGACGGACGGCCCCGCGTTCGTCACATCGAGGAAGTAGATCAGCGGCGTCAGCGCCGTCACCGGATCCTGGTCATCGGTCTTCACGATCGAAAGATCGGCCGAGCCGCCGATCGTGGTCCGGGCGTCGTCGCAGGCGGGTTCGGCGAGTTCGTCAGCTGTGACACAGGCCTCGTTGACAAGCAGGCCGCGCGCATTTGGGTCGATCGACACGGAGAACGTGCGCGTCGCCATCTGCCCGACATTCAACGAACCGATATTGCACCGCACGACGTTCGACGGGCCTTCCGCGCAATTCGGGTCAAGGCTGCCCGGGACGAGTGTGAGGCCCTGCGGCAACTCGTCCGTCATGACGACATGCGTGGCGTTCGCCGGTCCGTTATTCGTCATGTGAATCGTGTAATCAAGCTGGCCGCCACCGACCGCAGTGCCTGTGGCGGTTTTCTCGACCGTGAAATGCGTCTCGCGAGAAACCGGCGTTGTCAACCGGAACGCGTTGTCGGATTCGTTCGGGTCAAAAATGTCGCTCGATACGAGCACGTCGTTCACCAATGGCGCCGTACGGTCCGCGTCGACGACGGTCGCGATTGTGACGGTCGCGTTGCCGCCAACGCCGATCGTTCCGATCGCGCATTCGACGACACCGGCAGGTCCTTCGCCGCACGAAGTCGTCGAGCCGGCGTCGTTGTACGTGACGCCGGTCGGCAATGTGTCGCGGACAACGACGTTGGTCGCCGCCTGCGGGCCGGCATTGTGAATCATGATCGTGTACGTCAGCGCGGCGCCGGCCAGGGCCGGAGACGGATTTGCGGACTTGGTCACCGACAGATTCGCGCTGCGCAGGCCGACCGTCCACATCGCCGTGTTGTTGCCGAGCGCGGGATCAAACTCAGCGCCTTCGATCGTAGCGGTGTTTTGGATGTCGCTGGTTGCGTCGTCATCCACAGTCACCGTAATGTGCAGCGTGGCGTCCGCGTTCACCGCCAGCGTGCCGATCGTCCAGACGCCGGTGGCCGAGTTGTACGCCCCATCCGACATGACAAACGAGACGTTCGACGGCAAAACGTCGGTCACCGCCACATTCGTCGCGACGGCGGGACCATTGTTATGCGACGTCAGCGTAAAGACGATCTGCTCACCGCGATTGGCCAAAGTCGGCCCGCTCTTGCTGATGCGAACATCGGCGACCGGATACATACCGGCGTCGATATCCAGACGCGTGTCGCCGGATTGCAGGTTGATCGCCGCGGATTCGCCGGTCGTCGTGTCGGCGTCGCTGTCCAGCGTGTCCGGCGCGGCGTCGCGCGGGCTGAACACATACCCCGTCGGCGGCGTGAACCGCACATAGCGCGAGCCGGGCAAGACGTTATCGAAAGTGTAGAGGCCATTGGCGTCGGTCACGGTGGTGTCGATGACGCCGTTCGCATCGAGCAGCGCCACACTGACGCCCGCGATGCCCGGTTCGCCGGCGTCCTGCCGACCGTCACGATCCCGATCCATCCAGACACGATCGCCAACCGAAGCCGGGTCGAGCGCGTTCAGTCGCACCGGAATGCGACAGTAATTCTGTGAGAAGTCGAGCGCGCGAACATGGCCGCGCCCCTCCATCACCGGGTTATCGAGCGTCACTGTAAACGTGACGACGGGGTCGCTCGGCTGGAACGGATCAACCGTCAGAATCAGGTTGACCGAGTTCGGCTCCAGAAAGACCTGCTGAATACCGCTGTCTTCGTCGAGGCGGCCATCCATATCCAGATCCTCGCCGGGATCGAGGTCGCCGTTGCCATTCGTGTCCTCGGTTCGATCATCGCGCGCCTCGCCGGTGGCGCTGTCGGGCGGGCCGGGATGCACGGTAAGCGAGCACACCGGATCGTCCTCGTCCTGGCGGCTGATCACGCGAAAGAGCGCGCCGCCGGGATAGATGTATGAGTCAAAATCGTCATATCCCTCGACCGTAATACCGTGCGGGTTCGGCGAAAACGTCTCATGTGTGCCCTGTCCTAGCGGCAGCACAACCGCCGAGAAGTTGGATCCCGGCACCGGCGCGAACGACGCCGCCGGTATCGCCACGCCGTCGAGCAGCACCTGTCCGATATCAGCGTTCATCGCGAACAGCGTCAGGAAATTGTGATCGAACTGATTGCCGCCGACCGTCGAAAACGTATAGGCGTTCAGGTACTGTTCGGCGGGCACGGCGTTGCCCATCGCCGGATCACCGAACTCGGCGCCAGTGAAGTCCTGGCCGGTCATGTATTGCGTGACAAAAATCGGATTTGTCGCCGAAAAGACATGAATGCCGGTAAGCGGCCCGACCTCCAGGTACGCGCCCCGATTCACCATCCCCAGCGCAGCGCCGTCCATCGTGACGGGTGTGCCGTTCACCGACCCGACGACGCGATAGAAACTGCCGTTCGGGCGCAGCGGCAGGTTGGCGACAAAGATGTCGTGTCCCCATGTCGCCGTCGGATGCGCGGTTTCGAACACGTGATCGCAGGCATACACATCCGCCGGCACGTTGGCGCACTTGTTGCCGTTTGACACGGCGACCGGGCGTGACGACGAGACGATCGATCCCGTCAGGTCGCCCGGAAGGCCGTTCACTTTCGACTGGGCGAGAAAGCCCTCACCCCGATCGAGGGTAATCATGAAAGGCAGACCGGCGGGATATCCGGCGCCCGGCCCGGCAAGTTCCTGCTTTGGCGTGATCGTCACGTCGGTATCGTCGGCGACAGCGACGACCGTGAACTGGCCGCGGTCGCTGCGGGTCAGCGTGCTGTAGTAGCCGCTGATGATGTACTCGGTGTTGAGCGCGTTGATCGGCAGGCCGAGCGCCGCGTCCGATGTCGTCGAGACGCGGTTGATCTGGTAGACGATGAACTCTTTGCCGTCGAGGCTGACGGCGCGCACCGCATTGTTGGCCACGATGCCCAGCGGCCAAACGCTCGACGCCTGGTACGGCAGCGCGACAATCGTCACCTGACCAGGGTTCACCGCCACGGTCGTCGTGAAAGTCGGATTCCGCACCGGATAGGTCACCGTGACCATCGTGTGCTGCTCGCCGGTCAGGTGCAGCTCGATCTGCGGCGTAAAGAAATTCGGCATGAAAGACGTAATGAACTCGATGCCCTTGTTGTCGATTGACTGGGCAAACAAGTATGGCGTCGCGCTCAGCAGCAGCGCGACGGCGAATGCGCGTGACCTGATCACAGTAACCCTCCCGGCAAGTCGCAAGGCGACAATCGCGGCCCACTCCGCGCGAATCCCGCGCCGTGTAACCTGGCGTCAGCGCCCTAAGCCGACACCGTCGATTCAAAACCGATTCGAGCGGCCTTGCGCCCCCATAATAATTGTCACGCGACCGGATTGAAAGCGCTTGCGCGTCTCATAAACACGATAATCATCAGGTTTTACGATAATCCCGTCTGATAGAATGTCGCATTTGACGCGGTGGGGCGCGGTCGTGCCGCTGCACGAGTTGCCAAACGCCGGCGCCTTCCTTAGTGTCCGCGGCGCAAATGAACCTCGCAGGCAAGTACATCGTCGTCGACGGGCCGGACGGAGCCGGCAAAAGTGTCCAGCTCGACCGCCTCAAGGAACTCGTCGAGAACCTCGGCGGCGAATGGGTATACGCGCGCGACCCCGGCGGCACCGATATCGGCGACCGCATCCGCCATGTCCTGCTCGGCTATGACCTCAGCCAGATGGACGTGCGGTGCGAAACGCTCCTGTTCATGGCGTCACGATCGCAACTCGTCGCTGAAGTTGTGCGCCCCGCGCTCGCCGCCGGAAAGACCGTTCTTGGTGATCGATTCATCTCCGCCACGTGCGCATATCAGGTCGCGGCCGGATTCGATCGCGACGCCGTGATCACGCTTGGGCGACTCGCGGTTGGCAACACCTGGCCGGATCTGACAATCGTGCTCGACGTCCCGGTCGAAGTCGGTTTTGAGCGCACCGGACGCAAACGCAGCGCCAAAGGCGGCGAGGGACAATACAGCATGTTTGAAGGCGCGACGACCGATGCGATGGAACGGCGCCCGATCGAATATCACCGCCGCGTTCGCGAGATCTTCCGCACGTTGCCGACATTCTATCCCGCGCCGGTCGAAGTCATTGACGCGAGCCGCGATCGCGACGCGGTTTTTTGCGACGTCCAAGCGGCGCTGGGCCGCACTTTCGCGTAACGCGGAAGCGTGTTAGCGCGATAGACTGCCCGTATGACGCGTACCGGCCTGCTCTTTGATAAGCGCTTCCAATTCCACGACACCGGACCGGGACATCCCGAGCGACCATCCCGGCTGGAGGCGATCGAGCGCGGTCTGCGCGATGTCGGCGCATTCGAGTGGACCACGCCGATCGAGCCGACGCCGATCGACGATGCGACACTGCTGCGCGTGCACACTCGCGCGTACCTTGATCGCCTGCGCTTAGCCTGCGATAGCGGCCGGAAGCACATTGATGTACTCGATAGCGCCATATGTCCGGAAAGCGAAACGATCGCCCGTCTGGCCGCCGGTGGCGTCATCTCGGCGGCGCGCCAGGTTGCCACCGGCGCGCTGACGCGAGCGCTGTGCATTGTCCGTCCGCCGGGCCATCACGCCGAAGCCGATCGGTCGATGGGGTTTTGTTTGTATTCGAACATCGCCCTCGCCGCTCGCGTGCTGTTGGATGACTATTTCACGCGCGTCGCTGTGCTGGACTTTGACGTGCATCACGGAAACGGCACACAGCACATTTTCGACGCCGAGCCGCGCTTGTTGTTCTGCAGTTCTCATGAGCACCCGGACTACCAGTATCCAGGAACCGGTTATGCCCACGAGCGCGGCGTCGGCGCGGGTGAAGGCGCGACGCTCAATCTCCCGCTGATGCCCGCAACCGGCGACCCTGAAGCGCGCGCCGTAATATTCGAAACGGCATTGCCGGCCATCGAGGCGTTTCGACCGGAGGCGCTGTTGTTATCAGCGGGTTTTGACGCCCACGTCGACGACCCTCTTGGCGGATTGCGCTGGACCGACGCCACATTCGACGCGATCACCGAAGCGTGCGTTGACCTTGCGGAGCGCGTTTGCGAGGGGCGAATCGTCAGTGTGTTGGAGGGCGGATACGACCTCGGCGCGCTGGAGCGTTGCGTCGCCCAACACGCCCACCGACTCGCGGATCAGGTCCGATAGCCGTCCGTCCGCTGAAAAACCTGGCGATTATGAAGGTACCCCTCACCCCTGACCGCAGGGCCAAATGTCGCGCTCTCGACGAGATTCAGTCGTAATATCGGGCGTAGGGAATCGGACGACGCATTATCGCCCCTATTCGGCATTTCGCGCCGCCGCCGCGGTATCTTGCCGGCCTAATGTGTGGCGAGAGGGGCTCAAGGATGCCACGCGATTACTTTGCCACTTTGGGTCTGAAGCCCGGGCGCTACGACGCCGACGAGATCGACGCCCGTTTCGCCGCGCTGCGCGCGCGCCTGTTGATCGAACTCCGCAGCTCCGCGACGCGGGGCTATGCCGAACGCCGGCTGGAAGAAGCGTACCAGGCGCGATCACTGCTGCGCGACCCGCGCTCGCAGGCGATGCTGCGAAAAGGCCTCGAAGAGCGCGACGATGGCGCTGAGCGCCTCAACCAACTCCGCGCCTTTGTGCTCGCCTCTCTTGAAGAGGGGTTGCTGCGTCACTCGCGGCGACAGGCCTGTATTGAAGAAGGCATGCGGCTCGGTTTTACCGAATTCCACACGCACCTCGTCATCGCGCAAACGCAGTTTGACGGTCGCGTCGTCATTCCGCCGCCGGCAGGGCGCCCGGAGCGCAAGGCGCACGCGATTCAAGTGGTCTCGCGGGCGGCGGCCGTCGGCGTGCTGGCGCTGGGGCTGTTCCTGGTGATGGTGCGCTGGGCGCAGTAGTCAACTAACTCGACCAGAAGGTCGAGGTGAAGTCGCCTATTCACCCTTCCCCGCCAGCATCGCCTTCACATCAAGCCGTACCGGCTTGGGGTTGATTTTCGGCGAGAGCAACCAGATTTCGCGCGCCGCCGGGCGCATGACGACGCTGTACAGCGTGATCCGCTGCCGCACACTCGCGAGCATCTCGAACGCGCGATCGACCGTGATCGGTTGATGCGCGTCCCAGGCCACCTTCAATTCGTCGCCGAGGCGCTCATATCGCTCGCAATCCACCGGGGGTTGCCGCTTGCACATGTGATTGGTGCAGCGGATCGCCGGCATAGCGTCTATTGCTTCGCTGGCCATCCGGAGCGCGACGCCTTTGGTTTCCTTGTCGCGTCCGTCATATTCAAAGATCGCCGCGTGCGGAGCGTCGGCGGCGCTGACATGAATGTTGTTTCCCACGGCGACATTGCGGCTCTCGAATACACGCTGCACATCATTGATGAAATCCTCGCCCTCCGCGCTCTCCAGCGCTTCTCGCAAGATCAGCGAGCGCGGCGTGAACCCGGCGAGCCTTTCCAACTGCAAACCCGGCGCGTCGTGCATTGAAATCGTCACGCCGGCGCCGTTCATCGCGGTATAGACGCCGATCAGGCCCGGCCACGCGATGCTCACCCACGACTGTCGAGGCGTCGGACCGCGCCGCACAAACGCGACCTGCTCGGTCTGCAACACGGTCGTGTTGGGAAAGTCGAGATTTCGCGCAGTCAGCGTCGCGCCATCCGGACTGAGCGCGCCCCACACCGAAAAACTGGAGCAGAACAGGCCGAACCAATCCGCCATTGTGTTGGCGGCCATGATGTCCTCGACGCGCAACGCGCGATCCAGCCGCTCCGAACGAAACCGCTCGCCGAGCCGGTCGTGCGCGCCGCGATACAACGCGTCAATCTCGGCCTGCTGCTGTTCGGACCAGACGAAATTCCGCCGCACCATCGGCAGCAGTAACGCGTCGTACATCTGCGGGTTTGGTGTGATGTCCGGATGCAGCATGAAGCCGTCAACGAGCTCCACGATCTTGTCCGCCATCAGCCAGCCATGAGCGTAAGCGGCCTCGGCCGGCGTCCCCCACAGTTCCAGAACGGTAATGCCGTCCTGCGTTGAAACGCGACCGCAAACCGCGCGGTCGTCGCCCGCCTGTAGCGATGCCGGCGTCAAAACTGCGAGGCACATCCATATCGCCAAAAGGACAGGTTTCTTCACTACTGCCTCCGTATTTTCGACCAGGCGGCGACGCCTGCCGCTCGCCGAATCGCCGCGTCACTCGTTACAATCGACCCCTCAGCCGCGCTTTCACGAATTTTGATTCATACGCTAGTTTACACGTTCGAGGCGGGCGCCGCCCGAAGTTGCCGGCTCAGAGGTGTTTCACCGCATGACATCCGTCCTGACCGAAGATCAATTCCTGCTCGTCGAGGCTGTCCGTGACTTCGCCCGGGCGGAGTTGCCCGAGCGCGACGCCGCCTGGGATCGCGACGAGAGTTCCTGCTGCGTCGAGCTCGACGCGCTCTACGACATGGGCATCATGGGCCTGCGCGTGCCGGAATCCGCCGGCGGAATCGGCTGCGGCATGGCCCCCTACGCCCACATCATCCGCGAACTGTCCTACGCGTCCGCGTCCGTCGGGGTCACGGTGTCGGTCCACAACATGGTTGCCGAATTGATCGGCGCGCACGGCTCGGCGGACGTGAAAGCCGAAATCCTTCCGTCGCTGGCCCAACCCGGCAACCTCGCCGCGTTCGCCATCAGCGAGCCCAACGCCGGCAGCGACCCGGGCTCCGCCCAGTCCAAGGCCGAGGAGACCTCGGACGGCTGGCGATTGTCCGGCTCAAAAATGTGGGTGACGAACGGCATGACCGGCAAATGGTTCGTCGTGCTGGCGCGCGAGTCGAACGGCGAGCTAAGCATGTTCCTGATGGACGCCGAGCAGGCCGGCGTCACTCGGCAGCCGATCCACGGCAAAATGGGCATTCGCGGCAGCGAGACCGCCGAGATGGCGCTGGATGGCGCGTTCGTCCCGCGCAATCGACGCATGGGCGCCGCGGGCGAAGGCAAGAAAGTCGCGCTGAGCACGCTCGGCGGCGGGCGGATCAGCATCGCCTCGCAGGCAACGGGCATTGCCGAGGCCGCTTTCGATCTGATGGTCGAGTATTCGCGGCAGCGCGAGCAGTTTGGCCGCAAGATCGCGAGTTTTCAGGCGATTCAATGGATGATCGCCGACAGCCATACCGAAATCGCGGCGGCCCGCGCGCTGATCGATCGAGCTGCCCGGCTGAAGGACGCCGGCCAATCGTTCACGCATATGGCGTCGATGGCAAAACTCTACGCCAGCGAAACGGCCAACCGCGTGGCATATCGAGCCGTGCAGGCGCATGGCGGTTACGGGTTTGTAAATGAGTTTCGGGTCGAGCAGTTGTATCGCGACGCGCGGATCACTTCGATCTACGAAGGCACAAGCGAAATCCAGCGCTACGCCATCGCCCGCGAATTGCTCGCGTAACCGGCGAGTCATCCCGCAATGAAACGCGTCGCATTCCTCACGGCTACCTGCATGCTGCCCGGCCGGCCGGAGACCCGCGCCGATCACTGGGAACATGATCTCGAGTTCAATCCGATGCGCGACACGTGCGCGGCGCGCGACATCGAACTGGTCGAAGTCGTCTGGGACGATCCCGAACTCGATCCGACCGGCTTCGACGCGTTCGTCATCGGAACGACGTGGGACTACACGCGCCGTCCGGCCGCGTTTCTCGATCGCTTGGCGACAATCAGCGCCGCGCGCCCGTTGTTCAACCCGTTACCGATCGTGCGCTGGAATCTCGACAAGTCGTATCTGCGCGACCTCGCCGGGCGTGGCGCGCCGGTTCCGCCGACGGTGTGGGCCGAGCGCGCCGACGAACCCGCGATCCGCGCGGCGTTTGACGTGCTCGACGCCGACGACATCGTCATCAAGCCGATCGTCGGCGCGGGCGCATGGCGACAGGCGCGTCTGCGCCGCGGCGAGGCGATTCCGCCAAGCGAAGATCTGCCGCCGGAGCGGGCGCTGATTCAGTCGTTCCTGCCGTCGGCGTCGAGCGAGGGCGAATACTCGTTCGTGTTCTTCGATCGCGTTTTCTCGCATTGTGCGCTGAAAGTGCCAAAGGCGGGCGATTATCGCGTGCAGTCGATCTTCGGCGCCCGCGAGCGCCCGCACACGCCGACGGCGGACGAGTTGACGGCGGCGCAGGGGGTGCTGTCGGCGGTTGACGGGCCACTGCTATACGCGCGGGTAGACATGCTGCGCGACGCTTCCGGCGCGCTGACGCTGATGGAACTGGAATTGATCGAGCCGTACCTGTATCCGGAGCAAGGGCCGGAGATGGGCGCGGCGTTCGCGGCGGCGCTGGGGCGGATGGTCGGCCACGAATGACCGACTGTGAACGATCCGCGCATGCCGCTATGATTCCGCGCGAATCAGTATGAGGGTCAGCTATGTCCGCAAAGGGTCGCTCGGGTTATCCGTATGTGCGCAAATTCCTGACGCAGGGGCCGGTGCTGGACGTCGGTTGCGCGGTCGGGGAGGAACTTGAAACGTTCCCGGCAGGCTCATTCGGACTGGACGGCGCGCAGGAATTCGTCCAGATCTGCAAGGACAAAGGGCTGAACGTCGCGCAGGCGGACTTCAACGAGCGCTTGCCGATTGACGACGAGAAGTTCGATACCGTCTTTTGCTCGCACGTGATGGAGCACGTTGAGTCGCCCTACCGCTTGCTGCGCGACTTTCGCCGTATTTTAAGGGGGGGGGGGGCACGTTGTGCTCGGCCTGCCGCTCGAAAGCGATCTGATGGACTGGCGACGGAAGTACTTCGACGGCCATCCCTACCACCTCTACGCGTTCACGCCGCGCAACGCGCGTCATTTGCTCAAAATGACCGGGTACGAGCCGGTCGGCGTCTGGTACGACTTCCCGAACAAACTGAAGTTCGCGACAGGCTTGCTGAACGCGCTGGCGCCGGTGTCAACGCCACTGGCTCCCGGCTATTGGGTCGTCGGCAAGAAGACGGACGCCGCCGAGGCGAATCTGCGGCAGTACTCGAACGAAGCGCTCGTAGAAGCGTGGGAGCGCTGCGGCCGGACCTAGGTCCGCCAAGCGTCGAAGCGTCACCTAGCCGAGGCAATCGCCCGGGAACGCGGTTCTCAAACGCAACCCGGGGCAGGCAATGCCGCTAGCCTCGGTCGTCAGCCACCTCTGGAAACACCCCTCCAACCGCGGCAAACGGCTGCGGACATTGTCGCGCGCCGTCATGTGGCAGTTGCGCAAGCGCTCCGCCGGCGGCCCGATGACGCTGCCGATTTTCAACGGCCAGAAACTGCTGTGCTATCCCGGCAATCGCGGCTCCGGCGTGATGATCTACTCCAGCGGCTGGCCGGACTTTGATGAGATGTATTTCGTCGCCCGCTACCTTCGGCCGGGCGATTCCTTCATCGATGTCGGCGCGAACATCGGCATCTACTCGCTGCTGATGGGATCGATCGTAGGGCCCACCGGGCGCGGTGTCGCGTTTGAGGCGGGAAGCAAGGCGTACAAGATTCTGTGCGAGAATCTCGCGCTCAATCAGCAGCGTCACGTCGAAGTGCGATGCGTGGCGATCGGGCCGACCGAGGGCAAGGTCGCGTTCCTGCAGAATCAGGATCTGACGAACCGCATCGTCGCCGCCAGCGAGGCGCCGGCGGATGGCGACTTCGCGATGATGGACTGCACGACGCTGGATACGGTGCTCGATCGCCCGTTCGCGCTGGGCAAAATCGACATCGAAGGCGCCGAGCCGATGGCGTTCGAGGGCGGCCGCCAAATGCTATCCGGCGGAAAACCCGCTGTATGGATCATGGAGTTCAAAGACCGGCTGCTGCGGAAGTTCAACTGGAGCGCGGAGGCGTTCGCGAAAGTCGTGCAGGACCTCGGATACCGCTTCGGCCAGTACGACGCCCGCGCGAATGAAATCACGTTCAGCGATCGCGGCTGGGTGGATCACGAGAACGTGATCGTTGTGTTTGAGTCAGCGATTGACACGGTCCGCGAGCGGCTGGCCACGGGGCCAAGGACGTTTCCCGGCGCGCCGGCGATCTGAGCGGCGGTTCGCACTCAGCGCGGGTTACTCCGCCCCACCCGCCCGAATGCGCCGCCGGACTTTGCCGATTTCCGATTCGCTCATCGGCAACAGAAACCGCACCCGGCCGACCAGCGACTGGTCCATCGGCTCCACATAGACGAGTTTGCCGTCGATGAGCATGCCGATCAGCCGGCCCATGCGCGGCTCGCACCACGCCGACAGGCGGTCGATCGACTCTTCGCGGAAGCGCAGCGTCAACGTCCACGGCCCGGCCGCGTCGGCGGGGTCGGCCGGCGCGACGTAGACCTCGCCCAACCGCACATCCGCGAGATTCGCGCCGATGTCGGCTTCGCGATACCACGTTTTCCCGTCGACGCCCTCGATCGCGATTGTGTGCGTGTTGTTCGGCTCCTCGCTCAACTTGTCGCGCAGCGAGATGAACTGCAGATAGTCCGGGTTGCTCGCCGACTCCACCGCCGCCGGCTCTCGATGACTGCAACCGGTCGCGCCGATCAGCAGGAGGCCTGCGAGAAGAGCGCTGACTGCGCCGCCGGCGCGAAGACTAACAGGTGCGTGATTCGCGCGGCGTCGCCCCCAAATCACCAAATCACCAAATCGCCAGATCGCCAAATCCTCAAGCTCCCACATATTTCGCATACACCCCCCGCGCGACGGTCACGTCGTTCGTCCCCTTGATGATCGCGCGGCCATCGGGAAACAGCGTCACTTCGCACGCGTCCGCCGTAAATCGCAGCAGGCGCCCTTTCATCGTCGCCCGCGCGCTGCGCAGGCGATCCGCCAGCGCCGTCAGGTTAACGCTCGTCCCCGGCGGCGGCAGCACCTGCACCGCGTCCCGTCCACAAAGTGAAATCGTATTTGATGCGCGCTCGCCGGAGAGAAACTCGTATTGCCCGCCCTTACAGCATGGGCACTGGCCACGATCGTACGCGGGCTGCATGTTCAACGCCCGAAATCGCCCGCTCCATGCGTCGATGCTGATCATCTTCCGTGTGACCGCGTCGCGCATTCCACCGAGCAGTTTCATCGCCTCCAGCGCCTGCAAGCCCGCCACCATGTGCACAACCGGCCCGAGCACGCCGGCCGTGTCGCAGGTCGCCGTCGTGCCGGGTGGCGGCGCTTCCTCCCAGACGCACCGCAGGCACGGCGTCTCGCGGGGCAGAATCGGCATGACGACGCCTTCGGCGCCAATCACCGCGCCGTAGACCCACGGCACGCCGAGCTTCACCGCCACATCGTTGATCAGAAACCGCGCTTCGAAGTTGTCGGTTCCGTCGAGGATCAGATCGGCGTCTTCGCTGAGGCGCTCGGCGTTGG
>JAGQOO010000189.1 GCA_020427345.1 Phycisphaerales bacterium | reverse complement strand
AACAGGCGGGCCGTCTCCTTATCAGACGGACGCGTCCATTCCCGGGCGGCGTCGAGAAGCTGCAACGCGCCGGTTCCATCACCCGCCGTCACACGCTCGCTCGCAAGCGACCAGATCATCGAGTTCGTCGGCAGATAGACGGCGGCCTTGGACACGGCCGCCGACCGACGCTCGGGGCCGAACAGCGCGGGGAGGTCGGCCCCTGGTTTCGCGGGCGCGGTTTCGGATTCTGTGACAAAATCGAGCGGGTTCTTGAGGCCGTCAACCAGGCCGATTTCGAGCAGCAGGGAGCGAAGGGCGTCTGCCGTGCGCGGTTTTGGGCGCCCCTCAAGCGCCGTCAGCAGTGTTTGCCGGGCGCGCCGGTTCAAGTCCCCGCCGCCCGGGCCCGGCCGCCGGGGGCGAATGCTCACGTCCGCCTCCGGCGAGCTCAGGAGCATTTCGACATACAGGGCGACGGCGGCATCAAATCGGCCGGCATCGTCGCTGAGTTGGATCACGCGGGTTTGCGCCAGTCGACCGACCCAGGGAGCCGGCGGACGCTCTGTCACAGCCAGGTAGCCCTCCAGGGCCGTCGCCATCTCACCCGCTACCCGCGCGAGCTCGGCGTCCGAGAAAGCGGGCGATTGTTCGAGATCGAGCCAGTCGACCTCGGCCAAGGGACGGATGATCTGGAGATTGGCGGCGCCGCGAAATCGAATCGCGCCATCGACGAAGTCGGTGACATCGACGCCGGTCAGCGCGGGTCGATCGGCTAGTTTTACGACATCTGCCGAGGCGGATTCGGGCGTTGGAAGGAGCACCGCCAGCGCTAATCCCGCAGAGAATGTCGTCTTCACTACGCTTTGCGCCATGCCGATTAGTATATTGAGACAGACGCCGCTGATGTTGCGCGCGACTCCGGTCGTCGCCTGATCTTCCGAAAAAAATGGGGGATTTCGACTTTCAGGACGTTGCAATGTGTCGTGTCGGTGGCAAAATAGGCGCTGGGTCAGGATGACCACGCCGAACCGAGGATGGACCGTGGCGGAGGAACGTCGAAATTTCGTGGTGCTCGGCTGTCTGGCGACGGCCATGACCCTGACGGCGGGCTTCCTCCTCTGGATCGAGCCGGCACGGCAGGGTTGGACGGCGTCTCCCCGCGTTCTCCAAAGCGCGGCCCAAGCCCCCGTCGTTCGCGTCCTGATCGACTACGCTCCCGTCGATGTTCGGTTTGATCCCGAACAATACGAGTTGGTTCTTTTCCCGGACGGTCAACGCGATTGGCGGCCGAATGGCCCGCTGGTTCGCGCGCTGGTTGTTGGATCGGACGCAGCCGACCTGCCTGAGGCCCAAGCGCGAACACTCCTGGCCGTGATCGGTAGCCTGCGCGAACTGCATGGCCTGCCGATGGACGGTGTGTCGTTGACGCCCCAGCTCGCGTCATCGCTCGACCCCCAATCAGTCTCGGTGGCGGACCTATTGATGCGCAAGGGCCTTTTGGCGCGCCAGTAGGCGTTCGAGTCTCCTCCCGGCGTTTCGACTGGGCATCTTTTCCCCTGTCTGGTACAACACCGCGTTCTTATCAATCGGAATCCGGAACCGCATGCGCGCATTCGCCAATCTACCAGGTTATGACATCCGAACCCGCATCGGCCGCGGCGCGGGGGCCGTCATTTACGAGGGGATTGAGCGGGCGACGCGGCGGCAGGTCGCGATCAAGCACACTGTCCGCAAAGGCCCGCAGGACGACCGGTTTCTGGAGCAGTGCTCGAATGAGTACGAAGTCGGGCGGAAATTCGACCACCCGATGCTGCGAAAGGTGTACGTCCTGAAGGCGGTTCGGAAGTGGCTGAAGGTGCGCGAGCTGTTTCTGGTCATGGAGTATGTCGACGGAGTGCGCCTCGAAGAGCGCTTCCCCGCGGACCAGCCGCGCGACCTGATCAAGCTGGTCAACCTGTTCATCAAGGTGACCGACGCGCTGGCGGCCATGCACAAAGGCGGCATCGTGCACGCCGACGTCAAGCCCAACAACATCATGGTCATGGCGGACAGCTCGATCAAGCTGATCGACTTTGGCCAAAGCTGCCCGGTCGGATTCACCAAGCAGCGCGTGCAGGGCACACCCGATTACATCGCCCCGGAGCAGGTGCAGCGAAATCCGCTCGATCAGCGCACGGACATCTACAATCTCGGCGCAACGATGTATTCCACGTTTACGGGCAAGTGGCTGCGAACCGCGCTTCCGGCGGGCGCGGTCGGCGAAAAGAAACTGTCGCTCGACGCTGAGCGCAGCAATGTCCCGCCGCACGAACTCGTCGCGGACATCCCGCTACCATTGTCGCGACTGATCATGGATTGTTGCGAACAGGACAAGGACTCGCGCCCGTGGGATACGGCGAAAGTGCGTTCTCGCCTGGAAACCGTCGTGCACGTACTGGAACGCCGCGCGGCGGGAATGGGCCAACCGTCGACGGAACCCGACTGAACACGGTCGCCGACGGCGGTGAACGCCTCTGACTTGCGGCCGAACGGAGCCAAGCACTGAGCGAGCAGGCGCCTGCTGTCGTTGCGACCGCCAATCGGGCACGCCTCACGATCTCGGCGCTGGCGGCCGCGCTCGCGATCCTGACCCTCTTCGGCACATGGTTCCTCATCAGCCCGGTTGCCGGCGGCACATTCCCGGGGCAGATCCCGTGGAGCCCCGAGTCCCTGCTACGCCCGTTGATCGAGGGGATGGCGCTAGGCCATGTCGCCCAAACGCCGAACGGGGTTGAGGTCAAGACTTTTGTGTTTCACCTCGCCGCGTGCGTTGCGCTGATCCTGTTTGCGGCGCGAGCGTTCCTGTCAGGCTTGCTGCCGCCGGAACGAAGCGCGGATCGCGGCGCGTGGTTCTTTGCGCAGGTGTTCCTGATCGCGTGGGTGGGCGTTTCTTTCGCGTCAGCGGGATGGTCGGGCGACGCGTCGAGTTCGATCGGGCAGGCGACGCTATACGGCCTCGCGATCGCATACGCGATCGGCGTGGCATGGACGATCGAACCGCGACACATCGAACGCGTCCTCCTGGCGTATGTCGTCATCGCCGCCTTGGGCGGTGGGCTGTGCGCGTGGTATTTCTACGAGCGCAATCCATTCCACCGCCCCGGGTTTCCGATCGGCAACCCGAGCACGCTCGGCGCCTGCGTTGCGCCGGCGATCCTCATCGTCCTGATGTGGGTGTGGCAGGGCCTTCGCGCGATCGCGTGGCGCGATACGGACCTCAACGCGACAGAGCGACGCAGCCGGATCCGGCGAATGGTCCTGTCACTCATCGCCGCGCCGGCGTTGCTGTGGTGCTTCAAACTCGCGGGCTCGCGCGGAGCGGCAGTCGGGATGCTGATGGGGTTGTGGATGCTGTTGTATCTGCCCGCCGGCCGACGCGGCCGCTGGGTGCTGATGGCGTTCACGATCACGATTCTGGCGAGTGTGACGCTGTGGGTGTCGCAGTCTTCGTTTGACTTCGCGATGGCCCGCGGCGCGACGATTCGATTCCGGCTGTACGCCTGGCAGTACGCGGCGAACATGTGGGGACAACGGCCGATCAGCGGTATGGGCGCGGGCGCGTACCCGCGCTACGCCACCGCCATGTCAGCGTATGACAACGCGCTGGATCCCGCCGCGTTCATGGGCTCGAACTTCGTCGAGCATGCGCACAACGAGTTGTTCGAGGTCCTCGCCGAGATCGGACTGGTTGGTGGCGTCACGTTTGTTGGCGGTTATGTCGCGACGCTGCTCGGAGCGCTGGCACTGATGCGGACCCCGCAAGCCCGCGCACGGCGTGGGCTGTTCATCGCACTGATCGCCGCGCTGACTTCGCTCATCGTCGACAGCTTGTTCGGAGTGGGCTTGCGATTGCCGGGCCCCCCCGCGGTGATGTTAACGTTGTTGGGGCTATTGTGGGCCGCGTGTCGAAGCGTCTCACACGGCGGAAGCGAGGAATCGGCCAAGGCGCAGCAGGTTTCAACGCCATCGACGGCGCGCCCCGCAGCCCGTATCGCGATCGGCTTTGCCGCTTTGATCGCCACGACGGGCGCGGGCTGGGCCGCGATCTCGGATTGGGAAGGCGCCCTGTTGCGTCGCGAGGCGGCGGTAGCGCGGGCGGCGGGGAATCTCGACCTCGCGACGAGTGACGCGCTCGCCGCCGAGCATCTGCTGCTTGACCCGGTGCGACAACTACTCGCGGCACATGAGGCGCTGCAAGCCCGCGAAGACGCCGGGCAGTTGGCATTCCTGCGATTCGGTCAGGCGTACAACAATGGCGCGGACCGGGCGACTTTGTCGGCATTACACGCGGAGGCGGTGGAGCGCTTGACGCTGACGCATCAAGCGGCGAACGATTTGCATCATCGGGCCGCGTTGTTCGGGCGCGTGGCGGCGATCGCGGCGCGCGCGGCAGAGATGCTCTCCGCCCTGCAGGAGCCGTTCAATCCGAAACTGGCACAGGACTGGAGCGCGGCAGCGGATCAGGCCTGGCGCATGCACCGACGCCGCGATCCGTACGACTTCGAAACGCTGATGGCGCTCACGCGCTATCCGGCGACGACGGTTGAGCGTATTGAACTGCTGCGCGACGCGCTGCGCAACGATCTGATTCCGGACGACAACGGCGAGCGTGTTCCCGTGACCTTCCACGCGCGCTGGCGGGCGGCGCTGCTTGATCTGGCCAAAGATCCGGCGTTCCCCGACACGCTCGAGGGGCTGCGGCGCGAGGCGCTGCCGATCAATCCGCAGAGCGACGCCGACACTATTCTCGGTCACCTAGCCCCGGAGATATACCGCCTGCAGGCGGCGTTCCTGGCGATTCGAGGCGATTTCCATGACGCCGCCCACGCGACGCTGCCGGCTTCCGCACTGTATTACGTGCCACTTGTGTCGAGCCGATTTCCGACCTTGTTCTCAGTGACGAAGCTGGAAGAAGCGGAGTACCGTTACCGGTCTGGATTGAAGAACGCGATTTACGCGGCGGACGCCAGTCTGCAAGCGATCTCGCGATTGCCGGATATTCAGAAGCAAAAGGCGGATACGCAGCGCCGGCCGTTTGAACTGCGGCGCGTGCGCTATCTTGTCGCCGCGAGGCAGGAGATTCATGCCCAGGGGCTGCTGCGGACGTTGATCGAAGATCACGCCGCGCGGGACGTCGCGTTTGAAGGCGCGCTGTTTGACAAGGCGCTGGTCGCCTTGGAAACCGGCGATGAGGCCGAAGCGCGGAAGACGCTCGCGCGACTGAGCGGGGATGCGAGCGTCGAGCGGCGACTGGCCGACGCGTATGTGCAATTGGCGACCTTGTATGTGCGGAATCCGCCGATCGCGCGGCCGGATGTGGAGCCGTGGCTGCAGGCGGCGATCGCCGTGGAGCCGGCGCACGTCGGCGCGTGGGGCTGGCTGGCTTGGCTGCGGGCGCAGGCGGGCGATGTCGATGGCGTGAATCAGGCGCTGGGCGACGCCGAGGCGGCGGGGGTTACGGCGGCGGATATGGAAGCGATTCGATCGTGGCTTCGGGCGGAGTTTCCGGGGTTGTTGGGGTAGGCATTCGGCGGCCCGTGGATGGCCGAATGAGAGCTAGATCGACGCTGACGCAAAGCTCGCCCATCGATATGGTTAGTCGGTTTCCGGCTAACCCTTTTCACCGATCAACGGCACAAATCGGCACGGCAGCAGGTCTTCGCGCGCAATGCGGCCGCCGGTCCGGCGCAGGCGAATCAGGTGCTGGTCGCGCAACTCGCCGACCGGCGCGACGAGTCGGCCGCCTTCCGCGAGTTGGTCGATCAGCGTTTGCGGCACGCTCGGGGCGCCGGCCGTGACGATGATGGCGTCATACGGCGCGTGTTCCGGCCAGCCGAGCGAGCCGTCGCCGACATGCATGTCGACGTTGCGCAGGCCGAGCGCGTTCAGGCGCTTGGTCGCGACTTCCGCGAGCGCGGCGATGCGCTCGATCGAATACACGCGCGCGGCGATCGTCGCCAGCACGGCGGTCTGATACCCCGATCCGGCGCCGATCTCCAGCACGCGGTCGGTCGGACGAAGCTCCAGCAATTCGCTCATCCGCGCAACGATGTACGGCTGCGAAATCGTCTGGCCGCAATCGATTTTGAGTGCGCGATCGTCATACGCCGATTCGATCAGTTCCGCCGGCACGAACCACTCGCGCGGAATCCGGCTCATCGCGTCGAGCACGAGCGTGTCCTCAATCCCGGAGGCGCGAAGTTGCTGGGTCACCATGTTGCGCCGGCGGCGCTCATGGCGATCAATTGCCGGATTTTCCGCGAAGGCGTTCATCACATGATGATAGCGCGGACGCCGGCCCAATGGGGCCGACGCCCGCGCGGCATTCCTCACAAACCGTTAGCCGCCGAAGTCCACCTTTGGCGCCTTCTTAGTCTCTT
>JAGQOO010000188.1 GCA_020427345.1 Phycisphaerales bacterium | reverse complement strand
CTGGGCGATGGCCATCGCGCGGCGTTTTTCGGCTTCGGCCTGGTAGAGCTTCTTGTCGGCCTCGGCCTGATCCTCGCGCAGACGGGCGCCGATGTTTTCACCTACGTCCACATCGGCGATGTCGATCGACAGAATCTCATACGCCGTCCCGCCGTCGAGCCCCTTGGCCAGCACCGCCTTGGATATCTTGTCAGGATTCTCCAGCACTTCAGTATGGGTGCCGGCCGAGCCGATCGCGGAGACGATGCCTTCGCCGACTCGGGCGATGACGGTCTCCTCGGTGGCGCCACCAACAAGGCGATAGATATTCGTCTTCACCGTGACGCGGGCGCGGGCTTTCAGCTGAATTCCATCCTTCGCGACAGCATCGATCGTCGTCCGGCCCTGCGCCGGGTTCGGGCAATCGATGACCTTCGGATTCACGGTCGTGTTGACGGCGTCGACGATGTCACGACCGGCCAGGTCGATTGCGCAGGCCGTCTTGAAGTCCAACGGAATGTTGGCGCGTTGCGCGGAAATCAGCGCGTGAACGACGTTCTCCACCCGGCCGCGCGCAAGATAATGTGACTCCAGCGCTGCGGTCGTGATTTCCTCCAGACCGCCTTTTACGGCCTGAATCTTCGTCCGGACAATCACCGTGCTGGCGACCTTGCGCAGCCACATACCGATCAGCTCGGCGAGCTTCACGTTCGCGCCGGCGCTCCATGCCTCGATATACAACCGGCCGAAGTTCGCAAACACGATCACCGCGAAGAAAAACAGGATGATCGCGAACAGGGCGATGCCCCAAACGACCATCGACTTGATGTCCATTGAACCGGCCGCGAGCGTCATCGCGCCGGCGCTGATTCCGAATTGTCCCAGCATGTGGTCGTTCCTTATATCGCTCCGCAGCTCACCGCTTCCGCCCGCCTACACGTCAGTCGGCAGCGGTCGCACGACAATCGTATGTCCCTGATGACGCATTACCTGAACGCGCGCACCGGCGTCCACATATTCGCCTTGGGACGACACATCATATATCTCATGCCCGAATCGCGCCTGCCCCCCGGGCCGTAAAGCGCCAGTCACCACGCCAATGTCGCCCGGCAGCAGGTCCGCGCGCGGCGGCGGGACCGGGCCCGTCGGGATGGGCTCGGGATTCGCCAGCAAGACCCGCTTCACGAGCGGAATATGCTGACCGTACGTCAGCAGCAACAGAATCCCAATCACCGAAATGACCATACTGCTGGCCATCACGAGCACGCCGTCGTGCAGGGCGTCCCATGTCCCTTGCAGCTTGGGCATGCTGAACCACGGCGTGTTTGGCTCAGACGGCACAAACGTGCCCAGAAGCGATCCTAGCACGAGCAGGAACCCTAACACACCCGCGATGCCGAACCCTGGCAACAGGAATACTTCAACCGCCAGCAGACCGAGGCCGAGCACAAGCAGCACGATCGTCCATACGTCCGCGAGGCCGGCCGCGTAGGGGGCCGCCAGAAAAATCCCCAGCGCGACAAGCGCCACGATGCCCGGCAGAATCACGCCCGGCGATTGGAGTTCCATATAACCCGCAAGCAGGAACACAACCATCAACAGGCCGCGAATCATCGGGCTGTTCAGCCAGGACGCAAATTGCTCCCAACCGTTGACTTCGATGCGCGACGGCAGCCTGGACAGCTGCAGGACATCCCGCAAAGTTACCTCATCGCCCGCCACGGCGTGGGCAAAGCCATAGGCCCGCGCCTCCGCCTGCGTCATGGTCAGCAAGGCGTCCCCGCGGTCGATCGGCTGCTCCACCGGATACGTATGGCCGTCTAACTCGAACGACGAAACGAGTTTCCAAGGCCCATCCGGTTGGTCGTCGATGCGGCGCTTCTTCTCTTCGGGGCCGACGAACTCGCGCTGCCCCGACTCCGCGTCTTCCAGCCACCAGACTTCCTGACCAACCGTCACCATCGCCCGACACAGCAGCGGGTCGAACCCGTTTCGCACCGCCGAGTCTCGAAACTCCTGCAGAATCGGGCTTTCCATTTTGGCGCGCTCGGCGGGCGGCATCTCGGTCAATCCGCCGGCCGGATCTACCATGATCGGCGCGCAATCGCCGAATCGAACCGACTTTGCCACGACGATTTCGTGGCACGCGACGGCAATCATCGCGCCCGCGCTCAGGGCGTCATCATGGATCCACGCCACACTGCGCACGTCGGTCGGGAGGTTCTTGATCGTTGAGCAGATGTCGAGCGAACTGGTCACCATGCCGCCCGGCGTGTCCAGTTCAAACACGATCACTTTGGCGCCGTCGGCGATCGCCTCGTCCACGCGGCGGTCGAGGCTGTCGCGCGTAATGTCCGTGATCGGACCGACGATCGGGATGATGGCCGCCTCTTCCGACCCGACGGCGGTCCGTGACACCCACATCGCCGACAGCACCAGGGGTAACGATATGAACGCGCGATCCCAACGGCGGACGCGGCGCAAGGGAAACATGAAACGCTCCTGACTCCAGTCACAGGCGCCGCCGGCCCGGATCACCGGGTCCGCGTGACCTCAAGAGTGATATTCGCCCGAACGGGGCGCGCCAGCCACTAGAAAACTAGCGCAAAAGTATATCGCGGGCCGCCGCCATCGCTCGGGGGAGGTGATCCACGACTTTGTCGAAGTCGAGGGGCGTCGGCGCGGGCCCCTCAAGGCCCATTTCCACCCGCAATCCCTGACGCACGGGGACGTTCCGGGAATCGCTCCGTGCCAACGCGCGCTCGACCTCCGCCGACGCGAGGTAGTCGATCAGCCGCCGGGCGGCGCCCGCGTTCGGGGCGCCACTAACGAGGCCGACGCTGCAGGGTATCCACATCACCCGAATCTCTTCCGTCAGCGCCGGATATACGAGGTCGATCGGCCGCCCGTTGGCCTGGGACATCCACACGTCATCTGTGTCCGTCGCGCCGATCAGCGCCGCTTCACCGTCAACGAGCCGCACGCATTGCGCGTTGCCGTCGGCGATTAACGCGCCATTAACTCGCAGCGCTTCGAGAAACGCCGTCGCCCGTTCGTCGCCCCAGTAGGCGAACATCGCTGCGACATGGCCGCGGGTTGTGCCGAATTGAGGGTTCGCGATCGCGAGGCGACCGGCCCACTCGGGCGCAGCGAGTTGGTCCCAACTGGTCGGCGCCTTGTCGCGCGCGAGCCCGTCGGCACGGAAGGCCAGCACGCGCGCCCGCGCGCCGAAAGCGGTCCAGCGCCGCTCGGAATCGCGCCACTGGGAAGGAATGTCGGCGGCGGGTGGACTGTCGTATGCGGCGAGCACGCCCGCGCGCGCCAGTTCAATTGTTCCAAATATTTCACTCGACCACCAAACATCGCAGCGCGGCGCGGCCGCCTCACGCCGCAATCGACCGAGCAGTCCGGTCGTCTTGCCGGCTTCCGAATCAAACACCGGCGCGACCTCGATTCCCGTCGCGCGCTGAAAATTCTTGATGATCTCCTCAGCGAACGGTTGATCAACCGACGTGTACAGCACAACGCGTGTCGGCCGTGCGTTTTCGGCGTTCTGCGCGTCGGAGGGCCTTTTTTCGCAGCCCCAAAAGCTCAGTATCGCCGCCATGACCGTCAGATGGCGTGTTGTTTTCATCGCCCGGACTTTAAGAAATCCGGCGAAATTCCTCAATCTGCGCCGACGCGCAACCGATACCACCAGCGACTTCAATTGGAAGTCCATGGTTTTGGAAACTGGACGAACAGCGAGACTTTGGGAGATTGCTCCATGGCTTATGCCCGTAACAGCAGCAAGCGCTACGGCGCCCGACGCACCAGCGCCTCGTCGACGTGGAATCGTAGTAGCTCGTACGGCCGCACCACCAGCGCCCGCTCGACCAACAGCTACAGCCCGACGCAGTTCTCGACCGCCCGCAACGAGATTCAGGCCCGCATGGGTTCGTACAAGAACCTGCAGAGCCAGTTCTCCGGCAGCAGCCGCGTCACGGCCTTCTCGCCGACGACCGCCAACCGCTGGATGAAGCTGGTCAACAACGGCGTTCGCGTCTTCAAGTTCTCGAACAAGGAATTCACGCAGAAGTTCGGCGCCCGCTTCGCCGAATTCAGCCCGACCGCGGCTTGCCGCGAGCTCCGCAAGAAGTATGGCCAGGGCGTCAAGGCCGTCACGCGCGGCAACGGCTCGAACTGGCTGATCGCCTGCTCGCCGAACATCAGCGCTCGTCCGTTCGGCGGCTACAAGTGGTAAATCACCCGCGGGGGTGAGTTCGCAAACAGAAACACACTCTCGCTGAGTCGTCTTCGCGAGGCCCGTCGGCAAACCGGCGGGCCTCCTTTCTTTGCGCCCTCCCACCGAGACTCCGCCCGCGCCGATAGAATGATCGTGGTGGACGCGTTGCGGCCCATGCGACAGGATCCGCGCGTCGCGCGCTTGGCGGATCTGCTGAAGAACGCGAAGACCCCGGTCGCGGCCGATGGGTTATGGGGATCTGCTGCGCCCATCCTCGCCGGCCTGATCGCCGAAGCCACTCGGCGCCCCCTCCTGCTGATCACCGCGCACACCGACGACGCCGACGAGATCCGCGACGACCTCGAAACCGCTCTCGGGTACGCGCCCGACCTCCTGCCCGCGCTCGACCAGATGCCGGGCGACTCACCCGACCAGGAAACGCTCGCCGAGCGCCTGCGACTCTGCCTGCGCCTGCTCGAAACCAATAGCGATACGGCGCCGCCCGTCATCGTCGCGCCGATTCTGGCGATGATGCAGCCGGTACCGAGCGAAATCGCCGTGCAACGGCATTGCCGGCCGATCCGCGTCGGGCAGACGCTGAAAACCGATGAGTTCACCAGCTGGCTCGACGAACAGGGCTTCGTGCGATGCGAACAGGTCGAACAACCCGGGGACTACGCGTATCGCGGCGGCATCGTTGACGTATTCGCGCCTGGCCGAGATCGGCCCGTGCGGATCGAGTTGTTCGGCGACGATGTCGACTCCATCCGCCTGTTTGACGCGGGCACGCAGCGATCGTCGCAAACCATCGAGGCCATCCGCCTGCCAGCGCCGGCGATCGTCGACGGCTGGCGGCGTGACGCGCCCCACGAAGAGACGACGAGTTTCCTCGCGCTCGCTCCGGCCGACACGCTCGTCGTGATTGTCGAGCCGACCGAAACGCAGGAGATCGGCCGCACCTGCCTGCAACGCCTCGGCGAGCGCGCCGGGCTGATTCAGCCGGACGTGCTGTTTGAGCGGTTCAACAGCTTCGCACAACTGCATTTCTCGCGCTTCGCCGCCGCCGCGGACGTTCGGCTGGATGTCGGCAGCCTCCCGCAGTTCGAGGCGAAGACCGAGCAGGCGTTTGACGCGCTCGCCGAGTTGTCGCGCGAGTGCGAAGTTGTGGTTTTCTGCGACAACCTCGGCGAACAGCAACGTCTTCGCGAATTGCTCGATCAGGCGACCGAGGGTGTCTCGCGCGTCTCAACCGCGATTGGCGGATTGCGCCGCGGATTTCGCTGGGGCGACACGGCCTTTGTCCCGAATCACGAGCTGTTCCATCGCGCTCGCCGACGCACGCTGCGCCGCGTCGCGCCCGCCCGGCCGATCGACAGCTTCTTTGATCTGAATCCCGGCGATCACGTCGTGCACATCGCGCATGGCATCGGGCGTTTCGTCGGGTTGAAAACGCTGACCCGATCCGACCAGACGGGCGAGTACCTCGAAATCGAGTTCGCGGACGGCGCGACGGTTCACACACCCGTCAGCCAGATTCACGTCGTGCAGAAGTACATCGGCGCGGCCAAGGGCAAGCCGGTGCTCAGCAAGGTCGGCGGCAGCGCATGGAAACGCGCGAGAGATCGCGTCGCTGACGCCGTTTCTGACCTCGCCGCCGAACTCCTGGCGCTGCAAGCCCGCCGCGCGACCGACGAGGGCATCGCGTATCCATCCGACACGCACTGGCAGGCGGAGTTTGAAGACGCCTTTCCTTACACCGAAACCGAAGATCAACTCCGCGCGCTGGGCGAGATCAAATCCGACCTTACCCGCCCGCGACCGATGGATCGTCTCATCTGCGGTGATGTCGGGTTCGGCAAAACCGAACTGGCGATTCGGGCCGCGTTCAAAGTCATCGAGTACGGCAAGCAGGTCGCCGTGCTCGCGCCGACCACTGTCCTCGCCGAACAGCACCTGGTCACGTTTCGCGAGCGACTTGCCGACTACCCGTTTACCATCGAGTCGCTGTCGCGATTTCGAACCGCGGCCGATGCCAAGCGCATTTTGAAAGCCGCCCACGAGGGGCGCGTCGACATCCTCATCGGCACGCATCGCATCCTCTCGAAGGACGTGCGCTTCTCCGATCTCGGATTGGTCATCATCGACGAGGAGCAACGCTTTGGCGTGGAAGCGAAAGAGCGCCTCAAGCAAGTGCGCTCAACCGTCGACGTGTTGATGCTGAGCGCCACGCCGATCCCGCG
>JAGQOO010000187.1 GCA_020427345.1 Phycisphaerales bacterium | reverse complement strand
AAGCCGACTTTTTTTTTTTCTTTGACGGCGCCAGCAAGTTCGTGCGCGGCGACTCCATCGCCGGCATCATCATCACGATTGTCAACGTGCTCGGCGGCCTCTATGTCGGCATGGTTGAGGGTGGTCTCGGGTTGATGGACTCGCTTGAGATCTACACGAAACTGTCGATCGGCGACGGTCTCTCCAGCCAGATTCCCGCTTTCATCCTGTCCGTCGGGGCAGGCATGCTTGTCACGCGCAACACCGGCAAGAGCAACATGGGCGAAGAAGTGATGAGCCAGTTGCTGTCACGACCGGTCGCGCTCGGCACATCCGCCGGCTTTCTGGCGATGCTGACGCTGACGCCGCTGCCGAAGTTGCCGCTCGTCTCGTTGGCGACCGGCTGCGGCACGATGGCGTTCTTCCTGAACCGCTCGCAATCGACTGAAACAAAGAAGCTGGCCGCGGAACGCAAGGCTCGCGAAGGCGCTAAGCCGGAGCAGATCGAGTCAAACCTCGGCGTCGACGCGCTCGAACTGCAGATCGGATTCGGGCTGGTCAAGCTCGTGGATCGCACGCGCGGCGGCGACCTGCTCGACCGCATCGCATCGCTTCGGCGGCAACTCGCTACGGACCTGGGCCTGGTGGCGCCGCCGGTGCGGATTCGAGATAACGCCAGCCACGACGCGAACCTGTACACGATCATGCTGCGCGGGCAGGAAATCGCGCGGGGTGAGTTACAGGCGGATCAGTTGCTCGCGATCGACTCCGGCATGACCAGCGAGCCTTTGCCGGGCCAGCGGACGGTCGAACCCGCTTTCCAGCTGCCGGCGGCATGGATTGCGCCCGGTGATCGCGATCGCGCGGAGCGTGCGAATTACACCGTTGTCGAGCCGACCGGCGTCCTCGCGACGCATCTGACCGAGGTCATTCGTCGGCATGCGGCTGATCTGCTGACCCGCGCCGAAACGCACAAACTCGTCGATCACCTGAAGCAGACCAATGCGGCTTTGGTGGATGAAGTCATCCCAAACCAGTTGAAGATCGGCGACGTGCAGCGCGTGCTGCAAAACCTGCTGCGCGAGCGCGTGCCGATTCGCGATCTGGAGACTGTGCTCGAAACACTTGGCGATTGGGCGTCGCGCTCCAAGGACCCCGAAATCCTGACCGAATATGCGCGAAACGCGCTGGCGCGAACAATCTGTGCGCAATACCGGGACATCACCGGCGTCGTTCATTGCGTCTCGATCGACCCCGCGACCGAAGACTACATCAGCGGCGCGATTCAGCGTCACGACATGGGGTCATCGCTCAACATCCCGCCCGATCGTCAGGCCCAATTCGCCGCACGAGCGCGCGAGCAGGTCGAAGCGGCCGGGCCGGCGGCGGGTGGGGCGCCGGTGGTGATCCTGTGTTCGCCGCAGATTCGCGCGTGGGCGCGACGGCTGATCGAGCCGACGTTACCGCAGACGCCGGTGCTGGCGCTGAACGAGATTATTCGCGGCCTGGATGTGCGGGCGCATGGAGTGGTGAGCATTGACGTCTGAATTGCGGACATTCCAGGCGGCGACGATGCCGGAAGCGCTCGCGCGGGTCAAGCGCGAGTTGGGGGCTGACGCCGTGATTCTCGGGACACGCTCGCTCCCGCCACGCGCCGGCGGTTTGCTCGGCTCGGGCGGGTTTGAGATTACCGCCGCCCCGCATGGCGCCACAGGGGAGCAGAGAGGAGCCGTCGCGAAGCCGGCCGACACAGGCGGGCGCCTTACGCCGGAACTGCAGATGTATTACACGCGACTTGTCGAGCAGGAAGTTGCGGACGAACTCGCAATGCGGATCGTGCGCCGTGCCGCGGCCCGCGCAGCCGCGCCGGGTCGGCTGAAAGCCGCTTTGATTGATGTCATTCGGGAAAGCGTGCCGACCACCGGCGGCATCGGCGATTCAGATCAGGGCCTGCGCCGCGTCGCGCTGATCGGCCCGCCCGGATGCGGAAAAACGACCACGATCGCGAAACTGGCCGCACAGCTTTCGCTGAAGCAAAAACGGCGCGTCGCGCTGCTGTCGATCGACATGCACCGCATGGCCACGGGCGAGCAGGTGCGGCGCTACGCCGAACTCCTCGGTGTGGAGGCGCACGTCGCCCAGACCGAACAGTGTGTGCGCGACTTGTGCCGCGGCCTGCATGACGTCGACACATTGCTGATCGACACGCCCGGCGTCGGCCCGCGCGATCCTGGCCGCCTGGCGCGTCTCGCGGCGATGCTGCGCGCCGCGCGTGTGGATGAAACCCACCTGGTGATTCCGGTGACGTGGGACGCCCGCAGGCAGGCCGCCGCCGCCGAGCGATTCAAGGGGCTTGGCGTCACCCGCGTGACGTTCACCGGCCTTGACGAGGCCGTCGGTTTAGGCGTTGTGCTGAACGCGATCGATCGGCTGCAACTGGAGGTCTCATATCTGTGCGACGGCCAGATCGTGCCGAACGACCTACGGGAGGCCAGCCCCGAGCGCATCGCCCGCGCGATTTGCGGGTGAGCCGGCGCTATCGGACCGAACTCCGGCGATTCCTGCCGGAGCGGGCCAAGTCCGAACACTTCGATGAGTTTCGCCGCCGATAGGCCGGATGGGAATACGCATGATCTCGCAAATCAGTGCTCAAATCTCCATGCTCGCCTTCGCGGTCGCGCTGCTGTCCGGCGTTTCGGCCGGCAATTCCTTCTGGACGGTGCTGAGCCGCGCGCTGATCGCAATGACGATCGCCCTGTTCATCTCGCAGGCGGTGACCTGGGCGGGAAAGCTGGCGTTACGCGATCACCTGCAGCGCAAGAAATACGACATCGATCATGGCCGCGTTTCGGGCGCCGAGGGCGATCCCCGAACGCCGACTAACGCAACCACACAAGCGAGCTAGCGCCTCATGAACAGACGGGCAACGACAAGTGGACGCTACCGGCGGGTCAGCCGCGTGCCGGCCGCACGCGCCATCGCGGACGAGGCGAACCTGACGAAGACCTGGAAACGCTACAAGCGAACGGGCGATGAGTCGCTGCGCAACCAACTCGTCGAGCATTATGTGCATCTTGCGCGTTATGCGGCGGAACGCCTCGCACTGAAGCTGCCTGATGAGGTGGATGTCGACGACCTGATGAGCGCGGGCATCTTCGGCCTGGTCGACGCGATCGACGCGTTTGATCTTGATCGTGGCGTGAAGTTCGAAACCTATTGCGCCCCGCGTATTCGCGGCGCCATTCTGGACGAGCTGCGCAGCATGGACTGGGTGCCGCGCCTGGTGCGACACCGCGCCCACAAGCTGGACGAAACGGTTCGAACGCTCGAAGTCGAACTCGGTCGCATGCCGAGCGAGAACGAGATCGCGCAGCGGATGGACTTGCCCAAACCGGAATTCGACAAACTGATTCGCGACGCGACGGCGGTCTCGCAGATTTCCCTGTCGCAGACGTTCGGCGATTCCGACTCGTCCCGGGAAGTGTCCGAGATCGACGTCCTGCCCGACGAGCTGAGCGTCGACCCGGTTTTCGAGGCGCAGAAGAGTGACCTGAAGGAACTCGTCACGCGCGGCCTTTCGCGCGCGGAGCGCCTGATCATCGTGCTTTACTATTACGAGCAGATGACCATGAAGGAAATCGGCGCTACGCTCGACCTGTCCGAATCCCGCGTCAGCCAGATGCACTCGGCGATTATCTCCCGCATGCGCGAGCAACTGGAACAACTGCCCGTGATGCCCGCGCAGCAATCTTCCGCGACCGTCGACACGATCGCGTAGCGAAACACAAAAGGGCGTCGCGAGCTGGAGGGGGCGACGCCACGGACCACAAGCATGTCCGCAATTCCGCCCAATCCCTTGTCATCCATCATCCAGATCGCTGGCGCACAGCAGCGCGCCGCGACCGACAAGGCCCGTGAAGTCACACGCGACGCCGAGACGCGCGAAAGCGCCTTTGCAGAAAAACTCCGCGACAAGATTGAGGACACCGACGCCGACACATCTGTTTATGCCGACGCCGAGGGCGCGGGCAGCCAGGGACGCGCGTTTGATGAGGGTGGCGGAACTGACGCAGACGATTCCAACGACTCCGGCGCCGCGCCAAAGCATGACGCGCCCGACGAGCCCGGCCAACGCCTCGATATCGAAGCCTGAACCGCGGCGGATGTGAACTAGAACGGCGGCTCCGTCACCTGGTTTGGATCAGTCCCGGGTATTCCCGGCGGCGGCTTGTTTTCGAGCGGCTCAACCTCGAGATCGCCGCCCTTGGGCAGCAGCGCCTCGCTCAGCTCCAGATCCATTTCAAAGCGACCGTTGTAGGGCTCGGGATAACTCGCCGAAATCGGACCGACGAACAACCGCTCGTACGCGTCCCACCGATACTGCGCGACCTCGACGGCTTCCGTCGCGTCCGGCTGCTGCTGCCGCGCATCGTCGAGCGGCAGCACTAGCGCGACATAACGAATGCCGTCCTTTTCCCGCATCTCGAAGCGAAGTGGCGCGAAATCCTTGCCGACCGCGGCGGCATAGACGCGCTCGCTGATCAGCAGCAGGCGGTGCGGCGTAATGATTACGCTGGGAAAACCGGCCTCGGTCGGAGCGTACAACAGCGCGGTCTCCGCCTCGGCGCCATCCGCCGGTTCAATCACCGTGCCATCCATTTCGATCAACACGGGGCAGCGCAGCCGCGCGGTGCTGCCGTCTGTCGGAAGGCCGATTGCCCAGTACAGGTCGGACAAGGGCTCAACCGTGAGCTTGCTAAGCAGACTGTCCGGGATTGGGTCGGGGAGGCAGGCCGGCTTCACCTCTGACAAACGCGCCAGGCGCACGGCCGCGCTGAGGCGCGTGTCTTCGTTCAATAGCTTCATCAGCGCGGTGACGGTGTCCCAGCCCTGGCTCTCGACGAGCAACCGCGGAGTGTCGTCGGAGACGTCTTGAGCCGGCTGCGGCGGAACCTGCGCTTCAGGCGCGGGAGAGGTCGTTACATTTGTTGGCGGCGTGACCGGATTCGGCGCCTCGACTTGGGTCTGCTCGCCCGCCGGTTTGGAGCACCCGACCCAAGTCGAGACGCCGGCCGCGAGCAGCAGTATCCAACAGACGCGGCGCGACGGGCTCATGCGCTATCCAATCCGTTGACCCAGTTCTCCTCGCCGTCGGACCACACGTCGCGCTTGAAGATCGGCACGTCGACTTTGAGGCGCTCCGTGACAATCCGGCAGGCGTCAAACGCCTCGGCGCGATGGGCCGCGCTCACTACCACCGCCAACGACACTTCGCCGACGCGGAGTTTGCCGACCCGATGAACCAGCCGGATCGCCTTCGCTCCCACGAGGCGGCAGGTTTCCTCACAAACGCGGCGCATCTGCTTGATTGCCATGTCCTCGTGCGCCGTGTAATCGAGTGCCGCCAGGGTTGCTTCGCCTGAGCGCACGTCCGGCCGCACAACGCCGACAAATGTCGCGATCGCCCCAACGCCGTCAACCGCCACAGCTCGAGACAGTTCTGCCAGATCGAGCGGCTCGCGCGTCAGCGAGACACCCACCGAAGGACCACCCCCGAGATCCATCCTTATCCTCCCGATACGGGCGGGATGATCGCCAGTTCGTCCCCCGATTGCAGCGGCGCGCGGGTGTCGGCGTACTCGCCATTGATCGCGAAGCGGAGACGGGCGCGGACGGCGGCGAGCCTTGGCGCGGCGCGCTCCAGATCGGCGATGACCGTTTCGACGGTCGATGACGGACCGACCACGTGCGACTGTTCAGTGAACCCGCACACGTCAGCCGCACTGGCGAGCGCAACAACAGTAATGTTGCCTTTGGCGGACATGCGCGACATTCTATCCGAGCCCGGATCGGATCCGATCCGGACGGAGATCATATGATGCGCATTATCGCGCCGATTGTCGATGTCTATGTGTTCAGGCGGGCGCCCGACGGCCCGAAATTTCTGCTACTGCTGCGGGCGGCGGGGCGACGGATCGGCTCGACCTGGCAGGTAGTTCATGGAACTATTGAACAGACCGAAACTGCGGTGGCGGCCGCTCTGCGTGAGATGCGCGAGGAAACCGGCCTGACGCCGACACGATTCTGGCAGTTGGAAGGCGTTAACCCGTTCTTTGTCGCGGCCGAGGACGCGATTTACATGTGCCCGGGCTTTGCGGCGGAAGTCGCGTCGGACGCGACCGTGACGCTGTGCGACGAACACACGGATTTTCGCTGGTTGCCGACGGACGAGGCGCTGGGCGAGTTAATGTGGCCGGGGCAGCGGCGGGCGGTGCGGGAGATTGTGGAGGAGATTATTGGCGAGGGGCGCGGCGAGCCGTTTTTGCGGTTGCCGATTGAGTAGCCGCCGGGACGGATGAAGTGGCGGTTAGAAAAGCGGGTTGCCCTCGTCCGAGATCAGCACGGCCTCCGCTTCGCGATAGTGCTGGTTCATCGCGCGCGTTTCGAAGTATGTCATGAAGATTCGAGCG
>JAGQOO010000186.1 GCA_020427345.1 Phycisphaerales bacterium | reverse complement strand
GTACAAGCCGTGAAACGCAGGATTCGTATCGGTCGGCAGGTGGTTATTGCCATGCTGCAGCCGGGCCAGCGCGTTGGCGAGTTTCAGCGGATCGCCCGCGAGTTCGCCGCCGAAGCTGTCGGCCGCGAATTCGCGCTGCCGCGAGATCGCCATGTGAATCAGCCCCGCCGCCAGCGGCGCGAGAATGATCATCAGCAACGCGCCGATCCCGCCAAGCGGATTGTCCCGGCTGTCGCGCCCGCCGCCGAAGAACATCAGCATGTAGCCGGCGTAACTGATGATGCCGGCCATGACGGCGGCGATCGTTGAGATCAGCATGTCGCGGTGCTTCACGTGGCCGAGCTCGTGCGCGAGGACGCCCTCGAGCTCATCGCGCGGGAACTCCAGCATGCCCCGCGTGACGCCGACAGCCGCGTGGCTCGGTCCGCGCCCGGTCGCAAACGCGTTCGGCGCCGGCTGCGGACACAGATACACGCGCGGCATCGGCAAGCCGGCCCGCTGGGCGAGCCGCTCGATCATGTCGAACAGCCACGGGATTTCCTCGCGTTGGAGTTCGCGCCCGCCCATCGCGGCCATCGCGATCTTGTCGGAAAAGAAGAACGAGATGATGTTGCCCATGCCGCCGAACAGGAGGCCGAACAGCAACCCCTGCCGCCCGCCGGCGACATAGCCGACAAGCAGACACAACCCCATCAACCCGCCCAGCAGGACAGCGGTCTTCGTGTTATTGATCAGCCGACTGGCCATAAAGTCCTGTTGCCTCCCTTTCGCACACCTGGCGAGGTTCGACCGTGCTCGCCGATGCCGGATTCTAAACGCCCGACAGTTGGCGGCGTTGAGCCCGCATGTTTTTTTCGTCCCCTGCGGCGTACCGGTTCGGGCGAGGAGAAAACGGCGATGTTTGTGGAATTGGCGTGATGAAAGAGCCCGGTCGCCGCGTTTGGGAGCGACGATCGGGCTCGTAATACGTTCTTATGAGGACGAACTATGCCACCAAGTCGCACGTCTGATGCGCGAACCGCGTACGCATCTGCTCGACGATCTCCGCATGGCGCTGGCAGACGCGTGATTCGCTTACGCCGAGCACCGAGCCAATCTCCGACATCGTCAATTTCTCGTAGTAGTACAGCGTGATGATCAGGCGGTCCTGCTCTTTCAGGCCGCGCGTCAGGTAATCACGGATGAGTTCGCGTTCGGTGTGGTCGACCGGGCTGGGGCCGGGGTCGGCGGGCGAGATCACGGAGCTGCGGGATTCTTCGTTGCGTTCGGTTGAGCCGTCCAGCGGGACACAATGGGACGCGGTCACGGTTTTTCGCATCTTGTTGAATTTCACGATCGGCAGCTCCATCTTCGCGGCCAATTCGCGGCTCGTGGGGTGGCGACCATTTACCGCCTGAAACTCGTCTTCGATCGCCGTCAGGCGGCGTTCGAATGTGCGGCCGGATCGGCCGAGCGGGTCGATTTCGCGCTGCCAGTCGCGGATGGCGCCGACGATCCGCTGACGGCAATAGGTTTCGAATTTCACCCCCCGGGCCGGGTCAAACCCGCTGACCGCGGCGATCAGACCGTCAAACCCCGCGCTGGCGAGTTCGTCGGCGGTCACCCGCGGCCAGAGTCGGCGAGACATGATCTCGGCCAGCTTTGTGACCAGCGGCATGTAGTGCTCAATGAGCTTGTTCCGCAGTTCGACCGCCTTCGTGCGCCGAAATCGCTTCCAGACGGCGTCCATGTTCTCGCCAGCCTTCCGCCCCTTCGTTGCTGTCGCCATGCTGCTCCTCCGTGGCAGTGGGTAGACGGGTACCGTGCTCGGCCGTGACATCCTTGTCGCGTCGCCGATGGCGCCCTACGTCATTGTTAGTCTGGGTAATCTGCCGATCCGGCAGATGACTTGTTCAATTTACCACAGAACCCACCAGAGTCAAACCATTTCCACGCGATTCTGGTAATTTGGGTAAACTTTTTTGGAAGGCCGGCGGTAGGTCGTTTACTTATTCGGACTTACGGACTCGGGTTGTGGGTGGATTTTTTCGTGAAGAACTCGGGATCGCTCAACAGGCACGGGCGCTTGTACTGTTCGGGCGCGGAGCCACGCGCCTTGATCAGGGCGGCGTCAAAGGACCGCAAGTCGTTTTCCTGCCATGGAATAACGACGACTGAACCGAGGCGCCCGCTTGACCGGCGCGACGAGTATTCGTCATTCTGCGCGCAAAGAGCCGAGTCGACAGCCGCTCCCAAATCCTGATCCGCCGCGATCGCGCGTAGTTCGTAGCAAGGCGGATCACCCCAGCGAGCCGCCAGGACGTACTCGATGCCCTTGACCCCAAGTCCTTCGCACGCCGCAGACATCGCCGCCACCACCTGGCTTTCGGTGAGTTTCTCCCCCGCGAGCGACGAAACGCCGCCGCCTCGGCGCATGAAACGCAAAAGGGGCGACTGCCCGACCCAGCCTTCCACGCGGACAATGTCGTCGAGCCGGTAGCGGACAAGACCGGTCGTGTTGGTCAGGACAACGGCGTACTCGCGGCCCACCTCGACCTCGCGCGGGCCCGCCGTGTCGGGTTTGGGTGAGTCGAACTGCTCAACCGGGATGAACTCGAACACTCCCGATCGCACATCAAGAACGCCGGCCGCGACATCGTCATCGAGAGGGATCGTGACGCGACCCTCGCTGGCGAGCAGGCCGATGTCGCGGACGGGAACATCGCCCCACCAGTCCGCCAGACGCGGCAGGTAATGCCCCATTGTGCCGCCGGTCCAGCAGGCCACGAACGACAAGCGCCAATAGTCGCGCGGGGCGAGGCGGCCGTGTTGTGTTCGGAGCGTCTCAAGCTGTCGAGCGCGAGCGGGATCGGGTTTGAGCGCGGCGCAAATGGCGCCTGGAACATCCTCGTCTGCTCCGGGCGGCATCAGCGTGCCGTCACGAATGTCGCGAATCAGGCGCTCTGATTCCTGATCCGCGATCCGGGCCATGTTGATCAGCGTGGATGGGTTTGCAGTGACCGCAAACGCCACATCCCGGCCGACCGCGAACCGCATCTGGGCATACTGGCGCGCCCGCACGTCAACGATGTGCGCCAGTTCCGCGGGCGCCACGTAGTACCGGCGAACGATGCCCTTTTGGGTCCGCGCCATCAGGCCGGTGATCGCCCCGCACGGAATCCCTGCGGCGGACTTGCTCTCGTCATAGCGACCGCTGCTCTGCAGGATTCCGCGGAGAATCGCGTCCGGGTGATCCGTCAGCATGCGGACGCCAAAGGTGTTCCAGCCGCGTTTGTAGTCGTTCACAAACGCGCTGGGCACAGGCACACGCTTGGGGCGCGACGCCGTGCCGCTGCTCATCGCGAACATGTGAATCCGCTGACCGAGTGAGAACAGGGCGCCGGTGTCGCCGTCCGCGACCCGGTCAATGAAGGGCCGAATGTCCTCATAGGTCTGCAGCGGCGTCGCGCGGCGCAGGTCAGCCATGGTTGAAACACGGTCGAGTCCGCGCTGCCGCCCCCATTCGCCGCCGCGAACAACCGCCAGCGCCCGCGCGAGGGACGCGCCCTGGGCGGCGTCGACCTTGTTCAGCGATCGGGTGAACGCGCCGAACACGTTCCGGGCGTGGATGTACGCGACGCGGGCGAGGATACGATCGAAGATTCCGGCCATGGCGGCGATTCTAGCGAATCGGGGCGTGACGGCGCTCCGCCAGAATTGGTAAGCGAAGCGAAGATCGGCGGGTGTCCGCCAGTTGATGGCGCGCCTTGAATTCGGCGGCGTCCCTGGCGCCTTTTGCGGCCCGGCGTGTAGTGAAGAACGGCCGCGTAGGACCGAATAACCGCGTCGGATTAGAGAATTCGCACAGACGTATAGCGGGTTTTCGCGCGACCGCGTCCACCATATACTAATGGTCAGCAAACCTCTGGAGATTCCCCCCATGCGAGACACGAAGCGCGTTCGTTGGTTCCTGGTATTCGCGGGTCTGACAATTGCCGCGCCGGTCCTTGCGCAGGAGGAGTCGGAGCGGTGGAAGGCGAAAGTCCCCGAGGCGGGCTTCTGGCCGACCGAACGGATGATCGACCTCGCCATTGATCGCATTACCGACGAAATGGCGGGCCATTACGACCTGGATGATGAACAACTCTACGAAACCCGCGCGACGATCAAGGAGCGGGTGCCGAAGTGGCTGCACGAAAACCGCGCCGAGATCCAGACGCTGATGAACCAGTTCTTCGAAGCGCAGCTTTCTGGCGAAGCGCCGGAGCCCAACGCCGTCGCCGTCTGGTCGCAGCGGGCGTTGCCGCTGATCAACGAGTTCAAGGGTGTCGTCAACAACATGAGCGACGACTTTCGCGAATTCTGGAACGATGACCAGCAGATCATGCTGGACGGCGAGCTCGCCGCCTTCAACACCGGGATCGGCCTTGTCAATAACAAGATGTCCGTCTGGGCCGACGGGGGCTATGACCCCGAGACCGAGTGGATCGGCGACCCGGAAGCGCGCCGCGACAAGGAACGTAAAGAGCGCGAGGATGCCGACAAGATCATCGAGGCCGCCCGCCAGGACGCCATGAATGGCGGCGCGCCGAGCGGCGCCGGCTCCGTCAGCGGCGTCGAAGGCGCTCCCCCCGCGCCCGGCGCGCCGAATGTGAAGGGCGCCGCGGCTCCGGTAAAGCCAAAGGACGAGTGGGAGCAGTACACCGACGAGTTCATCGCGCGCTACAAGCTGACAGATGAGCAACAGCAGAAGGCACGAATGTATCTGAAGGAAGCGCAGTCCAATCGCGACAGCTACAAGGCCAAGAATGCGTCGCGTCGCGTCGAAGCGGAAGCGCTGATCAAGAAGGCCGACACGCCGGAAATGAAAGCGGAAGCCGAGGCCTCGCTACATCGAATGGACAGGACAGTCGATCGTTACTTCGACAAGCTGAAGGACAACCTGAACCGCCTGCCAACGCGCAAGCAGCGCGCTGAGGCGGCGACGCTAGCGGCGACGCCGACGGAAACCACGGAGGCCGCCGCCAAGCCGCAAGCGCAGAAAACGCCCGGCAAGCGCTAATCGGCTGACCTCGCCGGCGCGGGGTTCAGCGCGGGCGCGTCAGCCGCATCGAGGGGCGTCGTCGATCGAAACGGTTCGCGAGATCGCGTTGGTGCTTTTTGTGGCGCTGATGATCCTTCCGGGGATCTTCGGCGCCCACATGTATGTGCTGATCTGGCTGTCGCGCCGCCGCGATGGCCTCCTCGCACGTCAACGGGAGACGATCGCCTCGTTCCAGGTAACCGCGACGGACACTGACTGGCCGGTTGTCACCACACAACTGCCCATCTACAACGAAGTCGCCGTTGTCGAGCGATTGATCGATGCGGTCGCGGCGATCGACTACCCGCGCGATCGGCACGAAATCCAGATTCTCGACGACAGCAATGACGCGACGCGTGATGTGATCGACAGAGCGGCGTGGCGTTGGCGCGATCGTGGCGTAGACATCAAGGTCGTGCGTCGCTCGAACCGAACTCACTACAAAGCCGGGGCGCTCGCGCACGGCGTGACGACAGCGCGCGGCGAGTTCATCGCGATCTTCGATGCGGACTTTCTGCCGGGCCCGGATTTTCTCCGCAATCTGATTCCGCTCGCGCTCGTCGACGCGAAAGTCGCGTGCGTGCAGGGTCGCTGGGGCCACCTGAACCGCGACGAAACATGGATCACCCGCGCCGTCGCGCTCGGGATGGACGGCCACTTTGCCATCGAACAACCCGCCCGCGCGTGGAATGGCATGCTGCTGAACTTCAACGGCACGGCGGGCCTGTGGCGACGCTCCGCGATCGATGCGCCGGGCGTGGGCGGCTGGTCGGGCGATACCGTGACCGAAGACCTCGACCTGTCGTATCGGGCGCAGCTTGCCGGTTGGAAGATTGTCTTCCATCTCGACGCGGAGGCGCCGGCCGAGATTCCGGCCGATGTCAACGCACTGAAGGCGCAGCAACGCCGCTGGGCGACCGGCTCGATTCAGACCGCGCGCAAGCTGCTGGGCCGCGTCTGGCGCAGCCCGCTGCCGTTGTCAACCAAGGCCGAAGCGACGCTGCATCTGCTCGGCTACTCGGTCAACCTGTGGATGCTGCTGATGGCCGTTATTGGTCAGCCGTTGCTGTGGATTGGCGATCCGGACCTGATGACCGCGTGGTTCGGCGTCACATCGGCGATCGTCGTTTTCGCGGCGATCGGCCCGTCGCTCGCGTATATGCTGGCACGGCGGCGCCTGACCGGCAAATGGCCGCGCGCTTCGACGCTCATCGGCCTGATCACCGTCGGCTTCGGCCTGTCGGTCAACAACGGTCTGGCCGTCATCAACGGTTGGTTCACGCGCGGCGGCGAGTTTGTGCGCACGCCAAAGTCCGGCAGCGCCGGCGCGGCGCGCGGCGTGAGCAGATATCGGGCGGTTCGCTCGCGCGTATGGGCGATTGAGATTGTGCTCGGCGTCTGGTGCGTAGCGCAATGGGTCATCGC
>JAGQOO010000185.1 GCA_020427345.1 Phycisphaerales bacterium | reverse complement strand
CGGTCACCTCGTACGGCGGGCTGCCGGTGAGGATTTCGTAAAGGATCACGCCGAGCGCGTAGACATCGGTGCGGGTGTCGATTTCCTGCGTCGCGCCGCGGGCCTGCTCGGGGCTCATGTATTGCAACGTCCCCATGACGCGGCCGGTCTCGGTCTGGATCGATGGCGCCGCCTCGTCCGGCTCGATCAGGCGGGCGAGGCCGAAGTCCAGCACTTTGGGCTCGCCGTCGCGCGTGACGAGAATGTTCGACGGCTTGAGATCGCGGTGGATGACGCCGCGCTGATGGGCGTAGCGGATGGCGTCGCATACACGAATGAACAATTCGATTCGGTCGCGCAAGCCGAGTGGCGCCCGCGGCGGCTGCGTATGTCCGTTGACAAAGTCGTTCAGCGCGACCCCGTCGATTCGTTCCATCGCGAAGAAGTGTTGCCCTTCGCCCGTTTGACCGGCGGCGAAGATCGTGGCAATACCGGGATGCTGCAATCGCGCGAGCGTCTGGGCTTCGCGTTGAAACATGCGGACCTGCGCGTCGTCCACAAAGCGCCCGCCGCGAATGACCTTCAGGGCGACGCGACGTCGCGGCGATATCTGCTCCGCCTCATAGACAACGCCCATCCCGCCTGCGCCGAGTTGGCCGAGCACGCGAAAATCGTCGACCTGGGTCGGGGTGGTGGACGTAACCGTGACAGGCGCTTCGTCGACGGAGATTTTCTGAAGATCGTCGAGGAGCGCCCGCATTTCGACGATGCGTTCGCGACACGCGGCGCAGCTTTCGACGTGCGCGCTGAGCGAACTGTCCGCGTCGTCCTCCGCGTGCAGCCATTCCCACAACGCGTCGCGGGCGACTGCGCAACTCATTGCCATGTGCCCGTGATGCGCGCGAGTTCGGATCGCAGCGCTTCGGACGCCCGCGCGAGTCGTCCCTTTACGGCCGCGTCGGTGAGTTCGAGCGCGCCCGCGATCTCCTCGCGCGACAACCCTTCGAAGTACTTCAACATCAGCACGCTGCGATGATCATCCGGCATCTGATCAATGATCTGCCGGATCAGCGCCTGTCGCTCGTCGCGGTTCATGCGCGTCTGGGGGCCGGCGGTCTGTGTCTGCGCATCAAAGCCCGTGCGGATGTTGCGATTGTGCGTCGGGCTGCGGCCGTGGCGACGAATGATGTCGAGGCAGCGATTTCGCGCGACCTTGTACAGCCACGGGCGAACCGCGCCCTCAGGTAGCAATTCGGGATTCAGCAGTTTGGCGAATGTGTCCTGCGTCACGTCTTCGGCCAGCGATTCATCGCCCAGGTAATTTGCCGCGAACCGCCAGATCGCGTCCCAGTACCGACGTGTGAGCGCCGCGGCGGCCCCGACGTTTCCATCTCGGAGGCGCTGCATCAGCGTGTCGTCGTCCGCCGTGCTGCGGCTGCCGCTGCTCGGATTGTGGGCGGGCTGATCGACCATTGGCGTATCCCACGACTGCGGTGGTCGGCTGTCAACATCCCGCTTATCGGCCTTTCGGCGATATCTCAGAAAAAAAGCTGGCGGCGCGGTCCGTGGGAGTGAGTTCCGCGTGACAGGGATGAAGCGGGTCGAACCCCGCCTGAACCCTAAACGGCTTGATATTCGAAGGAGCCATACGATGAACGCGAACCGGACTCACGCTCACTTTCGTAACCTTAACCTGTTGGTCGGCGCCCTCGTGCTGATGTCGACGGCGTCCTCAATCGCTGAGGTTGACGCGGTCGGCGACCTGCGCATGAGCCGCGACGGCGTCCTCTTCGCCGACTTTGCGACGCAAGACATGGGGCAGACGACCGTCGGCGACACGACCCGGATGGTCATTGTCCTCCGCAACATCGGCGACGAGGACATCTTCTTCACTGACGATCCGCCGATTTCGCTGGGCGGCGCCCAGGCGACGCAGTTCACGCTGATTCAGCCGGCGCTAGAAGCCGGCGGCAAGCTGTCGCCGAACGGAAGCACGGCGATGGCGATCGACTATTCGCCGGTCGTTGCCACGCCATTCGCGAATACCCAGGTGTTCATGCAGACGAGCGACGGGTTGCATCGCTTCTACGTAAGGGCGTCGGCGGTCGAGGCGCCGCAGCCGGATGAGCCGGAGCCGAACGTGCCGGGCGAAGAGCCGAATGAGCCGATCGACGAGAACGATCCGAACACAGTGGATGTGGTTGATCCGAACACAGGCGACTTCACGGACCCGAACACGCTGAACTTCGTCGATCCGAACGAGGTCAACGATAACGACGAGCCGAATGTGTACGAGGAGACGGCCGAGCCGAACGACATTCAGCCGGATTACAACGAGTTTGACCCGAATGACACGGAAGACGGCGACTACGCCAACGATCGCCACGAGGAAGAGCGCTACGAAGATGGGGAGCCCGCTGAGTACCTGGACGAGGCTGATGTGCTGCTGTCGAGCCCGTTCTGTGGATTTGGCGCCGCGTTCGCCTCGATGGCGTCGTTGGCCTCGCTGGGGGGGATGAAGCGCCGCCGCTCCCTGTGGAAGTAGGGCCTTGCCGCAGGGGGTCGCAACGAAGCGCCCGCATCGGTTACGGCCGGTGCGGGCGGCTTCCGTTCAAGTTGTTCCGAAGTGACACTCGTTAGCGCTTATACTGCGGAAGTCCGTGTTCCCGACGCTGATCATTCATGCCGCATACTCGGAGGATCAATCGCGATGAAATCGCAAACGCTGCTCGCCGTGCTCTCAACCCTGCTGATCGCCGGATGCCCGATGATGGATAACCCGATGCCGGACCCGAATACGCCGAATTCGATGACGCCGAACGACAGCAACGGCGACATGCCGGATGGCAACGACACGTCGCCCGACACGAACAAGCCGGACGATTCGAACAAGCCGAATGACGGCAACGAACCGACGACGGTCGTTCAGACTGTATTTTTGCGTCCGATTTACGGTGATGGTTCCGCAGGCGATCGGTCTTATTCCGGCGACGACACGTTGGATAATGAGCGCAACCTGCAGTTCAACGACTTTTCGGTGGACGCGGGTGTGACGCTGACAATTCAGAGCGGCGCGGTGCTGCGCATCAAGGGCGCGTTCACCAACAAAGGGCGTATCGTCGTCAAGACGGGCGGCGAGGGCGGCGATCGCGTCGGCGTCGACAGTTCCACGCTGTTCGCGGCCACGCGCCCGCCGGAGCCCGGCGTCGCGACACTGGCCGCCGCGTCGGGCGAAGTCGGCGGCGATGCGGAACTGCGCAGCGGCGGCGCGGCCTCCAACGGGCTGTCCGAATTCGAAGCGCGGCAGACGTTGCGGATCGGCGTGCGGGCCGGTGGCGGCGGCGGGGCCGGCATGGGCAAAGGCGGCAACGGTGGCGGCGGTCTCACGATCATCGCCGAAGGCGCGATTTCGAACATCGGCGAGATCATCGCGGAAGGCTCGGCGGGTGTGGATGGCGGCGGCGGTGGAGGTGGCGGCGTGATCATGCTCGCGTCGGCCACGAGTGTTTCGAATCAGGCCGGCGGGATGATCGCCGTGCGCGGCGGCGCGGGCGGCGCCAGCACGTCGGACAGCGGCGCGGGCGGTGGCGGTGGCGGCGGTTTCGTGCACATGATTGCGCCTGAAGTGTTGAGCGAAGGCGGCGTCGACATTGCGGCGGGCGCGGCGGGTGCGACCGGCGCGGCGGCGTCGATCACGTCGAGCATGCGCTCGGGCGGCGGCGGCGGCGGCGCAAGCGCGGGTGACGGCGGCACGGGCGGAACGGTGATGTACGGGGCAAACGCCGACCCGATGGAGCCGGGCGATGCGGAGGACGGGTTTCTGCTGATTACGGAAGCGGATCCGACGGCGCTGTTCTAGGAGTAGCGCCCCTCATCCGTTCGGCAGAATCACCGCTTTGCCGGTCTGCCAGTTCGCCACGGCGGTCAGCGCCTCGTTGACCTGGCTCAGGCCGAAACGGTGTGTGACAAGTTCCTCGAATGGATACTCCTTGCGGCGCTCACGCAGGAACTCCAGCGCGACGGTCCAATGTTGCGGCTCGCTGCCGTAGGAGCCGATGATCGTCAGTTCCTTGCGCGTGATGACGTGCGGGTTCAGGCTGGTCGGGCCGGCGTCGCCGTAGTGGCCGAGGACGAGGTAGCTGCCGCCGTCGCGGCATAGTTCCCAGCCTTCGGCGACTGCTTGCGGCATGCACACGCACTCGACCACGATGTCTGCGCCAAGGCCGTAGGTCGCCTCGCGGACGAGCTTCAGTCGCTTCGCTGGATCGGGCGTTTCCTCGATATCGATTGTGAGATCGGCGCCGAAACGCTTGCAACGTTCGAGGCGATCGCGCGGGCCGCCGATGACGATCGCCGGGCGTGCGCCGGCTTCTTTGGCGACGGCCAGCGCGGCGAGCCCGACCGGTCCCGCGCCCTGCACAACGACCGATTGGCCCCATTGCATGCGCAGGCGCTCAAAGCCGTGAACGGCGGTGACGAGGGCGCAGCCCGCGCCCACAACCGACTCGCTCGGCAAGTCGTCTGGCAGCTTGAATACCGCCGTATCGGGATAGAGAAAGTGATATTGCCCGTAGCCGCCCAACAGGTGCGGCGCATCGCCGGCGGGCGTGTTGACGCCATAGGCCTTGCGATTCAGGCAGCGACTGGGCAGGCGATGCACGCGGCAATAGCGACACTTTCCGCAGGGTCGCCCGACCGTGAAGGAAACGCGATCGCCGACGCGCAGGGGCGTTCCGAGCCAATCGCGCGTGTTCGAATCGCCCAGCGCGGCGATGAAGCCGGTTGTCTCGTGGCCCATGATGAGTGGCAGTGGGACTTTGAGCTCGCCCTTGTGCAGATGAACGTCGGTCCCACACATGCCGGCCAGTTCCGTGCGCAGCAGAATCTCGCCGGGACGCAGATCGTCGGGCAGTTGGTATTCGCGCACTTCGATCGGCTGCTTGAAAGCCGTCATCACGGCGCACGAACAGGCGCCGGGCAGTTGGTTGGCCACGTTTGTCTCCTCAGATCGACGGCATGGTAGAGCGGATTCGCGCGCGGCGTCCATCGCGGAATACGCGGCGGCTGGAATCCGTTGTCAGGAGGGCGCAACAACCGGGATCAGGAGGCCCACCGATGACGATTATCCGCGACAAACGGCTCGCGACGCTATTGCTGACGATCGTGACTTTGACGACTGGCGTTTCCTGGGCGGACGATCCTAAGCCGGAGAAAAAGCCGGTTCGAAACATCAAGGAATGGGACCTGCCCAAGAACGGGCTGGCGATCGGCGGGTACGACCCGGTCGCGTATTTCCCGGAAGGCGGCGGCAAGGCCACAAAGGGCAAGCCCGACATCTCGTTCAAACACGAAGGCGTGACGTACTTTTTCGCGAATCCAACCAATCGAAAGCGGTTTGAGCAGAACCCGGCGCGCTACGAGCCGGCGCACGGCGGTTGGTGCTCATGGGCGATGAAGGACGGTGACAAGACACAGCCCGATCCGAAGTCGTTCATCGTCAAGGATGACCGGCTGTTCCTGTTTTACGACGGCATTTTCGGCGACACGCGCGCGAAGTGGCAGAAGCAGTCACACGACGAGCAGGCAAAACAGGCCGACGCCGCGTGGAAGAGAATCAGCGGAGAGGAGCCGCGCAAATCGCCGGAGAAGAAGGAGAAATAGCGGCGGCTACCGCTCAGGCGTTTCGCGCCCCTTGGATAGGCGGAACTCGCCGACCGGGGCGACCTTGCGATAGCCGAGGTAAAGCAGCAGGTCGAGGACTTCTGTCCATGTGGGGAACGGGCGGGAATTCACGCGCTTGTACTCGTCGATTGCGCGGATGAACTCCAACTGCTCTTCATTCATGTGCCCCTCTTCCGCGTCGCGCCGGTAGTCGGTGCGGCGGCGCCCGGGGCCGCGGCGGCGATCCATCGCCGAATCAGTGAATTTGCGGCGTTCGACAACACCGCGACGGTCGGGCTTGTCTTCGGCCCGGCGATCGTCGATTTCGGTTGAAGGGGCGTCGCGTTCCGGCTGAATCGAGGGCTCGGTCATGCGGGTGTATCGACCGCGCGACCGGGCCCCTTCAGGATTGTCACATTCGGCCCGCCCCGGGGAGGAAACGAGCTTATCAGACCTCGACACTAAGCCGCGCCGAGACCGGGGGAACTCGGCTTCGCGACCTAGTAGTCGTCATCCTCGTCGTCGCCGAAGTCGTCATCATCATCGTCGTCGTCTTCTTCATCGTCGTCGAAGTCGTCGTCGAAGTCCTCGTCGTCGTCGTCCTCGTCATCGTCGAACTCGAAATCGTCATCGTCATCGAAGTCGTCATCGTCGTCGCGCTTGGCGGCATCGAGCGACAGGGCGCCAAAACCGCCTTTCGCCAACGTTGACGCTTCAAACTCGTTTGCTCTCCAGAACAAACCTCGTTCGCTGGCGACTGTGATCTCTGTCATCCGTAGCTCCTCCGAAGATCAACTGCGCGCGGAAGCCTACCGGGGGCGTTGATTTCGTCAACTGTTTTCGGCGCATTTTTTTCGGGACTCAATTTGGCCTCCGGTCGCGGTCGATCGGACCGCCGGATACACTCCGGGCCGCACCGACTTTCCCGCGTCGTGCGCCGCCAGCGGAG
>JAGQOO010000184.1 GCA_020427345.1 Phycisphaerales bacterium | reverse complement strand
CGAAGTGATATCTGCGATGCGCGGACGGGGGCCGGAGAAGCTGCGTGATGTCAGCGTCAGCCGGGTTTGTACGGATTCGCGCGCGATCGAGGCCGGCGACCTGTTCTTCGCGATACCGGGCGAGCGGTTCGACGGTCATGACTTTGTGTCGGGCGCGCTGCAAGGCGGCGCGCTGGCCGCTGTCGTGCGACTGGATCGCCTGATCGGGCTCTCAGCCGCCCACCCGAACGCGACGCTGATCGGCGTCGACGACACAATTGCGGCCCTCGGGCGCCTCGCGCACTTCCACCGCGAACAAGGCTCGGCGGATGTGATCGCGGTTGTCGGCAGCAATGGCAAAACAACGACCAAGGCGATGATTCACCACCTGCTGTCCAGCCGCATGCGCGGACAGGCGTCGCCGAAGAGCTTCAACAACGCGATTGGGGTGCCGCTGACGTTGCTGTCGTCGGAACTTGGTGATGATTACCTGGTTGTAGAAATCGGCACAAACGCGCCGGGCGAAGTCGCCGCACTGGGGCAGATCGCCGCGCCCGACATGGTCGTGCTTACCTCGATCGCTGAGGAACACCTTGAAGGTCTGAACGACCTCGCAGGCGTGGCCGTGGAGGAGGCGTCGATCCTGCCGTGTTTGAGACGCGGCGGGTTTGCGGCGATCAATGCGGAGCTTGAGGACCACACACCGATTACCGGGGATGGCTTCGGCGTGGCGCGTTTTGGCCTCGAAGAGACGCACGGCAAGGCCGCAGCGCGCTCGGACGTTTCAGCCGAGCTGCGCCTGAGCGAAGCCCGCTACGAGGCGCCATGGTTGAAATTCCGCCTGAACAACCGCTTTGAGTACGCCCTGCCGACGCCGGGGCGGTGTAACGCGCTCAACGCTGCCGGCGCGATTGCCATCGCGCTGCGCTACGGCTTCTCTCATGACGAAATCGCTGAGCGATTGCGCTCGTTCCAGCCCCCGCCAATGCGGGGCGAGCTTTCGCGCATTGGCGACGTGACGGTCCTGAATGACGCCTACAACGCGAATCCGCGCAGCGCGGCGCTGGCCATCGACACGCTGGAATCGCTCCCTGTCACGGGCCGGCGCGTCGTAGCCTTCGGTGAGATGGCGGAACTCGGCCGCCACAGCGCCCGGTTGCACCGCGAAGTCGCGAACGTGTTGGGCGCGAGCCGCGTGAATCATGTCGTGTTGATCGGCGCAGCCGGAGAGATGATGGCGGATGTGTTCGGCGGCTCGCGATTGTACGGCCCGACAGTATTTTCCTGCGCCGACGTCGACGCCTGCGGCGCGCATCTCAGCGACTGGCTCGCGCCGGGCGACGCCGTCTTGCTCAAGGCGTCGCGCAGAGTCGGGCTGGAGCGCGTGCTGGAGCCGTTGCGTCGGCGATTCGAAACGGCGGCGGCTTCCTGATGCTATACCATCTATTTGATTGGCTTCTAGAAGGTCGCCCCTACGCGTATCAGAGCGCGCTGTTCCGCGCCACGTTGGCGCTCCTGCTTGGTTTTGCGCTTGTGTGGATGTTCGGGCCGATGGTCATTCGCACACTCGTGCGGATGAAGGTCGCCGACGCGCCTGAGTTTGATCACGTTCGGCTCAACGAGATCACCGCCGGCAAGAAGAATACGCCGACCATGGGCGGTGTCCTGATCGTCGCCGCGATTATCGTGGCGACCTTGCTGCTCGCCGATACCACAAACTTCTACGTGCGTATGGGGCTGATCTGTGTCGTGTGGCTCGCCGCGCTCGGCGGGGTGGACGACTGGTTGAAACTGACGGCGGATCGCCGCGCCGGCACGCGCGACGGGCTGAAGAGTTGGGAGAAGCTCGTTTTTCAGGTCGGGCTGGGGGCGCTGCTCGCCGTCTTCATCTGGCGCATGGGGAAAACTGCCGCCGTCGCCGGGCAGCTGGCCCCGGACGTGGAGTACAGCCCTTACTTCAACGTGCTCAGTATCCCGTTCTACAAGGGCGAACGTATTGGCGATTACTACGGCGTCGCGCTGAGCACGTGGGTTTTCGTTCTGATTACGATTCTGGTGATCGCGTTTACGTCCAATGCCGTGAACCTGACGGACGGTATGGACGGCCTTGCCAGTGGGTGCATGTCGCTCACGGGATTCGCGTTCATGGTGCTCGCGTGGGTCGTCGGGACCGCCGCGCTGGCGAAACAGCTGCTGTTCTTTCATATCCCCGGCGCGGCGGAGCTGGCCGTGATGTGCGGAGCAGCAACCGGAGCCTGTCTCGGGTTCTTATGGTACAACGCTTACCCTGCGCAAGTGTTTATGGGTGACACCGGCGCGCTGCCCCTCGGTGGATTGATGGGCTACGTGGCGATCGTCACCCGCCTCGAAGTGATGCTCTTCATCGTCGGCGGCGTCTTCGTAATCGAAGCCGTTTCAGTGATCATTCAGGTGATCTCATACAAGTCCACACGGCGCCGGGTTTTTCGATGTGCGCCGCTGCATCACCATTTCCATCTCGGCGGATGGACCGAAACGCAGACCGTGACGCGGTTCTGGCTGGTTTCGGCGCTGTTTGCCGTCTTCGCGCTGGCGACGATGAAGCTGCGATGAGCGCTACGCCCACCGCTCATGGCCGTTCCGCCCGCCGATCACCTGGTGTCTCCGCCCCGATTCTGCCGGTCGTGGATGACACGCTGCCGGGGGTTGTGTCGCCGGATCGCGGTGTGCTGGCGATCGTCGGCGCGCTGATGGTCATCGGCGTGGTCATGGTTTACTCGGCCTCGGTGTCGGTGGAAGGCGCCGAACTGAATCTGCGCCAGTGGCATCGCACGCCGCTGCGCCAATGCGTGTTCGCGGTCGCGGGTTTTCTCGCGATGCTGTTCGTTTCGCATGTCGACTACAGAGTCTTCGCCTGGCGGCGCAAGCGGGACTGCGCGCTGATCGCGCTCGTGTACGGGTTGGCGCTCGCGTGCCTGTTGGCATTGAATGTCGGTCTTGGCGACCTGCGGATGGGCGCGGTGCGCTCGATCACGGTGTTGCCCGGCCCGCTGCCGCTTAGTTTTCAACCACCGGAACTCGCGAAGATCGCGCTGATCCTGGGAATGGCGGGCGTGCTGGCGCGGCCCGGCTGGCAGGTCGCGACGCGCTTCGGTTACTACTTTCCGCTCGTGGCCGGCGCGGCGCTGATCGTGCTGACGGTGCGGGAGGACCTGGGCACCGCCGCCCTGCTGACGGTTGTCTTGCTCGCGCTGCTGTATGTCGGCGGCGCTCGCAAGCGCGACCTGAGCCTGACGGTCGTCGCCGGCGTGGCGCTGATGGTCGTTGCCGCGTTTATGCGACCCTATCGTCTACAGCGCGTGTGGACCTGGTGGTACGGCGCGAAGGACCCGCTGGATGACGGCTACCAGATCGGCCAGTCTCTGCTGGCGATCGGCTCCGGCGGCTGGTGGGGACGCGGCCTCGGCGCGGGCGTCCGTAAGTACGGCTATCTGCCCCAGGACAACAACGACTTCATCTTCGCTATTCTCTGCGAAGAACTCGGCGTCGCCGGTGGGTTGCTGGTGATGGTGTTGTTCCTGTGTCTGCTCGCGCGCGGCTGGCACATCGCGCGCCAGGCGGTTGACCCGCTTGGCCGCATGATCGCCTGTGGCGTCACGCTGACGATATTCCTTCAGGCCGTGTTCAATATCGCCGTCGTTACCAACACCGTTCCAACGAAGGGCATTTCGCTGCCGTTTGTTTCGGCCGGCGGATCGGGCATCCTTTTCCTCGGCGTTTCCGCGGGATTGCTGGCCTCGGTTGGGGGTGTGGCTTGGTCGCCAAAGGCGGGTGTTTCGAGGGGGCGATGATGCGGGCCCACAGCGCCCGGCCTGCGTTGACCCCCTCCTCGGCGACGTCGTCAACGCGATCTACATCGGCGATATACTCCGGTGGCTTGTTCTAGCCTTTCGGTCGTCTGCTGGAGAATGCCGCCATGTCGCGCGTGATTTGTGTCTTGTTGATCGGGATATTCGCGTCGAGTTGCGGGGCCCAATCCGAACCCAAACCGGCCCCGCCGACACCGCCCGCCCCGCGGTCCAGCGCGGACGACTCGCCCTATGACTGGCCGGAGTCGGTTTGCGAGTTGAAGGACGAGCGCATACGCGAAGCCTCCGGCATCGCCGCGAGTCGCGCCAATCCCGGCCTGTTCTACATCATCAATGATTCCAACAATGACCCGTTCGTGTTCGTCGTGGATAAAAAGGGCGAGACACGCGTCACGATCCGCCTCGTCGGCGCAAAGAACATCGATTGGGAAGATATCTCGATGGCGCCCGGCGAGAAGCCCGATACATGGGACGTCGTCGTGGCCGACATCGGCGACAACAACGGCAAGCGGAGTACGAAGGAGCTTTATCGCTTTCCCGAGCCGAATATCAGCGACGACACGCCGAAGAAGCTCGACATCGAACCGGTCCTTTACGAGACCGGCCTCTCCCTCGGCCCCGCGAATGCGGAAACGTTCATGGTGCACCCGAAAACAGGCTGCGGATATCTCGTCACGCGAGCCCGTCCAAACTCGCGTGTGGATGTCTACAAACTCCCCGCGCCGTGGAAGCGCGAAGGCATTACGCGTATGTTCAAGATCGCCGAGCCGACGTTCCTGCCCAACGCCGCCCCGCTGATGCAGACGATTACGGCCGGCGACATCAGCCCAGACGGCCGCCGACTGATCCTGCGGACCTATGTCGGCGGTCTGGAATACACCCTTCCGGACGACGACGGCGACTTGGATTTCGACAAGATTTTCACGACGCGACCGCGCATGATCTCGCTGGCGATGGAGCCGCAGGGCGAGGCGGTGTGCTACACGCCGGACGGCAAGGCGTTATGGACGGTGAGCGAGAAGGTCCCGACATACTTGTTTGAGGCGAAGCGCCTGGAGAAGGCGCCGGCCGGAATCGGCGCTGCGAATTCGCCGCGCGCAAATGAGGACGAATAGGCGTCCCCCCTCTAAAAGCGGGAATCCGGTAACGCGAAACTGCGCCCCCGCCCTACTCCGCGAGCTTTCCAATCGGCGTCGGACGCCCGTTGTTATCCACCGCCACATACACGAGCGTCGCCTGCGTCACGGTGACCACGTCGCGCGGGTTCGTAAAGCGCTCGGCCTGAACCACGACGTCGATCGTCATCGACGTGCGACCGGCTTTGGCGAGGCAGGTGTAAAAACTAAGCACATCGCCGACGAACACCGGCTCTTTGAACTCGACACCGTTCATTGCGACGGTGACATACTTGTGGACGGTGTGTTTGCGGGCTTCGATCGCGCCGGCCTGGTCGATATAGCTGAGCAGTACGCCGCCGAAGATTGTGCCGTGCGCGTTGGTATCGCGCGGCATCATCATGACACGAATCGCGGGGCAATGCTCGAGGGCGGGGCTGGAGTCTTCGGTCATCGTTCCGTTCCAAATGCCATTGGCCGCATTGCAATCCAACCGGCCAGCGGAACGGAGTGTAGCCGAGATCGGCGCCGTTAGCGGCTAGCGCTCGGCGGGTCTGACCAGATCAGCCAGATGCGCGATGTCGCCCTGTCGCTTGGCGTTCAGATCCGGATCGCGGGCGAGTTTCTCCAGGGCGCGCCGCGTCATGTCCGTCACCCGGTTCGGCCCCAAAGCCGTCGCCGCGCGCATCCAGTTGTCCCACAACCGGTCGGATTCAAGCCGCTCCTTGCGGGCCAAACTGACCAGGTCTCGCTCGATCTCGGCGCCGAGCCGCTCGGGCGCCTCGGGCGAGCGGCGCAACACCAGTCGATAGGCGAGCAACAGCCGGGCGATCAGGTCGTCGCTCAGGCGCGCGTCCTCGAACCGCGCCTGACAACGCCGACTCGCGTCGCGCAACAGCCTAAGCCGGTTCCGCTCGTCCAACTCGGGTTCGGCGACGAGGGACCGCAGCGCTTCGATTGCCTCCCAATACGCTTTGGGCGGGTCGGCGGGAAAGTCGGCCGGCAACTCGGCATCCGCCGCGTCGATCCAGAACGAATCGCCCCAGGCTTGGGCGCAGCGCTTGTTGACCGAGTCTACAAACACTTTGCTCTCTACCGTCGTTGCCCAACTCAGCGCATCCATGAGCAACTCATCCGCCATGGCCCGGTAGGCCTCGTTCTCATCGACGAACACCATCAGCGCAAGAGCAGCGTCGGCTTCATCCCCCGGCGAACCGCGCCCACCGCCTGCGCGCAGATACACTGCAACTCCCTCGGCCAAGCGCCGACGGGCGCCCTCAGCAAAGCGATTCGGCGCCCGCCGACCTACCCCACCGATCAGGCCAACTATGAAATCGCCTGAGCCCTTATTGAGCAACGGATGTCCATCGTCGTGCACAAGCTCACTCAACAGGCGATCAACCGCGCTGTCGTCGATCACTTCTCTGGATTTGACAAACTCGGTGAGCGCGCTCAAACGCGACATCATGCCCGGGAAGTTCTCGTCGTAGGTGTCGTCAACGGGAATGGGCCCCGGATCGAACTTAGCCCATTCCTCCTTCTCGCGCGGCATGTGAAACTGAGGCGGGAGTGCGCCGAGCTGAAAAAGAAGGAACAGCAGCCACATGATCATCTCCTAACGGAGCACACGTCGCTAGTCAATAACGCAAC
>JAGQOO010000183.1 GCA_020427345.1 Phycisphaerales bacterium | reverse complement strand
TACAACCGTTGACCGCGTCCTGCTCTACGTCTCGCCGGATCCGAACGGCCGCCTCGACGTCAGCGTGATTTCGAAGGAAGGCGATGTCCCGGTCGGCTTCGAGCCCAACCGCGCCGTTGCGGACTTTGAAACCAGCGCGCACGAGAGTTGGCTGAACGACAACGGAGTCCTGATCTACGGCATCGACGCCGCCGGCGTAACGACGAACGACAACGCCATCGCGATCGGCAACACGTTGCTGGCGCGAGAAGGCAGCCCGTCGCTGGTGCCCGGCCGGAACTGGGGGTCGATCGCCAGCACCGAGCTGTACCTCAACAACTTCGGCGTCGCGTCCATGAGCACCGACCTCGACGGCGCCACAACCGACGACGCGATCATCCTCAAGTCCGACGGCACGATCGTCGCGCAGGAAGGCTTCACCCTGCCGTCGATCAGCCCATTCACGTTCACGTCGTTCGGCAGCGGCCCGTGCCTGATCGCGGACACCGGCCGTGTATATCACTACGGCGACTGGAACGACCCGGACACAACGATTGACACCGGCCTGTTTGTGGATAACGACCTCGTCGTGCAGGAAAACACAACCTTCCTGCCGTTCCCGGGCGGCGGCGGCGATGTCGTCGGCACAATTCGCGGGGTCGAATCCGGCTACGCCATCAGCGACAATGGCCGCTACATGATCATCGAAGCCATCACGACCGGCGGCATCGACGGCGCGTGGCTGCTGGAGTTCCTGCCCGAATGTCCCGACTTCGACGACTCTGGTTTCGTTGACCTCGCCGACCTGGCCGGCATCCTTGCCGCGTTCGGTCAGGATTCGACTCAGCCGGGCTATGACCCGCGCCTCGACCTCGACTTCAGCGGTCGCGTTGATCTGGCCGATCTGGCCGGTCTGCTGTCGCAGTTCGGCAACCCGTGCCCGTAGCGCGAACGCGGATCTGGCGTACGCAATAAGAGAGGCGGGGTCTGAGCAATGGGCTCAGACCCCGCCTTTGGTTTCATCACGCGGGTGAGAACTTGGAAATCAGCTTCGACCGCTAGTACGTGTTATACGCCTTGCCGGTCTCGTCCGTGGTCGTCGTGTTCGGCAGGATCACACCGCTCGTCGAGTTGTAAACCCAACCTTCGCCGCCCGTCGTGACAACCGTAGGCGGATTGTTGGTCGTGTCCACGAGAATCGTGTTGCTGCCTGCGTTTTCGCCGACCGGGCAGGCCGGGAAGGCAAGCAGGTACGGACCGTACTTGTAGGTCGCGTCCTTGGTGTCGCTCGTGGCCCCACTCACGCTCGAGTACTTCGTCAGCTTGTCGATGATTTGCGTCGACGTGCCAGTCGGATACGTGTTCGTGTGCTCCGCCGAATAGAGATTCAGCGCGTTGCGCACAACGGCCAGATCACCCGCGACCGCAGAGCTGTTTGCGCCCGCGGCGCCCCGGCTCAGGCGCGGAATCGCCATCGCGGCAATGATCCCGATAATGACAATGACGACCACCAACTCCACCAGCGAAAACGCCCGCATGCGATTGCGATTCATCGGATAGCTCTCCACAGCGCACTCTCACCCAAGACGCGTTAGGTCCACTGGATTCCATATCGGCGCTTCGGCTGCCGACTTTCACTAGGGCATGGGCCCGACTGAGACTCGCGTCGGCGCCCCGTCACGTTCGAGCACAACGCTGTCCCGATCAATCCGCATCACCGTCCAGCCGTCGACTATGGCCCCGACCGGATACGCCCGCCCGCCGATAATCACCAACGCCGGAGCCCCGGTCATTACACCCTGAACGGCGGGCGGCGTTTCAGGCGCCACCTCGCCTGCGGCCGGATCAACCGGCGCGATCACCGTCGGCGGCTGAGCGGCCATCAGGGCCGCCTTCCAGCGTTCGTCCGGCTCGAAAGGATCGTGCGGAAGGGTGACTTGGTCCGGTGACAATCGCGGCGACTGTCGTTCGTCAAACAGCCCCAGAGCGGCTTCAACCTCCGCCGTGCGATCTTCAGCCGCCAACGTCAGGTCCTTCGCGCCCGAGGCTTGCGCCTTGGTTTCTTGCGGCGCGCCGGCCAGCAAATCGAAGAGCCAAAAGGCGCCCACCACCCCGGCACTGCTGATCAAGTACCTGAATCGCCGGGAGCCTGTCATGGCCGCTTCTCCGACGGCGCTCCTGCCGGAGTCAGTGGCGCCTGGCTGCGCACGGTCCAGCGCACGTCGCAGAGACCATCGCCTTCGGCCGCGGTCGCGTCACGCCGCAGCGACCAACTGATAACCTCATGATAGGAAAACTCGCTCCGCAGCGCGACCAGCAGCCGAACAAACGACTCAGGGGTCGTTCGGCCCTGGACTTCGGTCAGTTGAACCTCCGCGCCGGCATTGCGCTCCAGTGCCCCCGGCCGCACCGACGCGAGCCGCAAACCGTATTCATCTGCAAGATCGAGCAGGCGCGTTCGATAGCGAGCGGCGGCAACGCCATCATGCGGCATTTCCGAATTCGTGTTGAGACGCGCCTGCAGTTGGCGCGCCTGTGACTGCGCCGTCAAGAGCATGCCTCGGGCGTCGTCCAGGTCGCGCTGGGCAGATTCGAAGGCGGCGCGGGCCTGTCGCGTTTCCTCCATTGAGGTCTGGATCGGCGTGACGAGTGCGAAAAAACCGACCGCCAAAAGGCACAGCACACCCGCCGCGCCGACAAAATCGACATCAAACAGCTGGAGCGATCGCCGCCTCATTGGTTCGCTCCCCCGGCCCACAGCGTGAGTTCGAAGCTCAGCGCTTCATCACCGCCGACTGGCGCGCGGGCCACGTTGCCTGGCTCTACGCGCGCGATCGTCTCAGCGCGACGGAGCGCGTCGGCAAACTCCGCCAACGCCGCGTGCCCTAGGCACATTCCGCGCAGCGTCACGCTCAAGCCGCTTCCGTCCGAGTCCCCGGATTGGCCGACATTCATGCCTTCAGAAGCCGTCAGAACCACGCCAGCTGGAATCGCCTGACAAATCGCGATCAGCACCTCGGCCCAGTTCGCCCGCGCCTGCATACCTAGCATGACCCGGGCCCGCTCCAGCGCGGCGTCGCGCTCCGCGGTAGCTCGGGCCAGTTCCAGCCGGGTTTCTGAGTAGCGCTGTTTCAGGGTAGCCGTATGCTCGCGCAACGGCCGCGCATGGTCTGGCCAGAACCGCTCCCCCAACCACGCCGCGCCGAGCAGCGCGCCCAGCCCACATACGACCATGCCCCAAGCGCGGCGTCGGCGCTGGCGACACTGGCGGCGCTGAAACGGCACTGGAACCAGATTGATCGATGCGGTCACGCCGCCTCCAATTCCAACAGTGCCGCGCCGCATGCCACCGCCTCGGCCGCGGTCACACCGGACGGCAGGCGAACCCCACGGACGCCTCGGATCGCGTGACCGTCGAGCATATCGACCGTGATTCCAAGTTGTGATTCGATGAATGACGCCAATCCCGGTGTTTGCGCGCCCCCGCCGGCCAGCGCGATGCGCGATGTCGTCACTTCGTCGTGTGTCTGACGAACGTAGTGCAGACAGCGGACGAGTTCCGAGCACAAACCGATGAGTTCCTCCCGCAGCAAACCGAAGAGCACCGCGCCCGGGCTGACGCCATCGGCGGCGGCCCCCCGACGCTCCGGCGCGATACCGTTTTCGCGCTTGACGCGTTCGGCCACATCGACTGGAACATCGAGCGCGGTAGCGAGTTGCTCTGTCCACTTGCGCATCGAGACGGGCAGCGCTCTCACATACACCGGCGTCCGCCCGATCGCCACCGTCAGTGTCGCGGCGTCGCGTCCCAGATCGAGTGATGCCCACAGATGGTCCGGATCGGGCGGGAACGCCATCGCGGCGAGATGAGTCAACGCGGCGGGAGCGGACTCGATCCGCCGCAGGGTCAGGCCGCGCTTCGAAAAGCCCTCGACCCAGTCCAGCGCAGCTTGCGCCATCATCGACACCGCCATGACATTTTCGCCGTTGCGCCGCGCCGGCGGGAGCACCCAGTGACGAACCTCAAGCTCATCCGGCTCGGCCCGCGACTGGGAGGACACTTCCCAGCGCAGCATCTCGGCGACCTGCGCCTCGCCTTGCCGCAGCGCCGCGTCCGGGACGCGCAGGGCATGAAACTGGATGTCCGGCGGACCGAGCACCAAGGCGACATCCCGGCCGGAGAACGCGCCCTGGTCTACCAGGCGCACCAGCCGATCGAGTAACGCGCCGGGCTCGTCCGCAGCCGCGTCAAGCTCGATCGCGATCGCGTCGCGTATGCGCGTCGTGCCCGCGCCACCAGCCGCCTGGGATACGCGCAGACCGGCGGCGCCGACGTCAAAGGTGATCGATGAATGCCGCGGGAAACGCCACATACCCGGCTACCTCTAAGCCGCCGTCGCCATGTCGAACAGCGGGATGAACAGCGTCATCGCCGCCAGGCCGACCACGAGTCCCATCCCGGACAACAGCACCGGCTCGGCCAACCGTGTCACCGACCCGATCAATTCGCGGTTGTCCTCATCCAGCCAGCGCGACACAAACGCGACCGATTCGGCCAGCCGACCGTTCTCTTCGCCGGTCGAAATCGCTGAAACGATGATCGGCTCCACGAGCTTCGACTCCGCAAGCGTGTTTCCGATCCGTCCGCCCGTTGACACGGACTCGTGAATGTCCTCGATCAGCTTGACGAAGCGACGATTGCGGACGGTCGCCTTGGATTGCTCGATTGCCTCAAGCAGCGGCACGTGCGATTGCAGCATCGCCGCCCAGACGCGTAGCACGCGCCCCAGCATCAGCCGCCGCACCACACGCCCCAATAACGGCGCATTGGTCATCGCACGATCGAGTCGGTCGCGGACCTCCTGATTCCGCAGCGCAAACACGCCGGCGGTTACCAGTCCGGCGATCGCCCCGACCGCAATCGGCCAATATCGCCCAAGCGCGAGCGAGATATCGAACATGATCTGCGTCATCATGGGCAACTCGGCGTTGAGGTTTTTGAACAGCAGGCGAAACCGCGGAATCACGAACGAGAACAGCACGATTACGACGCCGATCATCATCACGCTCAGCACGGCCGGATACGCCATTGCGCCGACCACAGCCCGACGCACGGCCTGCTGCCGCTGAGCCAGTTCGCTCAGGCGCGCAAACGCCTCAGGCAACTTTGCCGTCGCCTCGCCGGCCGCCACCATCGCGCAGAAAACCGGCTTGAAGATGTCCGGCCGCGCCCGGAATCCCTCCGCGAGCGAGCCGCCCTCCTCTACATGCTTGCGCACTTGGCTTATCACGTTTCGGAACGACGCGCGCCGCGCCTGTTGCTCGACCGCCAGCAGCGCCGGCACCAGCGAAGCCCCCGATTCCAGCATCATTTTCATCTGCTGCGCGAACAGCACAAAATCGTCCGCGCCGCTCCGGCGAAACTCGCGCCGCGCCGTTTCGCGCGTCGGCGTCAGGCGCATCACCATCAACCCACGACCGCGCAACGTCTCCGCGACGGAGCCGATGTCGTCCCCTTCGACGATGTCCTTGATCGTGCGGCCATCCGCGCTGATCGCTTCAAACGCGAAGTTCATACGCCACCTGTGTCAGCGCCCCCTATCGCGCCATCGCCGGACGACGCTCCGCCCGTGTGCGACCCTGCGCCTCGACATGCGTCACGCGCAGCACTTCCTCAAGTGTCGAAACGCCCTCCTCCACCAATCGCAGCCCTTCGTCTCGCAAGGAGCGCCATCCCCCCTCCCCGGCGACGCGCTTGATGTCATCTTCATCCTCCGCGTCGTGCAGGCACTGCCGAACGGCGTCTGTGACCTCCAGCACTTCATAGATCCCAGTACGACCGCGGAAGCCGCTGTCGTGGCACTTCCCACAGCCTTCGCCCTTGCTGAAGGCATCGTCGCGCCCCTCCCAGCCCGCGCCGACCAGCGCTTCATCACTCGGGAAGTACGACGTGCGGCAGTTCGGGCAAATCGTGCGGGCAAGCCGCTGCGCGACAACGCCGTTGAATGCCGAAGCCAGCAGAAACCGCTCAATCCCCATGTCCGCCAGTCGAATAAACGCGCCCGGCGCATTGTTCGTGTGCAGCGTCGACAACACCAGGTGCCCCGTGAGCGCCGCCTGAATGGCGACGCGGGCCGTGTCCTGATCGCGAATCTCGCCGACCATGATCACATCCGGATCCTGGCGCAGAATCGAACGCAGCGCGCGGCTGAACGTCATCCCGACCGCGTCCAACGTCTGAATCTGGTTGATCCCGTCGAGCTGATACTCAACCGGATCCTCAATCGTCACAATGTTCTTTTCGGCCGACGCCAGCAGATCGAGCACCGAATAGAGCGTCGTCGTCTTGCCGCTCCCCGTCGGCCCCGTTACCAGCACAATCCCGTGCGGCTTCGACACCATCCGGCGAAACGCGTCAACCTGATGTCCGCCCAGCCCCAGGGCGTCCAGAGAGATGTTGAGGTTCTTCTTGTCCAGAATGCGTATGACGATCTTCTCGCCCAATAGTGTCGGCATCGACGAGACACGCAGATCGATCTCGCGACCTTCCGCGACAACGTGCACGCGACCTTCCTGCGGCAGTCGGCGCTCCGCGATGTCCATCTTCCCGATAACTTTGATGCGCGACACGAT
>JAGQOO010000182.1 GCA_020427345.1 Phycisphaerales bacterium | reverse complement strand
GACGATGTCGCGCGGCAGGCCGAGCGGCACACGCGCGTGCGCGAAGACCATTCCTCTGAGACCGCCGAAGACTATGTCGAACTAATCGCACAGCTGATTCGCGAGCACGGCGAGGCCCGCACCGTGGACCTCGCGCGGCGGCTCGGCGTCTCGCACGTCACCGTCACGCGGACAATCGCCCGCCTGCAACGCGAAGGCCTCGTGGCCACACGGCCCTATCGCTCGATCTTCCTGACCAACGATGGCGAGACAATGGCCGCGGCCGCCGAAGAGCGGCATGCGTTGGTCGTGGCCTTCCTGCGCAAGCTCGGCGTGCCGGAGCGCGAGGCTGAGACAGACGCCGAAGGGATCGAGCATCATCTGAGCGACGCGACGATGTCGGTATTTCGCAAGTTTGTTGAACGCGGGTGAAGCGGCGGCTCGTCTCTTACCTTCGCCTTGTTGGGCCCTTCGATGGCAGGCAGGATGCCAGCCGCCTCCGGGAGACGGGCGAGACGCCCGTGCCACCCACGACAACTCGCTATCATCAACCCCAGTCCGGAGGCGCCGCAATGAACGAGCCAGTGATTCGAATCGCCGAAAGCGACGCCGACATCGCGGCGTGTCTGCCGGTGATTAAGGAACTGCGTCCGCATCTGACGACGGAAGCGGAGTTCATCGCCCGCGTGCGGCGGCAGCGCGCGCAGGCGGGTTATCAACTGGCGTTCGCGCGGACGGACGAAGTCGTCGCGGTCGGCGGATTCCGCGTGGGCGAGTACCTCGCCTGGGGAATGGCGATGTACGTTGACGACCTGGTCACGACCGAGCGCGGCCGGTCACACGGCTTCGGCGGAGCGCTGCTGGGCTGGCTGTTCGAACACGCGCGGCGGATGCGGTGCGATCAGGTGCATCTGGACAGCGGCGTGCAACGGTTCGGGGCGCATCGGTTCTATCTGCGGAATGGGATGGACATCACTTCGCACCATTTTGCGATCCGGCTGGAGTAAGCGAGCGGCGACGAGACACGCTCATGCGGGGCGAACACACCACTACCCACTCCACTCGCCCACCGCGTGCGCTCTCCAGCTTGTCGACATGCGCCACTTCCGCGCGCATTAGTCCGCAAGACGCGTCGCCCCGAAGGACTATACCCGCGGCCCCGCGGCGCGGATCGCGTCCGACGCCTGCGTAAACCGCTTGAAATTCTCCACAAACCGCTTGGCCAGATCAGTCGCCTTCGCCGCATACGCCGCCTGGTCCTTCCAGGTGCGACTCGGGTTCAGCACCTCGGGCGGCACGTCCGGGCAACTGGTTGGCACATCGACGTTGAAGATCGGGTGGCGCTCCGTAGCGACTTCGTCCAGCTCGCCCTTCAGCGCCGCCGTCACCATCGCCCGTGTGTGCGGAAGGCTCATCCGCAGGCCCACGCCGTACGGACCGCCGCTCCAGCCGGTGTTGATCAGCCAGCAGCGCGTGTTGTGGCGCTCGATCTTTGAGCCGAGCAGTTTTGCGTAGACCGCGGGGTTCAACGCCATAAAGGGCGCGCCGAAGCACGTCGAGAACGTCGCCTGCGGCTCGGTGACGCCCGCCTCGGTGCCGGCGACTTTCGCCGTATAGCCGGAAAGGAAGTGATACATGGCGCCTTCGGTCGTCAGGCGCGAGATCGGCGGCAACACGCCGAAGGCGTCGCAGGTCAGGAAGACGATGTTTTTCGGGTGACCGCCCACGCTGGGCTCGACGGCGTGATCGATGTAGTGGATCGGATAAGCGCCGCGCGTGTTTTCGGTATGCTGGTCGTCCTCATACCGACAGGCGCCATCCACCGGATCCAGCACGACATTCTCGAGCACGGAGCCGAAGCGGATCGCGTGATAAATTTGCGGCTCGTACTTCGCCGACAGGTTGATGACCTTTGCGTAGCAGCCGCCCTCGATATTGAACACGCCGGTGTCGCTCCAGCCGTGCTCATCGTCGCCGATGAGACGCCGCTCGGGATCGGCCGACAGTGTCGTCTTACCGGTTCCGCTCAGACCGAAGAACAGCGCGGTGTCCCCCGCCTTGCCAATGTTCGCTGAGCAGTGCATCGACATGACGCCTTCCAGCGGCAGGCGGTAGTTCATCACGGTGAAGATCGACTTCTTGATTTCGCCGGCATACCGCGTGCCACCGATGAGCACGAGGTTCCTGGAGAAGTTGGCCAGCACGTAGACTTCGGAGTTCACGCCGTCCGCCGCCCCGTGAGCGCGACAGTCCGGCATGGAGATCACGGTGAAATCCGGCAGATGATTAGCGGTTTCTTCTTCGGTCGGCCGGACGAACAACTGCCGCGCGAACAGGCTGTGCCACGCGTATTCGGTAATGATTCGGACTTTCAGCCGGTGGGCTGGATCCGCGCCGGCGTACAAGTCCTGCACGAACAGATCGCGATCGCGCATGTACGCAAATGTGCGCTCCTGCAGCTTGTCGAACACGCTCGCGTCAATGCCGCGATTGGTGTCGTTCCAGTCAATGTTTGTTTCGCTGCCGGGCTCTCGGACGAAGAACTTGTCCTTCGGTGATCGGCCCGTGCGCTCGCCGGTCAGCGCGACCAAGGCGCCGTTATCAGCCAATTGACCCTCGCCGCGGCGCAGCGCTTCGGCGACCAGCGCGGGCGGCCGCAGGTTCCAATACGCCTTTCCGACGTGCGAAAGTCCGAGAGTATCTAGTCCGTGACGGCTTGCTGAGATCGATTGCGGGTCCACGATGGTTCCTTCAAAGCGGAGCGCGCCAACGGCCGAGAACCGGCCGAGCGCTGCGTGCGCGCTTAGTTTATCGGGATGGCCGCCGCGCGCCCAATCCCACGCTACCCGGCATGATCGGATTATCCCGGACCGTGGCAAAAACACTCGCCCCCAACCATCCACTGTTTGCCATACTTCCAAGGCGAGGTCTGCCTCTGCGCAGACCGACGCGGATAAGGGGCAGGCATGGATCCGCTGCAGATCGGGCACATTATTGGTGTCGAGGGCGACTCCTGTGACGCGCAGATCAGCGTCATGGACCTCCGCATCGACTACCACGGCAAGTCGTATCGCGTCGGCCGCCTCGGCACATACGTCACCGTGCCCCTCGAACGCCGCACGCTGATCGGCTACATCACGCGCGTGGGCGCCACCGGCGAACTCGAGCCCGGCCCCGATCCCGGAAAACCCCGCCGCATCACGATTTCCTTCCAGTTGCTGGGCACCGTGCAGGGCGACAGATTCATGCGCGGCGTCAACGAGTACCCGACGCTCGGCGACGCGGTGCGCCTGGGCGTTGATGAAGATTTTGAGCTGATTTTCGGTTGTTTTGACGAGCTTGCGGCCGGCGACGGTGAGCGCAAGAGCTTCTCGATGGGTCGCTTCGCCATCGATACCGACTTCGAGGTCAAAGTGCTTGGCAAGGAGTTCTTCGCCAAGCATGTCGCGGTGATGGGCAACTCGGGCTCCGGAAAGAGCTGCACGACCGCCAAGATCGTGTCCGAAGCCGTCAAACTGCCGCATTCGCAAGTCGTGATGTTCGACATGCACGGCGAGTATCTCCGCGCCTTCAGCGACGATAACGGTAAGCCGCTGCCGAATGTGACGTATCTGTCGGACCGCAATCTCGTGCTGCCATACTGGATGCTGGCATACGAGGAGTTCGAGCAGCTGTTTCTCGACCCGAACGACCCGCTGAACATCAACGCGCAGCGCGTTTTCCTGCGGCAGGCGTTCGAGCAGTTAAAAGCCGAGGCGGCCGAAGAGCTCGGACTGAAGTGGGAATTCACGATCGACACGCCTGTCTTCTATTCGCTGAATCAACTGCAGATTTTCGCGGAGAACATGAATAAGGCGCGGTACGTTCTGAACACGAACAACTACGCGTTCTCGCGCCTTCCGTATCGCCAGCTGCCGCCCGACGAACAGCACAAGATGCTGTTGCGCAAACGCATGGAGTTCAATCCGGCCAGCGCCGAAGGCGAAGTTCCACACGCGACGTTCTTTGGCCGACTGCTCGGCCTGATCAACCAGATGGAATCGCGCTTGAATGACCGGCGATACGACTTCCTGCTCCGCCCGTTTGAGCAGGCAAGCCGCAACGCGGGCCTGCGCAATCACCTCGATGAAAAGGCGACTCCGGGACAGAAGAGTCAGATCGTCGGCTGGGTGCTCCGCCAGATGCTGGGGCAGCTCGACACGCGTAAGAACCTGACCATCGTCGACTTGTCGGGTCTGCCGTTTGATGTGGTGGACACGACCGTGGCCGTGCTGACCCGCGCCCTGTTTGACTACAACTTCTGGTCGCCGGTCGAAGTGCGACGGCCGGTGCTGCTCGTGTTCGAAGAGGCGCACAACTACTTGCCGCGCGTGCCGCTCAAGGGGCGCAAGACCTTCGCGCGCGACGCGGTCGAGAAAGTCGCCAAGGAAGGCCGTAAGTACGGCGTGGCAGCAATGATCGTGAGTCAGCGCCCGAGCGAAATCTCTGAAACCGTGCTCAGCCAGTGCAACTCGATGGTGCTGATGCGCATGAACAACCCGGACGACCAGGAATACGCCGCCCGTGTTGTGTCGGACCAGTTCCGCAGCCTGATCAGCTTGCTGCCCAGCATGAAGCCGGGCGAGGGCTTCATCATCGGCGATTCGGTGCTGATGCCGATGCGCACGCTTATCGACATGCCGCCGAAGGAGCCACAAAGCGCGAACATGGACTTCTTCAAATTGTGGGGCATGCCGTCGGACGCGGCGGATGTCGACCGGATCGTCCAGCGCTGGTGGCGACAGGAACGCTCCGCGCACGAAGACGACGAGCTCATCAATGGGGCCAGCACTGAGGGCAAGGCCGGGCGGTTTGTGGCGGAGCCGCCTCCCAAGCCCCAGTTGGTCTTGGATGAGGATGCGCCGGCCCACGGATTCGTCGCGGCGCCGCACGATGTGCCCGCCGCGCCCGTCGCGCCTGCCGCGCCGATCGATGAATCGATGCCGCCTGATTCAGGGCTGAACGCGGAGGAGGAGCCCGCCGCCGAGCGCGGGATCGGCACATTCGCCCAGCGAAAGTTGGCGGCGCTGGCACGACGGCTGCGCGGGGAGCCGGAGGAGGCGTAGCCGGACCGCGCGCCGGCTACGTGATTGACACATGCGCCGGGGGGGGCGTGCTCTCGCTGATCTTGTGCTGCTTGACGGTTTCACCGTCCGCGACGAACAGCATCATGTCGTCATTGATGCGCGCCTGGAGTGAGACCGGCCGGCGCCAAAGCCTTTGAATGTTCGAAAGCGTTGCGGAAGCGTACTTGATGTCGAGGTCGATCCCGACGTGCTTGTGGGCGAGATACAACTCGCCACGATTCCCATAATTGCCGTCGACGACATAGATATACGGCTGGCCGTGATTCGTCAGCATGAACAGCATTCGCTGCTTGATGCGGTTGAAGTCGCGATCGACAGCGACGATGCGCCCGGTCGCCGGGTCATGGCGATAGTGGTACAGTTGATACCGATCCACGAATTCCGGCGTCAGAAACTCGTCGATGAACGTGACGTCGTTATGAATCCGGCGCACCTCGAAGATCTTCTCCCGCCCCTGATTCAGGCCGGTGTCCCACGCGCGCCTTTTTGCGATATCTGTGCACTCGTCGAATTCCTTGCCGAACCGCCCCCTGTTCCAGCGGTCTTCGATATCACGTAGCAACTCCACGCCCATCTTGTACGGGTTCAGGCGTCCGGGCGAGGTCGCGAGTGTGCCGGAATGATGGTCGCAATACGTGATCAGCTCGTCGTCGCGCAGGTGGTAGCGCGTCATCATGCGCGAGTGCCAGTACGTCGCCCAACCCTCGTTCATGATCTTGGTCTGCCCCTGCGGGGCGAAGTAATACGCCTCGTCGCGGATGATCTGCAGAATGTCCGCCTGCCAGTCCGCAAGCGGCGCATAACGCAGCAGGAACGCAAGCACGTCGCGCTCGGGACGCGCCGGAAACGCCGCCGCCGCGCCCACAATTTCCGCCTCGGCCCTGTCGCGCTCCGCCTGCAGGCGCTCCGGCGGATTGATGTAGCGCTCCATGTAGGGCTTGGCCTGATAGCGCACGACGCGGGACTCAATCTCGTCGCGCAGGTGGCGGCGCTGCGCGCCCGTCTCGCGCGCCACGGGTCGCGGCTGGCGCTGCATGAACGGCGAATGCGGATCGATCAGGGAGTCGATCGACAGGCACACATCAATGAACCGCTCGACCGCGTCCTGCCCTTCGCGCTCGATGTGCTTCGACACGCGCGTGGCGTGGTTCGCCATGCCGTCCATCATCTTGCGACTGGTGCGGCTGAACCAGTAGTTGTTCTTGAAGAAGTCGCAGTGGCCGTAGACGTGCGCCATGACCGTCTTCTGGTCGACCAGCTCGTTGTCGTCGAGCAGGTAGGCGTAGCACGGGTCATTGTTGATGACCATTTCGTAAATCTTGCCGAGCCCGTACGTGTGCTGCTTTCGCAGGCGCTCGTATTCCATCCCGAAACGCCAATGGGGATAGCGCGTCGGAAATCCGCCATAGGCCGCGATCTGGTTGATCTGGTCAAAATCGACCATTTCGAAGATCGTCTCGTAGAAGTCGAGACCCTCGGCGCGGGCCCGATCCTCGATCTCGGCCCTGTATTTCTCAAGATG
>JAGQOO010000181.1 GCA_020427345.1 Phycisphaerales bacterium | reverse complement strand
GTTTCATACGCCGCGTCGCGGCGCAGTCCGGCTTCGCGAAACAGCGTCCGCGCGCGGCGCATCTCCGCGTCAAAGGCGGCGGCATTGTCGCCAGACGCCAACAATCCCGCCGCGACTACATAGCGGAGTTCGCTGCGTAAGGCGCCAAACCAGCCGGCGCGTTTTCGGAGCGCGCCGGAGATTGCGCGCGTTTCGGCGGCGATCGCTTCCGGCGCGCCGTCGCACGCCAGTCCCGCCATCGCGGCGAAACGCAGATACACGACAGACTCAAACCAGCCGCGCCGACCTTGCAACGCGGCGTCAATCGCGCGAAAGCGCTCAAAAGGCTGGATATCAGCGGAATCGGGCATGGCGGCTTAGAATCTCGTACACAACGCCAACGGTCAAACCTGCGGGAACTTCGTATCAGTCCTCTACAGCAGCGTCACGACAATCGGAGCGAGCCCTTGGGCGATCAGAAGCCCGATGCCCAAGTTCCGCATCCAGCGCTTGTCGGAAGGTCGTTGCGGACGCGTTCCGTCCTCCTCGTTCCAATCCGCGCCGCACTCCGGACATGCGGCTGGATGGGGCGGCTTCGGAGCGCGCCAATAGCCGCACTGCGCACAAGCGGGTGCAGCAGAAAAGGCGCTCCATCGCATCAGGAAGATGAACCCGACGCCGGCCATGACCATTTGAATATGGAATGGCAGCGTCTCGCGCAGGGCGACGGCGGCGCCCTTCTCACTACATGTCCTCTGGAACCAGACAAAGTCAACGAGGCCCAGGAATAGCAGGCCGTGTATTCCGAAAAACACTGCCACCCAGCGCGCCTGGGAGATGTCGCTGCTGGAGTTCGTCTCAGCATCCGAATCGGCGTCAGGCTTGGGCGTTGGCTCGCTCAATGGAAACTCCACGCCAACGATAGCGCAGAAGGAACGCTACGCCGGCTTCAACCCCAGCGCTTTCCACGCGTCATCGCGCAGTTCGTTCGTCGAAACGCCGCGCTGCGCGCCGGATGCAAGGTGCTTAACCGTCAATTCGCCGCGCGCGGCCAGTTCCGCGCCGACGACGATCGCTACTTGTGCGCCGCGCGCGTCTGCCTGCCGAAACTGCTTGCCGATCGCGGCCCGCTTGTATGAAAAGTCGACCCGCAAGCCCGTTTGCCGTAACTCTCCCGCGATGCGCAATACCTGCGGAAACAGCGCCGCGTCCGCGTCGATCAGAAACACATCCAACGATTCGCCCGGCGTCGGCAGTTTGTCGAGCGACTTGAGCGCCTCGAACACCGGCGCGTCGCCCATGCCAAAACCCACGCCCGGCACGCGCGGACCATCGAGCAGGCCGGTCAGGTCGTCGTATCGTCCGCCGCCGAGCAGCGCCCGCAGTTCGCCGCCGCGCGTATGCGCTTCGAACACGATCCCCGTGTAATACGCCAGGCCGCGCACGATCCGCAGGTCAAACGCCCGCCAATCCGACACGCCGAATTCATCCAACCGTGTCCACAATTCGTCGAACTGGTCCGCGGCCGCGGCGCCGGCTTCGCCGCTCTCACGCGCCAGGCGCAGCGTCTCTTCGCGCGAACTCGTCTTGAGAAACTCCGTCAGCCGCCCCGCAGAAGGCGACTCGCCGAAAGCCTCGGTCCACATCGTGTCAAACACGTCCGCCGGCAGACGCTCGTGTCGATCGATCAGCGCGAACGCCTGCTCGTGCCGCTCAGGCGCTATTCCCAGCGATGTCAGCGCGGCGGCCGCCAATCGGCGACTATTCACGCGAATCACGACATCCTCGGCCGTCAGCCCGACCGAGCGAAAGAACTCGACCGCCAGCGCGATGATCTCGGCGTCCGCAAGCGGGTCTTCCACGCCCAGAATGTCGGCGTTCCACTGAAAGAACTCGCGCAGGCGCCCGCGCTGGGGGCGTTCGGCCCGGCACATGCGCGGCAGGCTGAACCACTTGATCGGCGCGGGCATCGCGTTCGCCCGCGCCGCGACCATCCGCGCCAGCGTCGGCGTCATTTCGGGGCGAATCGCGAAATGATCGCCGCCGCGCGACTCGAAGTGGAAGATCTCGGAGACGATGCCCTCGCCGCTCTTCAGTGTATACAGCGCGAGGTCTTCAAAAATTGGCCCTTCGTATTCCTCGAACCCAAACGCGCGCGAGGCCCGGCGCCATGCGTCGAACAGCCAGTTCTGCCGACGCATGTCTTCCGGATAGAAGTCGCGCATGCCCTTGGGGGCTTTGATTTTCATTCGATTCGCCTGTCGCTATCTATCCGCGCCCGTTCGTCGTCGCCAATGCGCGATTTCGTTTCTGGCTGCGACGCTCATTTGCAGGCGCCGCCGAGCCTTCCCTCGATGGCGCAGCTGGCGCCCTGCCCGTGGGTGGGGCAGGCATCTTGCCTGCCAACGAATCCACCGTCGGCAACACCGGCAGCGGCACCCGCGCGATGTCCGTCACCATCCCCGCATAGTCGAACACCGGCTTGCGCGTCTTGCGGACGTAGCGCCCCTTCTTAACCTTCACGCCCGCCCTGGCGCGCCGCTTGCGTTTCTTTGTCGCGGCTTCGCGGTTGTCGCGCGCGAGCTGGCGCTGATACTCCTCCAGATGTTCCGGGCAGAGAAAATGCGCGTCCCAGCCGTAATCACCGCTGTGATAGTCGCAATTCTCCGTCGAATACTCGCGGCAGATATGCGGCCGCGTTTCGTACACTCCGCACATATTGTCGGGCCGCAGGTGGCGGCAGGTCGTGGCGATGTTGATGTACCAGTCGCCATCCTCGACAAAAACGCTGACGTTTTCGTGCATGAGGTACCAACGCACGTCGTCGAATTCGCGTTTCGTCTCTGGCTCGTCGATCGGTAGCGCCAGGTAGCGGCAACAAAAGCCGGTGCAATGTTCACAGAGTATTCCGGGCATCTCACCCTCCGGTGGTGGAATCAGCGAAAATCAGCCTCATCGGGCAGCGCTCGCCGATCGCGTAGGGCAGGCGCCCGCCCAGTGTAATGCCGGCGGGCGGCCTCATCGACCCGACCGAGCCCCGGAAGATCCGGCCGGCGGGAATTGCGCGGCGGGTATGGGGAATGGCTGCTGATTCGGGGGTGTGCCCGGTTACGCCGCGTCGTATCGGCGAAATCGGGCGGGGACTCTAAAGAAAACTTCGGGCGATGGCGATCTTTACGGGTGTGTCGGAAGCGCGGCAGCCGTCCACGTGGGACGGTGGCGCGCAAGTCAGCACCAAAGGAGTAGTCGCCATGAGTGGCAACAAGAACCCGCAGACGACATCGGAATTCTCGAATCAGAACATCGGCACGACCATGCCGTTCGACAACATCAATGAGTGCGGCACGTACATCTGCAATTGGAGCGGCCACCTGCTTCGCGTTCCGGAGGACGGCTTCGTCGCCGGTCGCTCGCCGCTGCTGAACATCGTCGGCTCGACGCCGCTGACCGTGACGAAGATCAGCGACAATCCGTACCTCTCGCTTACCAAGGCCAAGCTCGTCGCCTCGAATTTCGACCTGTACGTGAACTTCTAAGTCGTTCGCCCTTCGAGCACACGCTCGAAAGAGGCGCCCGGCTGACTGCGGAGGGGAAACGCGGTCGCAAACAGAAGCGTCGAGATGAGAGAACGATGCGGCGATCACGCGAGTGGTCGCCGCTTTCTTTTTCATGCTCGGCGCTAAGTGCCGCTGATCAGGCGGCGGAACAGTTCCGGAAAATACCGCCCGCCGCAATGCTGAAAGTCGGCGAAGACCACCATCGTCGTCGCCGCGATGGACATCGTGATCAGCCACGCCGTCGCGGTCCAAACCGGGTTGTTCGGCCAATTGCGCCGGCCGGTGCGCTTGCGCCACAAATCCCAGCGGCGTTGAATATTGATCGCGACCGTCTGGCTGAATCCCCACAGGAGAAACGACAGCGATGCCCCATGCCAGAGAGCGCTGTAGCCGAACACGATCGCGTAGTTCAGCGGCGTGCGGCGTCGATGCCCGCCAAGCGGCTTGAAGATGTGCTTGTCCATCCAGTCGCCGACGGTCACGTGCCAACGGCGCCAGAAGTCGCGAATATCGCAGGATGTCGGGAGCCAGTTGAAGTTGTTGCGAACGGGCAACCCGACCCACAGCGCGACGAACGCGGCGAGTTCGTTGTAGATCCACAAAGCCAGGTAGGCGAGCATCGGCACCAGCAACAGGACGCTGGTGAGTTGATCCGTCGTATAGTGCTCCGGCGTGTCGAAAAAGTTGACTCCGTCAGGCTTCGGTTTCGGAAAGTTATGCACGCACACGCCGATGGCGACACAGCCGACGACTAGGTAGCCGAACCGCTTGAGCATGGCGCGCCACGGTGTCGGTGTGGCAGGGTTCCAGTCGTCGAATTCGATCAGAAACTCTTCGCGCGTCATGACCGGGCCGAGTCGCGCACATGGCGGATACAGCAGCCACAGCAGTGTGTCCAGCGGTCGCGACGGTTGTGCAGGGTCGCGCGCGACGGATACGCCCCAATCAACGAGTCGCAGCAGAAAATACGCGATGCCAAGCGCGTGCAGCGGCGCGAGCATGCCCGGAAACCAGAACGGATGCGGAAACCACCACAGCGGCAGCACGAGCGCGTGCAGGCCGACCCAAACCAACGTGACCATCCCGCGTTGAGAAAGCCGGTTTCGCCGCCGCAGCGCAGAGAGCATCCCGATCCAAGCGGCGGCAAGCGCCACGCCTCCCCACAGCATCAGGCCGGCGAGCGTCGGCCCGACCGTCGCCAGCCACCAGACAATGGGCAACACCAGAAGCGCCGCGCGCTTGTCGCGCCGCGCCAGCCAGCGCGTCAGCGGGGCCAGCGGCACGAACGCCAACACACCCACCGGCCCGAGCATCGCCTGGCGCAGCCCTTCCAAAGGCCCCGGATCGGGCGGTGGCGGCGTGATGAACGGGTTGATGAGCGGCTGCGGCGGAACAAACTCGATCAAGGTGTCGTTGTCACCGTCGATTGATTGGCTGCAAGCATGCCGTAAACGTCACGAATGTCATCCGCCAGCATGCGGATGCAGCCGAGCGACGCGCTCTTGCCGACCGTCTCGGGTTGATTCGTCCCGTGAATGCCGAAACCCTCCTGGCCGATCGTGTCGCCCTCGACGCCTTCCAGCGCGATCCAATATCCGCCGAGCGGATTGCGCGGATCTTCCGGACGAATCACTTCCTTCAAGTCCGAGCTCGCGGGCGGGTAGTAGGTCGGGTTGCGCAGGCGCGTTCGCACCACCCACTTGCCACTGGGTGTGCCGTTGTCGCGGCCGATGCCCACCGCATAGCTCCGGACAAACGTGTCGTTCAGGTACACGTCCATGCGAAACTCGGAGAGCGATATCCGGGCGTGAAACGGCCCGCGCGGAACTTTGATCTTCTGACCCGGGCGAATGCGCGTCGGCGTGATGCCGTTGATTGACTCAATTATCTCGTACGGAACATCAAACTGCTTGCCGATGTTGACGAGATTGTCGCCGCTCTGAATCGTGTATATCTCGACCAGCGGATCGGCGTCGCGAAATGACCGGCTGAATATGGTCTCTTCGCCGAGCTTTTGCAGCATCCGCCGCGCATCGGCGCGTGCCGCCGGAGAGCGCGCTGACTGAAACACGCGATTGACTTCCGCGCGGGCGTCGATCAGGCGACCGGACTGCATGAGTTGCGTCGCGGCGCGAAGCGCATCCTGCGACGCTCCTTCATTGCCAAGGGGCGCTTCCTTTTGGGGTGGCGCCGGGGGTTTCTCGGCTTCGGGATTGCGCGATTGCGCGAATGTCGGCGGCTGCGAAGCCGCTTTCGGCGGCGTATCGAGCTTCGGCTTTGCGGACTTTGAATCCGGCCAGCTCAGCGCCTTCGCCTGTTTCGAACCGTTGGTGGGCGCGTCATTCGCAAGCGCAGACTTACCCGCCGGCGCCGCGCCGGAAGGCGCGTCGATATCGAGCACGGTGGCGGGCCCCGCCTCGTCCGCGTCATTTCCGCGCGGCCAGAACGCGTAGGTTACGCCGGCGGCTCCGATGAGCGTAAGGCTGATGATGGCCAGATTTCGGCGGTGGATTCTCTCGCGACGCGACTGTCTCATCTCGCAACCTCCTTGCTGTAAGCCCTGCGACCATCCTTGGTCTGATTATTCACGTCCGGCCATAGCGTAACCGATGCCGCCTGTGGCGGACAACCGTCGACCGACCGGCGGGCCCCCGGACTTGCGACGCCACGCCGCCAAGCGAAAATGCCCCCATGCGCCCCCACAATAGAGAATTGCGCCGACTCGGCGTCCTGACGGGCGGCGGCGACTGCCCCGGCCTGAACGCCGTCATCCGCGCCGTCACCAAGGCCGCCATCGTCAAACTCGGCATCGAGGTTTTCGGGATCGAGGACGGATATCTCGGCCTGATCGAAAATCGCGTTCGCCCGCTCGAGCTTTCTGATGTCTCCAACCTGCTGACCGTCGGCGGAACAATCCTCGGCACGTCGAATAAGGCCGACCCGCAGCGCTTCGCCGTGGGCCGCGACCAGACCGGCAAGCCCGTGTTCGCGGATGTGACCGATCGCGTCGTCGAGCATTTTCATCAGCACCATCTCGACGGCCTGATCTGCATCGGCGGCGACGGCACGATGTCGGGCGCGGTCAACCTGATGAAACACGGCATCCCCTGCATCGGCGTCCCAAAGACGATCGACAATGACCT
>JAGQOO010000180.1 GCA_020427345.1 Phycisphaerales bacterium | reverse complement strand
CGGCGTCGACCCGCTTGATCTGATTGAACATTTCGGCACGGACGCGATGCGCATCACGCTGGCGCAGCTCGCCAGCGAAACGCAGGACATTCGCATGCCGGTGGAGTACCTCTGCCCGCATTGCGGCGAGACGTTCCCGCAAAAGCCGAAGCACTTGAAAAAGCCGGTCGTGCAGTGCGACAAGTGCCAGCAGGAATTCGCGACGCGGCTCGCGAGCCAGGCGGACATTGACGCGAATAAACTCGGGCTCACGCTGTCGTCGCGCTTCGACTTCGGCCGCAACATGTGCAACAAGCTGTGGCAGATGGCCAACGGCTTCGTGTTTCCGAACATCGAGAAGATGGACGCGAATACGGGGCACGCTGGCGCCGGCGCGCTGCGGCTCGAAGATCGCTGGATCCTGTCGCGACTGGCCGCGTGCACGCAGGAAATCGACCGCCGGCTGGAGCGCTATCAGTTCAGCGACATTGTGCAGGCGCTGTATGGCTTTTTCTGGAACGACTTGTGCGATTGGTACGTTGAGTTGATCAAGCCGCGCTTGTATGTCGAGGAAGGCGCCGCCGATGATGGCGGAGACATGGCTCGCCATGTGCTGACGTGGGTGTTGGATCAGACGCTGCGCCTGATGCAGCCGATCGCGCCATTCATCACGGAGGCGCTGTGGGAACGGCTGGGCGAAATCGCGCCGCAGCGGCGCTCGCCCATCGGCGGCCAAGCGATGAAGCCGGGTTCGCTGACTGAAGCGGCATGGCCTACGGTCGCGGATGGCCAGCGCGCCGCCGTCGCCGAGCGCGAGATGGACGAGTTGCAGGACGTGATTCGCGCGCTGCGCGACGTGCTGGCGCAGATCAATAACAACCGCTCTCAAGCCGGCGAGAGCGCGATTCGCGCGCTGCCGAGCGCGGCGATCCGGTGCGGCTCCGAAGTAGCGGGGCGGCTGAGCCGGGCCGAGCGGATTCTGAAGCGGCTCGGCTCATGCGACGCGTTCGAGATCGGCCCGCAGGTCGGCAAGCCGGCGGACGCCATGACGCGCGTTTTGACGGGGATCGAGGTGTATGTGCCCGTCACGGGGCTGGTGAACCTCGAAGTCGAGCGCAAGCGCTTGGGCAAGGAGCGCGACGAGCTCGAAAAGTACATCCGCCAGGTCGAGGGCAAGCTGTCGAACGAGAAGTTCGTGGCCAACGCGCCGGCGAACGTCGTGGAGCAGGAGCGCGCCCGCCTCGCCGAACTGCAGGAAAAGCTCGCGGCGATCGCGCGAAACCTCGCCGACCTGGGCTAGCCGCGCCAATTGTCGACAAGGCGGAAGCGCTATGGCATCGGACATCGAAGCCGGATGCGGTAAGCGCGTGCCCGGTGTCGACGCTGCCCGCGGGCTCGCGATCGCCGGGATGATCTGGGTCCATTTCGGGCTCGTCATGCATACCGACGCTTCGACCGGCTCTGTTCTGGCGTGGGCTTACGAAGCGATCGCGGGCCGCCCCGCGGCGCTGTTCATGTTGCTGGCCGGCGTCGGAATCGGCCTGCGGCTCGACGCGGCGGCGGATCACCCGGACGCGCTGCAAACGGCGCGCTCGATCCTCGCGCGCCGCGGTTTGTTCTTCCTTGTGCTTGGCTTCGCGTTTCTGGCGATCTGGGACGGCGACATTCTGCGCGTGTACGGATTGTCGTTCCTGATTGCGGCGGCGATCGCCATGTGGCGGCCGAGCGCGTGGCTGGTCGCATCGGGCGTTGCAATGGTGATATTTGTCATGCTGATGGGGCTGCTCGACTACGAGGCGCACTGGCATTGGGACACGCTTGAGTATCGCGATTTGTGGACCGCGGCGGGGTTACTGCGGAATACGCTGTTTGACGGGTTTCGGCCGCTCTTTCCATGGATCGCGTTGTTGTTGTTCGGCATGTGGCTTGGCCGTCGCGCCATTCGCGACGCTACGGCGCGGCGACTGGCGCTGATCGTTGCCGTCGTTGTCGCCGTGTTGGTTGAAGTCTCATCAACCGTCGCAGTGTCTTCCATGATCGCTTCGGGTATCGAGGTCGAACTCGCTCGGGCGATCGTCGGACAGGGGTCGATGCCTCCCATGCCGCCTTTCCTGATCGCCTCTGGCGCGGAAGCGACGGTTGTCCTGCTTCTGCTCATCAAACTTGAAGGCACGCCGATCCGATCGCTGCTAACGCCTGTGCGGCGTTTTGGGCAGATGGCGTTCACTTGGTACATCGGGCATATCGTGCTCGGCGTGGGCGGGCTGGTAGCGCTCGGCGTAACCGCCGACTACACGCTGGGCGCCGCGCTCATTGCCACGCTCGCTTTTTGCGCGATCGCGTCGGCCGCATCGATGCTGTGGCTGAGCCGCTTTCGGTATGGCCCGCTGGAATCGTTGCTCCGCCGAATGGCTGGATAATGGGGCAAGGGTCGCGCGCTGGCCGACTTGGGCCGTGTGCGGAAAGGGGGGCTGAGGCGCGACTGGGCTTATTTCTCGCTCGGTACCAGTATTACCGATGGTCTCTATCAGGCGGGGCTGACTACAATTGTCTCAGGCCTGTCGGGCGGGTTGTCCGCCGAGACGGAGCGGGGCGCGTTCCCGAGTTTTTGGGACGTCAATCAAGGGGTCGGGCTTGGCGGATACGCCGCACATCGCAGAACTGCGCCGCGTTGAGCAGAGCCTGCATCACGTCATGGACGCGACTCGGCGTTCGCTGACGGCGCGCACGGTTATCGCGCGCCTCATGCGCATCGCCTGCCTGGCGGCGATGTGGCCGCTGGCGCTGGTCATCGCCGATCATCTCTCCAGCGGGCTGCCGCGTTGGCTGATTGCGGGCGCTGGCCTCGGACTGCTGGTTCTGACGACAATGACCGCTTGCGGCGTTTCGATTGGCGCGTTCTGGCGCCGGCTTCACCCACTTCACGTCGCGTTTCAATTGGAACGCGAGTACGGCATTCGGCATAACGCGGTCGCGAATCTTGTTGCTGCTGAGCGGGCGCACATCGGCGCATACGCGGCTGACGCGGCGGTGGCGCAGGCGGCGCGCGCGTTGAATGAGGCGGAAGCGCCTGCGGCTCCGCGCGAAGGCGCGTCGCGCTCGACGGGCGCTTTCCTGGTGATTGCGCTGGTGTGGGTCGCCTACGCGTGGTTGTCGCCAAAGCCGATCTGGCCTTCGCTGGCGCGCATGCTCGGGTTTGACTTGCCGCCGCCGACGGCGACGCGGATTGAGCGTCTGCTCCCCGCGCCGGGGGCGGTGCTGCACGTGGGTGACCGCGCGGCGTTTTCATTTCGAATGTCCGGGCGCGCGACGCCGAAACCGGCGGAGTTTGTGCTGAAGTCTGCCGACGGCGCAACCCTGCTGCGGCGCGAAATCGCGCGCGACGCGACGACGCCCGACGACGAGCGCGGCCTGGCGCTCGCGCCGGCGGAAGTGGCGGATACGCTGAGATATGCCTTTACCGCGGGCGACGCGCGCGAAAGCGGCGAGATTCCGGTCGTTCCACAACCCCGCGTGGAAGCATGGCGGTTCGAGATTACGCCACCGACTTACACGGGTGAATCGCCGCGCGTCGCGGACGATGGCGAGCTGCGCTGCCGTCGCGGCTCGCTCGTGAAAGTGCTGATCGAAGCCAACTGCTTTTTGCGCGAGCCGGTTTTTGTGTTGCGCGGCGGCCTTGAAACGCGCACACGTATGGGGGGTTCGGATGAGTATCCGAACAAGGCGTTCACAACGTTTGAAGCGCGCGATAGCGGCGTGTTCCTCGTCGAATTGATGGACGAGTGGAACTATCCGATGCCGGCGATGACGCCGCGCCGAATCATCGTCGACGCGGACGCGGCCCCAACGCTCAAGATCATTCGACCGGATGAGTCGCTCGTCGGCGATGGCCGGCTGAGTGTCGATGACTTTCTCGTGATCGAAGTCGCGGCCCGCGACGACATCGGCCTGCGCGACCTGCGCTGCGTGATTGAACACACCGGATCGCGCCGGATTGTGCAGCTGAAGTGGGAACTTGGGCCCGACGGTCGATCAGCCACCGCCAGCTTGGCTACCGCTGATGTTGGCGTCGACGTTGGCGACTTCGCGCGGGTGTGGTTCGAGGCGACCGACAACTATGAGGTCGCCGGCCACGCCGAGCCGCAGACCGGCGTAAGTCGCGTGCTGACGCTGGAGAAGTGGGCTCAACCGCCAGCGGCGGACGAGCCGACTGCAGATAGCGATCAACTTGCGTCCGTCGCTCAGCCTGGCGCGGATGGGCGAGAAAACACGGGCGAGAAGTCTGGTGTGCAGCCGGAAGACCGGGATGGCGCGGTCGATGGCGCCGAAGAATCGACCGGCGAAGGCGCGATGGAGGGGGACACTCCGCAAGACGCGCCGACTGCGGGGGAAGACGGCGCCGACGAAAACGCCAGCGCGGACAACGACCCGAAGAATGATGCGGCCGAATCGCCGGAAGACGGCGAAATGCCGGACGAAGCTGGCGAGAGCGCGCAGCCGGGGGCCGATGGCGGGGAGACCTACGAAGAAGCCGTCCGCGACTTTGTTGAGGAGTTCGGTGAGGAACTCGAGCAAGCGCGCGACAAGCTGGGCCCGAATTCGTCAGATGGTGGGGACTCTCCCGCAGGCGAATCCGCGGACAAACCGGACGACGCCGAGGGCGCCCCCGCCGATGACGGCGCGGAAGGCGAATCCGCAGAGGCGCCGCCAAGCGCTGAAGGCGATAAAGACGGCAGTGGCGCGCAAGCCGAGAAACAACCCGGCGAAAACGCCAGCGGCAATCAGCCCGGTGGCGCCGAATCGTCGGGCGCAGCGCCTTCGGAAGCCGGCGATCAGTCCGGCACGGGCGCAGAGTCCGGCGACGGGGCCGAGGGGCCAGGCGCGGGGAGCGAAGGTAGCCAACCGGGCGCCGGCGACAGCCCCGCTCAAGGGGCGAGCGGTAGCCGCGAAACCCCCGGCGATGGTGTCAGCGACACGGGCGGGGCCCAGGGCGGGGAATCCGCCAGTGGCGAGTCAAGCGGCGCGAGTCCGGATGGCGGCGCGACACGCGGTTCAGAATCGGGCGAGGGTCAGGTTGGTGAGAAGCGCACGCCGCCGGATGAGTTGCCCGAGCTGGATCCGAGCGACGATCCCGTCTCCGAAGGCGCCGCAGCGCCGATTGATACGGACGGAGCCAACACGCCGGTCGACATAGAGGAGTTGATTGCGCGGGCCGAAGAGATCGCCGCGGAACTGGATGGTGAACTCAACTGGACGCCGCAGCGACGTTCCGCGTTTGTATCGGCGCTGCAACGCCTGCGCGACTTGCGGACGTCAGCGGTCGCGGGGGCGGAGCGCGAAGCCGTCATTCGCCCGGAGATGGGTGGGTTACTAATTGGCGGCCGGGCCGGCGAGGGTGTCGGCGTCAGCGTGGCCGAAACCGGCCAGACCGGCGACAAAGCGCATATCGCGCCGCCCGCGGAGCAGGAAACCCCCGACGATCTCGACGCGATTTTGAAGGCGTACTACGAATCAATGGCGGAAACAAGCGATCGCTGATTCGTCTTTGCGGCGAGGCGCGCGAAGTGTGCCGCGGCAAAGTCAAACATCCGCTTGAGGGCGGCGTCATAGCTGAAGTGCTGATTGACCGCGCTCCGCTGCGGCCCTGCAATCTCGCGACGCGCCGCCTCATCATGCAGGAACTGATTCAACAACGCGGCTAGCTCGCCTGTCGTGCCAAAGGCGACGTCATCGTATCGAGGTAGCAGGCCGCGCGCGTCGAGCGGGAACCCGCGGGCGCGGGCGAGTTCAAAGTCGGCCACGAGGCCGTCATATGGCTCGCCGGGCGCGAACAAGCGCTCCCTCAATCGCTCAAGGTGGGCGCCAACGCGGCGGTCGGTGTCCGCAGCCGCTATTAGCGCCAGGTCGCTCTCAATGTTGTTTTGAAGGCAATACGCCTCGATCTCGCCATACACATCGCCGCACGTATCCGCCGCCGTTCGCCGTATCAGGAAGAACCCGCCGCTGAACAGTCCCTCGATCAGGCGCTGGTGGATCGCGCCTGTCGGCATGAGTTGGAGGTTGACGCGCGTCGCCTGGTAGATCGCGCGGAGCTCGTCTCCGTGGGCGGCAGGGCCGCGCGCGTACCGGGCCAGGCGCGGATGGTTCTCCCATCCATTGCCGTACAGCCGCAGCTCCAGGCCCATTCCGCTGACGGCCTCCAGCGCCTCTTGGCGGAAGCGCAACGTGATCAGCTTATCGACCACGGCGCGCCGCAGCGCGTCGCAGTGGTCGAGCGTCATCCAGTCGATTCCCTCACGCTGTGCGATCTGGAGTATGAGCGCGTTCGTGCGTGGCTGGGTGGCGGGCACGTCGTCGCGGGCGATCCGCGCGGCGAAGTCCTCGTCAATCGCGCGGAGCAACCGCGCCTGTTCAGGGGGTATGGAGACGCTGGCCTGCTCGATAAACGCTTCCGGCGCGATCGAGTGATTCGAGACAAAGGAGACGTCGCAGGCATAACGGGCGCGCTCGTCGCCGGAAACAGGGCGATCGTGAAAACGGCGGGGGTTTACCGGCACCGGCGCGACGCAAATCTGCTCGGCCGGATACCCGGACTGTCGGGCCCGTAGCATGCCGATGCTGCCGAAGATGACGTCGAACGGCGTAACCCCGGCGCCGCGTCCCGGCCCGAACAGATTGGGCAGATCGTCCTGAATCCAGTT
>JAGQOO010000017.1 GCA_020427345.1 Phycisphaerales bacterium | reverse complement strand
CGATGCGCGTGGAAGGCGCCGCGTTGGCACAGGTCGTGCGCACGGCACGCGACGAGCAGCTTGACCTGGTCGTGCTGGGCCGCCGGCCACAGGCGGATCAACTCGGCGTCGGATCGATCCTCACAAAAGTCGCGCGGAAGTGCCCGTGCAGCGTCCTGGTTGTGCCCGCCTACACGCATGTACACTTGTCGCGCATGCTGGCGCCGGTCGATTGCTCGGCGCATTCGAAGATGTCGCTGGAGATCGCGCTGGATATCGCACGCGCCAGCGGCGAATCGAATCCGCAAGCTTTGGCGCTTTGCATATATGGCGTCGGCTATGGCTACCGCTATTCCGGCGCGACGCTGCACCAGGCCGGCAAGAAAATCGAAATGGCCACCGTGCAGAAGCTCACCGAGTTTCTCGCGGAGATCGACACGAGCGGCGTCGAGTTTGAATCGATGCTGCTTTGCTCGGAAAACGTCCCGGGTGTGATTCACTCGGTCAGCGCGGTGTCCAAGATGGACCTGATCGTCGTCGGCAGCCAGGGTGTCGGTTCGCCCGCCACCGGCTCGCTCGGCGGCACGGCCGAGAAAATCCTCGAGTCGGCTTACCAGCCGGTGCTGATCATCAAGCGCAAGGGCGAAACCGATTCGTTGCTGCGCTCACTGCTCGGCCGCTGATTTGGGCTTGAAAACCAGAGCGGCGCCGCCCGGAATGGGCCGCGCCGCCGGTGTGAAAAGAAGTGACTCTCCCCAACGGACAGCGCCAGGCTCCCAACCGTCGCTTCCGCGGCCACGCGACCCAGTCGGTCGGACGTGACACCCCGAGTATCCGAATCACGCGAGCCGGATGGCAACCGGCGTCCGGCGCTGGATTGTGCGGCGGGCCGGCGCCCCTATAATCCCAGCCTTGGGCGAACCCTCTGGCGCGGTTTCGCGACCTTTTCCCTTGATGCGGGCCGTTTTCGGTCGTGAGGAGTGTGAATTGACCCCTGATTCCTTTGTCGCGAAGCGGATGTTCTTCACGAAGGGCGTCGGCGTTCATCGGCAAAATCTGCAGTCCTTCGAGATTGCTTTGCGGAACGCGGGCATCGCCCAGCAGAATCTCGTGAAGGTCTCCAGCATTCTGCCGCCGCAATGCAAAATTGTTCCCGCCCGCCAGGGGATGAAGTCGCTCCGCCCCGGGGCGATTACGTTCTGTGTTCTCGCCGAGCAGCGGACGGATGAGCCCAATCGCCTCGTTTCCGCGGGCATCGGGCTGGCCGTTCCGGCCAAGGGTGAGCACTACGGCTACATCTCCGAGCAGCACGGCTACGGTCTGACGCAGAAGAAATGCTCCGACCTTGTCGAAGATCTCGCAGCGAGCATGCTGGCGTCAACGCTGGGCGTCGAGTTTGACGCCGATGCCGACTACGACCATCGCCGCGAAGTGTATCGCATGTCTGGGCAGATCGTGCAGACGCGCTCGTTCGTGCAGACGGCCGAAGGCGACAAACGCGGCCTGTGGACGACGGTCGTCGCCGCAGCCGTGTTCCTGTTCGACTAGGCCGCGATGGACGACTTCGCGTACGACAACTTTCTCGGCCTGCCGCCGGAAATGTCCGCGTATGAAACGGCCGGCTTCGCCGTTTTGCCGATCCCCTATGACGCCACTACGTCATTCGGCGGCGGCACGCGCCTCGGCCCGCGGGCGATTCTGACCGCCAGTCAGCAGGTGGAATTGTACGACGAGGCGCTGGGCCGCGAAGTCGCGCCGAACGTCGCCACGCTGCCGCCGGTTGCGCCTTGCGCGTCGGGCCCGGAAGGCACGCTACGCCGCGTGCGCGACGCCGCGGCCAAAGTCGTCAAAGATGGAAAGTTCCTGATCGGCCTGGGTGGCGAGCACAGTGTCACCGCGCCGCTGGTTGAGGCGGTGCGCAGCCGGCATCGCGATCTGACCGTGCTTCAAATCGACGCTCACGCGGACTTGCGCGACACCTATCAGGGCACGCCGCACAGTCACGCCTGCGTGATGCGCCGCGTGCATGATCTTGGTATCAAGGCCGTCGCCGTCGGTATCCGTAACTACTGTGGCGACGAAGCGGAGTTCATCCGCGACGCGAAACCGCCGATTTTTCACGCCCGCGACGTGCAATGCGGGAACGATTGGTTTGGCGCCGTAACGGATCATCTCGGTAATGAAGTCTATGTGACTGTGGACATCGACGGCTTTGATCCCGCTTATGCCCCGGGCACCGGCACGCCCGAACCGGGCGGCTTGAACTGGTATCAGGTTACGGGCCTGCTGGCGCATGTCGCGGCCAAGCGGCGCATCGTCGCGCTGGACGTTGTCGAGGTGTACCCGGCCCCGCCGACGTCTGTAACGGAGTTCCTCGCGGCGCGCCTGATTCATCGCGTATTGGGGTTGGTGACGGCGTGACGCGTCGCGGCCCCAAGCGGTCGCCGCAGCCCGAAGCCGCGGTCCCTCAGCCTTCCGCCGGCGGGATGCCGCGTTGGGTCGCGTTTCTGTTCCTTCTGATGGCGAGCGGTGTGATGGCGGCCGTTGTGTTTGCGCTGGCCAGGCGGACGCTTAGCAGCCTTCCCGCGCTCGCGATCGGCCCAAAATTCGAGACTGTCTACTATCAGGCCGGTGAGATTTTCAATTCGTCCGGCGGCGATTTGCGAGCGGGCTGGGAACACGATCAGATCGCGCGCATGATCGGCCGCGCCCTGATTGACGCCAGTAACCTGAGAAAACTGCGCGAGCCGGGCGAATTCGCCGCCATCGGGCGTGAGCGCGGCAAGTCGCGGGTCGGCGTGATGTTCCAGCTGACGATTCTGATGGCGGCGCTCGAGCGGCAGGGGGAGCCCGTCGAGAAGTGGCGACCGTTGCTGTTCCCCTATTTCGATAAGCTCAAGGGCGCGGATTTCACGCTGTTCTGGACGGACGTGCGCGACGCATGGCGTCGGGCCTTTGTCATGCACGGGTTGCGACCCGGAATGGCGCGCCTCGGGGCGGCGACACTTTGGTTGCCCTACGGCCCGCCGCTGGAGTTTTTCGTTTCACGGGGGCTTGCGTACGCCGATGCCCTGGCGGCTGACGCGGAGACGCGCGCCGAGGCGGATACGGTTCGCCGCGTCGTGCTGACCGTGCTGCGCCAATGGACGCTGGGCCCCGGCCCAGTGGAGTTGCGCCTGCTCGCCAGCGATTTGTTGGCTGATGCGCTCGAAAACGATGAAATCGCCGCCGCGGCCGAGGCGCCGCTGTCCGCCGTTGAACGCGCAACGCTCATCGAGAACCTGCGCGCCTTCCGCAAGGCGTATATCGACAATGCGCGGCGGCGCATCAAGTGGCTGATGCGGATCGACGATCGCCCGCAGCTGCTCCCTGATGCCGAGAACCGCATCGGCTGGTACGCCGGTCTGGGCATTTGGACGGTTTCCGGGCTTGCTGTCTCGATTGTCGCACAAGTCCTGCTCGCGTTCGCGTTCATCGGGCGCGGCGGCGCGGCGCTCCGTCTGTCCTCGCTATGGCGTTACAGCGCGATGTTCAGCGTGGGTGTAGTCATCGTGGGGATCGTTGTGATGCTCGCGGGATGGGAGTGGGTTGTGGCGGACTTGAAAGCCATGCGCCTGCAAGTCGTGTTCGCCGCCATCGGCGCGGCGATCGTCCTGCTCGTGCTGACTTGCTTCGCCGCGTCAAGCGTCGGCGGCAGCGTGCTCGCGCGGCTGTCAGCGATTGGCGGACAGGCCTCCGTCTTTCTCGCTGTCGCATGCATCGTCATTTGCCTGCTGACGGACGCCGCCATCAGTCGGTACGATCGCGGTCTCGCGCAGGGGCCGAATGACTACACAATGGTGACCGGAACCGACGGCGAAACCCACCTTGCCGCGCTGCGCGCCTGGCGGCCTTGATCGTGTCATCTATCGGCTAGGGGCACTCGTCGCCGTAGTCAGCCAGCAACTGGCTCGTTTCGGGAAAGAGGCCGTCCTGCAGCACGTTGAAAGTGACGACGCGCAAATCGCATGGATCAAGGCGATCGATAAACGTGTCCGTCCCGGCGCGCGCGATGGCTGAGCAACTCGCCAACGCGGCGAACAGAATGAATGAGCGCATTGCAATTCCAATCGGGGTTTAGAGCCTGTGATTGAAAAAGTAGCACAAAGGGACAGCGTGTTTCAATCGGCAGCGCGCGAATGCCAGGGATTCACGTGGACTGGCGGGAACGGGTAGCGATCAGGTATTCCTTCAGCATCGCGCGCCATGGCGGGAGCGACGGAAGCCCGATGCCGGCCAGGCGCTCGCTGCCGAGAGCGGAGTATTCCGGCCGCGGAGCGCGGCCCGGATAGTCAGTGCTGGCGATCGGCGCCACGGACGCCTCGATGCTGCGCAACTCCAGAATCGCCGTCGCCACGTCGTACCACGACGCGACATCGCTGGAGGCGAGGTGGACAATTCCGATCGGCTGTCGCTCGAGCAGGGCTGGGAACAGTGTGGCCAAAGCTCGAGTGCTGGTGGGACTGGTGCGCTGGTCGTTAACAACATGAAGCGACTCGCCCGCCATCGCCCGGGCGAGGACCCGATCGACGAAGTTCCCGTTCTTTCCTCTCGGGCCGGCTGCGCCATAGAGCCCGGCGGTTCGGATCACGCAATGTCGAGGACAGAGGGACTGCACGAAGCGTTCGCCGCCGCACTTGGACTGACCATAGGCGTTCACGGGCCCGGTCGGATCGCTTTCCACGTACGGCGTCTGCCGGGAGGCGTCGGCGCCAAAAACGTAATCTGTGCTGATGTGAATCAGGTAGGCGTTGACTTCGGCGGCGGTGCGAGCGATGTGCAGGGCGCCCGCGGCGTTGACGCGATAGGCCCGCCCGGGCTCGGCCTCGCACAAGTCAACGTCGGTCATCGCGGCGCAGTTGATGATCACGTCCGGACGGGCGGCGTGGATCTTGGCGGCGACCATTCCCTCATCGCACACATCGACTTCGGGGCGATCCAGGCGCTCAACGCCGGCGCCGAGAGCCGCCGCTACGTCGTGTCCGAGTTGGCCCTGCGAGCCGAATATGGCAATACGAGACATGGGTCACCGTTTTCCTGGCGACTGCGACTATTCGGGCAGAAAGGCTACCACACCTCCCGTCCAATCGCAATCCCATTTAGGTGGATGTCAGCGTTGCGCGTACTGCTTATTGTAGTATTCCAAATACTGCCCATCCTTGACGGCGCGCCACCAGGCTTCGTTACGGCGGTACCAGTCGACGGTGGCGGAAAGTCCTTCGGCAAAGTCGATCTCGGGCTGCCACCCTAGTTGAGATGAAATGCGCGAAAAGTCAACGGCGTAGCGTCGATCATGCGCGGGGCGGTCGGTCACGCGTTCGATACAGGACTCATCGGAATCCAATCGCCGGAGGATTTCGCGGGTCAGTTCCAGATTCGTGATCTCGCATCCGCCGCCGATGTTGTAGACGACACCGGGGGCGCCTTTGTCCAACACAAGCAGCAATGCGTCGCAGTGATCCTGCACATGAATCCAGTCGCGGACATTCAGACCGTCGCCATACAACGGGACTTTCAGGTCCTGAAGTCGATTGGTGATGAACAGTGGAATCACTTTCTCAGGAAACTGGTAGGGGCCGTAGTTGTTCGAGCAGCGGGTCACGATTACCGGCGTTTTGTGCGTCTCGTGATACGCACGAGCGAGGAGATCGCCGGCTGCCTTTGACGCGCTATAGGGGCTGTTCGGCGCAAGCGGCGACTCCTCCGTGAACTTTCCGGTCGATCCGAGTGAGCCGTAAACTTCGTCGGTCGATACCTGAACAAGCCGGCTGACATTCGTTCGGCGGGCGTACTCCAGCAGCGTGTGCACACCCTGGATGTTCGTGCGAACGAACTCAGCGGACCCCATTATGCTGCGATCGACGTGCGATTCGGCGGCGAAGTTGATGATTGCGTCGACTTGCGGGAGCGCGTCGAGCTGATCGCTGTCACAGATATCGCCGCGAACAAACGTCAGGCGCTCATCGGACAGAACGTCCGACAGGTTGGCGAGATTGCCGGCGTACGTAAGCGCGTCGTAAGCGATCAATCGCAGATGCGGCGCGGTTTCCAGCGCGCGTCGAACGAAGTTCGAGCCGATGAAGCCCGCCGCCCCGGTCACGAGAAGGCGCGTCACACCGAAGCTCCGCGGGCGCCCGTCGTCGTCACGTTGTTTGCGCCGCCGTCATGAACAAGGCGCGTCGCGCGATACAGGGACTCGAAGGTGCCGGCGTCCGTCCACCAGCCGTCGAGAATCTCGTATTCCATTTCTCCGCGTTCGATATACATGTTGTTGACATCGGTGATTTCGAGCTCGCCGCGAGCGGAGGGCGACAGTCCGTCGATGAAGGCGAACACCTGCGGGTCGTACATGTAGATTCCGGTTACGGCATAACTGCTCTTTGGCTCGGCTGGTTTTTCCTCGATGCCAACCAGCCGATCGCCGTTTAGCTCGGCGACGCCGAAGCGTTGCGGATCCGGAACGTCCTTCAAGAAGATGCGCGCCCCGCTTGATTGCAGAAAGAAGTTCGCGACGCCCGCCCGAATGTCCTTCTCGATGATGTTGTCGCCCAGAACGACGACAATCTTCTCACCGGCGGCAAAATCGCGCGCGAGCCGCAGCGCATCAGCGATACCGCCCTCGCCCTCCTGATACGCGTAGCGAAAGTCACGCAGACCAAACTCCGCGCCGTTGCCGAGCAGGCGCAGAAAATCACCCGCGTGCGGCCCGCCGGTGACCAGCAGAATGTCGCGAATGCCCGCGTTCACCAGGCATTGCAGCGGGTAGTAAATCATCGGCCGATCGAAAATCGGCAGCAGGTGCTTGTTGGTGATCTTTGTCAGCGGCGCCAGCCGAGTGCCGAGGCCGCCGGCGAGGACAATTCCCTTCATGTGTCACCCGTCCTTCCGCGTCCAGTCGTAGTCGATCGGCCCGCCGTGCGGCGGCGCGCGAAGTTCGTCCGGATCGGCATGGTTGTATGGCTCGGTTGGGATATTGAGAATCATGGCAGGCTCGCCGCCCACGGCCTTGAAGCCGTGCCAGACGCCGTTCGGAATGCGCAGGATGGCGCGATGTTGCGTGCCAAGGAAGTGCTCATCGATCTGGCGGTACGTGGGTGAATTCTCGCGACCGTCGTAGAGGACGATCTTGCCCATGCCGCTGAGAACCGTGAAGTGGTCGACCTGAACGCGATGGCAATGCCAGGCTTTGACGACGTCGGGATACGCCACCGTCACGTAAGCTTGCCCGAATTGCGTGAATAGCGGGTCGTCCCGGCGCAGCACCTCCATGAGCCAGCCGCGCTCGTCGGGAATCAGCTTGAGCGGTTTCAGCACCGAGTCTTTGATCAGTTCTTTCGACATGCGTGTTTTCCTGCGATCACGGAGGCGTTATTCGTCATCGCCGCCGGTATAGCCGAGCGACTCCAGTCCCTTCTTCAGAACGGGATCAACGCGCGCGGACCCGGGCTGCCATATAGGATAGCCGAATACCGTTCGCCATCGGCGCAAATAGACATCAAAGTCCGTCACCACATCCGCGTGGTCGGCGCCTACGTTTGTTCGCTGATCGGGGTCATCGTTCGAGAACAGTTCGATTGCGCGGTTGTCCGACTGGATCCAATGCCAGTTAGCATCGATCACGGCAAACTCAAGTCCGGTGATCGGCGCGCCTTCCGATCGGCGGATGTCGCGACGTTGAGCGACAATCCGCTCCGGAACATACGTTTGTCCTCGAAGCAGCGGCACAAGCGATTGGCCATTCATAGGCGGCCGTGGCGGCGCGCCGAGCAACTCGAGCAGGGTCGGCATGAGGTCAAGCGTCGAGACGAGCTCGGCCTGTCGCGCGGGGGCGAGGGCGAACGCCGCGGGCAAATGGAGAATGAAGGGGATACGAAGCTCGCGGCGGTTCAGGAATTCGCCATGATCGAAGGCGTAACCGTGCACGGCGAGTTCTTCGTCGAGCGTTTCGCCGTGATCTGAAACCAGCACGACGATGGTCGAGTCTGCGAGGCCGTTCGTCTCAAGCGTTTGCAGGAGTCGCGCGACCTGGCTGTCGGCGTAGTGGATTTCGGCGTCATACGCGCGGCGCGTTTCGGCAACGCGCTCGGGCGTGAACCAGGCGCGGTCCTTCACCCACTCGCGCTCCGCCGGCAATGATTCTGCCTCGACGTCGAAAATCGCGCGATCCGATTCCGGCGCTGAATACCACGTGTGCGGATCGAACATGTGCACGAATGCGAAGAAACGCTGGTCGTGGTTCGCCTCGATCCAGGCTGTGGCGCGGTCGACCGCCAGATCGCCGGGCGCTTCCGGCGAGTCGGGCGTCATGTACGTCGCAAAACCCTGATTCAGCCCGGCCTCCGCCCGGAGTGGCAGCGCGCTGACAAACGCCGCCGTAACGAAACCGGAATTTTGCAGGCGCTCGGCGAGCGTCAGCGCTGCTGCGGGAACACTGTCGTGGTTGTTGATAACGCCCAGTTCGGCCGGGTAGAGCGACGTCATAATCGCCGCGTGCGATGGAAGCGTCGTCGGCATTACAGTGAAAGCGTTTTCAAACAAAATCGACTCAACTGCGAAAGCGTCGATCGTCGGCGAGGCGCCGGAATCCGCCCCGTAGCAGCCGAGATGGTCCGCCCGCGTCGTGTCGATGCTGATGAAAAGCAGATTTGCGTGAATCGGAGGCGTCATCCGGTCATAGGACTCCACGCGCAACCGCTGCCGCTCCATGAACGCGCTGAGGAACTGCTCATCGATCGGCGGCCGCGGCGGCTTGCGCGAGCAGCCGACGCCAAACAGCGTCAACCACGCCGCGATGGCGATGCGGCTCGCTGTTTGGCGACTTGTCACGGTTCCGACCCTCATCGCTTTCCTTATCGTCGGGTTGGGGCTCGTCAGGGCAAGACGCACCTCGCTCCGCGCGGCGGCTGCCCGTCCTAAGTCCTTGGCCGGTATACGTTTGCCGCCATTTGACCGATGGAAGTATACTCCGGAGCCTCGAAAGGACGGCGATGCCGCGATCGGCTGACATGTTCCCTCGTTCCCGGCTGATGGGCCTTCTGGCCGCAGTTTTGATTCTGCCGGGCGGCTGTGAGCGGCAGCCGACGCAGCTTCCCGGCACGGGGCTCACGCTCCCGCAGGCCCAACGCCGCGTTTTGGGGCTCGCGGCGGACCAGTGGGAGTCGGCGACGCGCGAGGCCGCCCACTCGGCTTCCGCGGATCCGCCCGCTCGTCGCAACGTCGTCATCATCACGCTCGACAGCCTGCGCGCGGACCACCTGCACTGCATGGGCTACGAACGCGAGACCAGCCCGACGATGGACCGACTGGCCGCCGAGGGCGTCCTGTTTGCCGGCGCGGTCAGCACAACATCGTGGACACTGCCGTCGCACGCGGCCCTGTTCACCGCATTGCCGAATTCCGTTCATGGATGCGACCACTACACGCGGATGCTGGGGCCGGAGCGCCTGACGCTGGCGGAGCATATGGCGGCCCAAGGCTACCAGACGGCGGGTTTTTACAGCGGGCCGTTTCTGCATCCGATTTTCGGCGTTGCGCAGGGGTTTGAGAGCTATACAAACTGCGGCAGCGAATCGTCATACAGCGACTTCGACATCGGCTCGAAGAGAGACCCCATGCACCTACACTTGCCCTCGAAAGACGGGATCGTGGCGGCCCATCAGGTAGCGCATGCGGACATCACGAGCCCACGAATCGTCGAGCGCGTCAAAGAGTGGCTGGACCATCGCGATGCGTCGCGGCCGTTCCTGATGTTTGTGCATATGTGGGACCCGCACTACGAGTACATCCCGCCGCCGCCGTATGACACGCGCTTTGGCGAGACGTACGACGGCGGCGCCGATTTTACCGAGTTCTGGCGCATGCCGACGCCGGCGCGAAAGTACTCGGCGAAGGACGTACAGCACCTGCGCGACTTATATGACGGCGAAATTGCGTGGACAGACGCGCATATTCGGATGATCCTCGACGCGCTTGCGACCCACGCGGCGCTCGACGACACAATCATCGTAGTAACCGCGGATCACGGCGAGCAGTTCCTCGAACACGGCCACTTGGGGCATCACTATTCGCTCTTTGACGAAGAGACGCGCGTGCCGATGATTGTGTGGGGGCCGGGCGTCGTTCCGGTCGCTTCGCCCGGGGCGCAGGTCACACTGATGGACGTGGCGCCGACGGTTCTCGATCTGCTCGGCTTGCCGCCGATGCCGAACGTCTTCGGCCGCTCGTTGCGCTGGTTGTGGGAGGATGGGTCGAAGGGGGTTGACGATGAACGCGCGACGGTGCTGGTACTGCACGCCGGCAAGCTCGACGCGAACGGAAAGCCCGAGTGGACGACTTGGGCGGTACGCACGTCGCGCTGGAAGCGAATCCTGACAGTTCCTAAGGGGTTGAATGCGCTGTTCGATCTGCGATCCGATCCGGGGGAAAAACGAAACGTGCCTACATCTGATCGCAAGCTTGCTGCTGAGGCCGACGGCGTGTTCGCGGCGATGATGCGCACGCTCGAAGCGCTGCGCATGGCGCACCCGGGTGGCGCCAACTCCGGCGGTGACCTGCCGCCCGAACTGATCAACCAACTCCGCGCAAACGGGTACATCGGGGGTTCGGAGGACAAATGAGCGATTCGAGCGCCACTGCGCCAAACGCCGCCGAGCCGACGACTGCGTCGGCGGAGCCATTCCGCGAGTGCGCCCGCACGAACTGGATCGGCCGCGTCAATCTGTGGCTGGTCAGCGGCGTGCTGGGCTTGCTCGGGGTCTGTTTTGTATTGACGCTATTCTGGGCGTTTACGTCGCTCGCGTATCACAACTGGTTTTTCGAAACTTACCGGTTTTTCACATGGATGCTTGTCATCTTTGTGTTTTTGGCGGTGTTTCAGTTGTTCGTCGTGCAGCGGTTCGGCTCGTCCGCGCGGGACTGTTCTTTCCGCCCGCTTGACGCGCCGCGCGTGCATGTCGGACTGACGGCGTGGAACGACGAAGAGGCGATTCAGACGGCGGTACGTGAGTTCAAGGCGTGCCCGGAAGTGCACCGGGTTGTCGTTGTGGACAATGATTCGCGCGACGCGACCGCGGCCGCTGCTCAAGCCGCCGGCGCTGACGCCGTGGTGGTTGAAACCGAGCCGGGCTACGGCGCGTGTTGCACGCGGGCGCTGCAGGAAGCTGCGGTAGGGGCGGATGTCGTCGTTTTGTGCGAAGGCGACATGACCTTCCGCGCGGCTGACGTGAAAAAGCTGCTCGCGTACCTCGAAAACACGGACCTCGTGCTCGGCACGCGCGCGACGCAGGAACTCCGCGAAATCGACACGCAGATGGACTGGCTGATCAACCCGTGCAACCAGATCGTCGCGAAACTCGCGCAGACGCGCTTTTGGGGAACGCGTCTGACCGACATGGGCTGCACGTACCGGGCGATGCGCGTGGACGCCTGGCAGGCGCTGGAGCCGCGCCTGAGCGTTACCGGTAATCACTTTTCGCCGCACATGTTTATCGAAGCGCTGAAGCTCCGCATGCGCGTCATCGAAGTGCCGATCGTGTTCCGCAAACGCGTCGGCCTGTCGAAGGGCGTCGGCAACAACAAGCTCAAGGCCGCGAAAGTGGCGTGGGCGATGTTGAAGCTGATCTATCGCGCCTGACGACGCTCTGCGCCGCATTCCGGGCATCGCCCCGACTCGTTGCCGGTCAGGTCGTAGCCGCAGCGCTGGCAACAGTGTCTGCCCAGCGGCCGATCCTTGACCCACCACCACGCCGTCGGCGCCGCGATGAGCATCGCGATCATCCAAAGCGGCGCTTCGGCGTGTCGAAATGGAAACACCTGCACGACATTATGGCGCGGCCCGAAGATTACGCCGCGATACCAAACGAGCGCGAACTTCGGCGAATAGATGAACTGGCTCAATGCCGCGCGGGCGCCGTAGTAGCGATAGACCTGCGCATATCCCGCCCAGATGCCGCCGGCCCAACCGCCGATCTGGAAGCGCCAGGTGAACCATCCGCTTGCGAGCCAGATCGCGAGCGTGAGGACGACGAGAACCGACCCCGTCCACTTCGCGATCCGGCGCCGCAGATAGCGTCGACGCAATCTTTACGACTCCAGCTTGCACGCCACCGGCAAATGGTCCGAGTACCCGCCGTAATAGCGGTCGCCGCCGTATGTGCGATTGGGTCGCATCTGCCCGGAATCGTTGTCGCGGAACATCTGATACTCGTTTTCGATCAGGACGGTCGAGTCGCGCTTCCACTCGAAGCCGCGCGGGTCGAACAGCCCCGGCGAAACAATGATATGGTCGATCACGTCCCAGTTGCCGCGATAGTTGTACGTGCCCTTGCCCGCGGCGTGAATCGGCCACATCGTGTCATAAAGTACGCCGCCCTGCAGATCGGCCGGATCGCCGCCGCTGGCGCGCAAACCGCGCTGGACAGACGGATCGGTCGGCGTGTCGTTGAGGTCGCCGATGACGACAAAGTCGGCGTCGGGGGTTTCGTGCAGAATCTGCTCAATCCGCCAGCGCAGCACATGCGCCGCGACCATGCGCATCTGCCCGGACTGATCGCCGCCGCGCGACGGCCAGTGGTTTACGAAGACGGTCAGGTCTTTGCCGTTATGGCGGAGACGGGCCTCGACGATATCGCGCGTGTGCTTGGCGCGAACGAAATGAAACTCATGGCTGACGAGTTCGAACTTGGCCTTGTCGTAGATCAGCGCGCAGTCGATGCCGCGGCGGCTGGGGGATTCGGTGTGAACGATCGCGTAATCGCGATGCAGCGGTTCGAGTTTCGCGACGAGGTCGTCGATGACTTTGCGGTTCTCGACCTCGGCCAGACCGAGCACATCCGGCCCGGCGCCGTTGTTCATGTCGCGAATCACGCGCGACAGGTGTTGCAGCTTCTCCTCGTAGCGCTCCGGCGTCCAGTTCTTCGGCGCCTCGGGCGTAAACTCCTCATCTTTCGCGACGTTCGGGTCATCGACGGTGTCGAACAAGTTCTCGACATTCCAGAACGCGATGTAGGTTTCATCGGCGACGACGGTCGTCGTCAGCCAGATCGCGAGCAGCGCGGCGGCAATCCGCATGGTGTCCTCCGGTCATTCGGGGTGTTACTTCACGAACGGCATTCTAGGGCGACGCGCGGCGTTAGGGGCGTTCAACTTTCCGGGTGGTACGGGCGTCCCGCCCGTCTTCTTTTTAGCTCACATGCTCCGCCAGTACGCGCGAAAACCGCCATACGTCCTCAAAGGAGTTGTACAGCGGCACGGGCGCCACGCGCACCACATTGGGCGGGCGAAAGTCGCAGATCACCCCCGCGTTCATCAATGAGCGGTGCAGTTCTTCCGGCCGGTGGTGCGCGAGAATCGACAACTGACACCCGCGCGCATCGGGCTCGCGCGGCGTAATCACCGAAAACCGGCTGGACGGCAGTTGATCGATCAGAAACTGCAGATAAGCGGTGAGTCGTTCAGACTTCGCCCGCAACGCCAGCATTCCGGCTTCGTCGAAGATCGCATAGGACGCCCGCAACGCCGCCATCGCGAGAATCGGCGGATTGCTCAACTGCCACGCTTCGGCTGACGCGACGGGCTTGAACGTCTCGTTAAGGTGCATGCGAAAGCGCGTCGCCGGGTCATTACCCCACCAGCCGGCGAAGCGCGGCAGGTCGGTGTTTCGGCCGTGTCGCTCATGCACAAACGCGGCCGCGACGGCGCCGGGCCCGCAGTTCAGATACTTGTAGTTGCACCACGCTGCGAAATCGATGTTCCAGTCGTGCAGCGAGAGCGGCACATTGCCGGCCGCGTGGGCACAATCAAACCCAACCACGCAGCCACGCTCGTGCGCCGCGGCGGTGATCGCCGGCATGTCAAACCACTGGCCGCTGAAGTAGTTGACCCCGGACAGCATCACCAGCGCGATCGCTTCGCCCTGCTCGCGCAGCAACTCGACGATGTCGTCGGTGCGAAGCGTGTATTCGCCCGCGCGCGGCTTGGCAGCAAGCAGCCCGTCGGCGGGATCAAAGCCGTGCACGCGGAGTTGCGATTGCGCCGCGTAGATATCCGACGGAAACGCCGAATCTTCGATGAGGATTTTGAATCGCGATGCGGTGGGGCGGTAGAAGCTGACCATCAGCAAGTGCAGGTTGACGGTCAGGCCGTTCATCATCACGACCTCGCCGGGCCGCGCGCCGACCAGCCGCGCGCCCATGTCGCGAAACTCCTCGTGCACGGGATACCACGGATGCCGGGCGTGGAAGTGGCCCTCGACACCGAATCGCGCCCAGTCGTCGAGTTCTTCCAGCACCGCCGCTCGCGTCGTTTTCGGCTGAAGGCCGAGCGAATTGCCGCATAGGTACAGCGCCGGCGACCCGTCCGGACCGTTGGGGAACAGGAACTGATCGCGCCATCGCGCAAGCGGGTCGGCGCCGTCGAGGGCTCGCGCGCAGGCCTCGGTGGGTTGAAAGTCCTTCGCGTTCATGGCGGTCATCATATCGCGGTTTCGGCGGAATCCGGGGCCCGTCGGGCGAGGCCGACACCGAGCGCGAATGCGACGCCGAAACCGATCGGCACATTCCACGGCCAGGCGAGGCGGATGTGCTCGCCGGGCGTGGGGTGGTAGTAGGTGAGAATCAACGGGATCGAAAGCGCAGCGAGGAGCAGACCGGTTTGCGCCCCGCGGCGGGCGAAGTCCCATGCGATGACCCGCGCGCTGATCCACCACGCGAATATCGCGATTGCCACGATGAGGACGATCATCGGCGCGCCGGGGAAATGGAAGTTCAGCGCGAATACCGAAAGCATGCTGACCGGCGCGCCCCACGCGACACCGCGCCAATCGACGCGAATCCGAAACAGCGCGATCAGAAACGCCGCCAACAGCGCGCCGGCCGGAAGCGACGCCATCGCCAGCGCGAGATTCAGCACGCCTTCGAACTTGCGCTCCAGCGGCTCCATCACCACCGCCGCCATGCCGCACATCACGACCGCCCAGATGACGACAAACACATACGACGCGCGGACGGCGTGACGATCATCGTCAACGCCGGTGTGGCCGAGGCGCTTGCGGAGCGGAATGTACCAGTTGGAAACGGATGTCTGCGCCAGTGCGGCGAGGGCAGAATCAAGGCTGGATATCGCGGCGGCAAACACGCCCGCGATCAGCAGGCCCGTCAGCCCGGCCGGAATCTGCTGCACGATGAACATCGGAAAAATCGCGTCACGGCTGGCGGCGACACGAGCGGCGTCGGCGGGGTCCAGCGGGTGATGTTGATAGAAGGCGTAGAGCGCCAGGCCGACGCCGGCGGCCAGAACGGCAAGCAGATGGCCGACGCTGCTCCAGATGATCGCCTTGCGCGCTTCGCGCGGCCCGCGGCAGCAAAACATGCGTTGCGCGATGAGCTGATCCGTGCCGTAGGCGAACAGGCACAGCAGCACGTTCGCCGTCAGCGCGGTGTAGATCGTGTACGCCTGTTGCGGGTTAAGCGAGAGACTCAGGAACCGGAGCTTGGAAGCTGGCGCGCCGGTCGCGTCGACGGCGGACGAGGCGGCGTCGAGAATCTCCGCGGCGCCGCCGGGGATTTTGCTCCAGGCGTAGATGAGCGCGATGACGAGCCCAAGCGTGAACACGCCGAACTGAATCACGTCGGTCCAGATGACCGTGGCGATGCCTCCGGCGAGCGTCCAGGCGACGGCGATGGCGCCGATGATGGCGATGGACCAGCCGAGATCGAGGCCGGTGATTTCGCGGAGGATCATGGCCGTTAGGTAAACGCGCACGCTCTGGCCGAGAATGGCGGAGAGTGTGAACAAGCCGCTGGTGACGCTGCGGGCGGGCGGGCCGAGGCGCTGGCCGACGTATTCATATGGGCTGTAGATTTCGCGCTCATAGAACGCGGGCGTGAACCAGACGCCGATGACGACGCGGGCGATGATGGCCCCGATGGCGAACTGCAGATAGGTCAGATCGCCGCCGGGGGCGAAAACGAGCGCCGGCACACTGATGAAAGTGACCGCGCTGACTTCGGTGGCGATGATCGATCCGGCGACCGCCGGCCACGGGAGTTTGCGCCCGCCGAGGAAGAACTCGCGAATGGTGGCCTGCTTGCCGGCGAAGCGCGCGCCGATGAGCGACGTCGCGATGAAGTACGCGACGAGAACGCCCCAATCGAGGGCGGTGAAATGCGCGGCGACGGCGAGGGATGGGGCGATGGTGCGACTCCGCTTAGTCGTAGGCGCGCAGCGTTTCCGACCCGGAGGGCCGACGGTCTTAGCCGGGGGCTTTCAGCCCCCGGATGCGAGTCTTTCAAGTCTCGGCCCGGAGGGCCCACGAGCCTTTCCGAAGCTCAGCCCCTGGACACTGATCGCATGAGTATCGGCCCGGAAGGGCCGACGGTCTTAGCCGGGGGCTTTCAGCCCCCGGATGCGAGTCCTTTCAAGGTTCGGCCCGGAGGGCCGACGAGCCGTCAATATGCGCCAGCTCGATCCCATGCCGGCGCAGTAGCTCCCGCAGTTCACTTTCGAAGTCAAGACGCTCATGATGTTGCTTCTGATTGCGGATATAGCCTTCAACCGCCTCAATGCTCGATCGGCTCACGGTAAACCCGCCGTATCCCTCTTGCCACGCGAACCGACCGCGCATCAGGCGGTTATCGTTGATCCACTTTGATGATCGCGCCTTGATGTGGCGAATCATGTCCGAATGCGAAAGGTCGGGTCGGTAGTTGATCAGCAGATGAATGTGATCGGCCGCGCCGTTGATCGCCAGCAAAGAGCATCGCAGGTCGCGCACGATACCGCCGATGAACGGGTAGAGGCGCGATTCGAGTTCAGGCGTGATGAGCGCGGCGCGGTCTTTGGTGCTGAAGACTGCGTGATAGTAGTTTTGCGTCCACGCGCTTGGCACGGTTCGTCGGCCCTCCGGGCCGGGTTTCTTAGCGTCTTGCTTCCGGGGGCTGAAGCCCCCGGCAAAGTTCGTTGGCCCTTCGGGCCTTTTCTGTTGGCTCCGCGGTTTCCTCGTCAATGGTCCTTCAGGATGTCAATCGGTGGCCCGTAGGGCCCACGATCTTTGCCAAGGGCCTTGGCCCCTGGGTCGTCCACAACATCCCTCCGGCCCGTAGGGCCCACGATCTTTGCCAAGGGGCTTGGGCTCTGGGGATACTGCCCACTAATTCCTCGGCCCGGAGGGCCGACGACTACTTCGGCAACGGCGGCGGCCCGCCGAACGACCCCTTAAGCCCATCCACCTGCCCCGCGGGCGTCCAGGTGGCCATCCCGTTACACCACACGAGCGTGTCCGCCGTGATCTTGCCGGCGCCGATCTGCTGACGCAGGCCGTTCGCGTCAAACGGGCCCGCCTGCTGCCCGTCGATGGCGGCATAGAAACTAGGCTGGCCGGGGATTGGCGGTGGCGAGGGCGGGGCGGATTGGCCCGACATTGCCGCGCCCATCTGGTTCGCCATCGCGAAGCCCATTCCCATCCCCATGCCGCCCGATGCCATCCCGCCCGGATTCTCGGCGGCGGCCTTCATCGCCTCGGCGGCCTGGAACTGCGTGTACTTCGAAATGTCGCCGACCACGCCCATGCTGGTCCGCTTGTCGAGCACTTCCTCGACCGCCGGCGGCAGCGAAATGTTTTCGATCATGAGCTGCGACAGCTCAAGCCCGTACGTCGTGAACTCGTTTTGAATCCGGCCGGTGATGAACTTGCCGAGTTCGTCGTAGTTCGCCGCGAGGTCGAGCGCGGGGATCTTGCTTTCGCCGAGGATGTCGGCGAAGCGGGCGACGATCATGTTGCGCAGCTGATTGGTGATGTCGTCGGTCGTGAAGTGGCCATCCGTGCCGACGATTTCCTTCAGAAACTGGCCGGGGTCGTTGACACGAATCGTGTACGACCCGAAGGCGCGCAGGCGGATCGGCCCGAACTCCGCGTCGCGCAGCATGATCGGGTTCTTCGTGCCCCATTTCAGATCCGTGAAACGCCGCGTGCTGGTGAAGTACACCTCGGCCTTGAACGGGCTTTCGAAGCCGTACTTCCAGCCTTGCAGCGTCGAGAGAATCGGGAGATTGCTCGTATTCAGCGTGTGCGTTCCGGGCGTAAAGACGTCGGCGAGCTTGCCCTCGTTGACGAACGCCGCGGCCTGCCCCTCGCGCACGACGAGCTTGGCGCCGTGCTTGATTTCGTTGCCGTAGCGTTCAAAGCGGTAGACCATCGTGTTGGACGTAGGGTCCGTCCACTCGATGATGTCGATCAACTCGCCTTTGAGTTTCTGCCAAAAGCTCATGCCGGTCCTCCCGATATTCAGAGACGCGATACGCGGACGTGACGCGAAGAACGCCGAGTATCCGATCTATCGTACAAACCCGGGCGCCGGATCGCGAATATGATTGCGGGTGGAGTTTGGAACGCCTAAAGGAGGCCTCCGCTAGTGTTGAGAACCAACGAAGTGCTGACGCGCTCGCGGTGTTCACGATGTTGGCGAGCGGAGGCGCGGATCGCGCACGCTGCATGCGATCGCGGATCGCCTGACCGGCTCATTTTCGACGACGGCGCAGGCCGAGGCCGACCCTGGCAAGTACTTCGCTGTCCCGATGCGCTCCCGTGCAGAGTCTGCTTGAGGGGACCACGGCCGCCAACTCCGAAAGGGCGCATCTGGGTACGTCTAGCAGGATTGACGAAGCGCCCGAAGGGACCATTCGGACGACGCCCCTCGCCGGAGACTCTCGAGGACGAGATACGCAGTTGGGATGGGCGGACGGGCGGGCAGCCAGGCGCGGTCGCCGGGCCGTATCGCTACCTGCGTCAGCCCCAAGATTCCCCGGTCCAATAATATTGGGCTACTGTGGCCGGCAAGGTTGGCCCTCGAATCCTGCCATTCGCGAATTCTCGCCGGATCGGGCAGAATTCCGAGATTACCCGAACCGCCGCCCCGGGCGGGCGTATTGAGGAAAGAGCGTGAGCCAGCTTAGTGACGAGCAGCTTCTGGCGTTGCACCTTGACGGCTCGCCGGAAGCGTTCAATAAGCTGGTGGATCGTTACTCGAACGAATTGTTCGGGTTTCTTTGCCGGTTTGTCGGCAATGCGGCCGCCGCGGAGGACCTGGTTCAGGAAACCTTCGTTCAGGTGTATCTGGCCGCGGAAACGTTTGATGAGGGACGCCGCTTTCGCCCGTGGTTGTACACCATCGCGGCGAATAAGGGGCGGGACCATCTGCGGGCCCGGGGTCGGCGAGTGACTTACTCGCTGGATACCAGCGGCCCGGACGATTCGGCCCGCCGAGCGGAAAACACGCTGGAGGCTGGAACGGCCCCGGTGGATGAAACCCTCGGACAGGACGAACGGGCGGAGCAGGTACGACGTATCGTTAGTGGAATGCCGGAGAATATGCGACTCGTGCTGACGCTGGGGTACTTCGAGCAACTGCCGTACGCGGAAATCGCCGAAGTGCTGGACATTCCGGTGGGCACGGTCAAATCCCGGCTGCATGCGGCGGTCAATCAATTCGCAAAGCTATGGCGTGAACAGTCGGCGACAACTGGGTAAGAAGCGCGGGGTCGCCGGCACGGTCGAACTGGAGCATTTCGAGTCTTATGCGAGCACCAACTGAAAGCGAGTTTCGAGACGACCTGCTGGCGTTTCGGCTCAACACGCTTTCTGACGACGCCAAGGCCGAGATTGAGTCGGATGTCCGCAGCAACGCGGACACCGCTCGTGAACTGGAATCCATCGATCACGCGCTGGCCGCGCTCGACGCCGCCCGCGACGTTTCCGCTCCGGCGGATCTGGCCGCGCGCGTAAAGCGGCGCATCGCGGCGGTTCCCAAGGTTTCGCAGGCAATCCCCTTCAAGAAAGCGCAGCAGCTGCTGGAGCGCGAAAACGCGCGTTCCGCTGGTCGCTATCACTCGTTGCGTGATATTGCCGGCATCGCCGCCGCGGTTGTGCTGATTGTCGGCGTCGGCATTCCGGGGTTGATGCATGCCCGTGAACGCGCGCAACGCTCGGCTTGCTCATCGAATTTGCTCAACATTGGTCGCGGCCTTCAGTCATACGCGGCGCAATTCAACGACTCGCTGCCGTTCGTCGGTTGGGACACGGCGACATCGGCCTGGGCGCCGACCGATCAACCCAACCTCGTCAACGTCCCGAATCGCCAACATGTCTATCCGTTGCTGCGAGGCGGGGCCGCGAAGGCCGGCTGGTTTGTGTGCCCGTCAACCGACTGCGTGCCGATGACTTCTTCTGAGATTCCCCGCCGCCACGATTTCCTCGAAGCCCGCAACCTCAGTTACGCCTATCAGAACATGTCCGGATCGCGGCCGACGACGACGCGTTGCGCGCCGGATATGGTGATCATGGGCGATGACAACCCGTTGTTCGACAACGGTCGGCCGCTGGTCGGTCTCGGCCGGGCGTTGGGGCTGGTGGATGTGTCAACCGCGAATTCCGCGGCACACCGCGGCGCGGGAGAGAACGTCCTGACGATTGACGGTCGCGTCAAGTGGGTCACGACGCCGCAGGCCGGCGCCAGTGGCGACAATATCTGGACGCTGCAGGGTGTGGATCGTTACACCGGTCGCGAAGGGCCGCGTGAGCCGTCGGATACGCACCTGATCAAGTAGCTCTTTGAAACAACCCGCCGCAGCGAATTCTGTCGCGGCGGATAACGATCGAACCCTTTATCCCTCGTCAGAACCGGGCGTCACTGCGTCCGGTTCTACTTTTTTCCATGAGCGGGATTGGAAGTACGTGTAGATCCAAAAACACGTCGCGACGGCCGATGAAGCGGCGAGGGCCATTGCCGCGCCGCGCGCCTCATACATCGGCGTCAGAATCGCGAGCGCCCCGATCTGCAGAACGACGCTCACGGCACTGAGTGAATTGACCAATCGCATCGAAAGGTACTTGATCGCCACGGGCCGCAGTAGCAGCGTTAGTGTGGTGAACGCGTTGCTGATGGCGATCCAATGATAGAATGTGCGGGTTTGGTCCGCCTCCTGCGGATATAGCCGTTCGACCAGCCACATGCCGATGAACTGCGACACCAGCCCGACCAGCAGCGCGCTTCCGGTCGCCGCGATTAGATAGAGCTTGTGCCGCCGTCCAGCCAGCGCGTACCCGGTATTGCCGGCCAGCAAGGCCATCACTAGGCCGCCTAGAATTGACACGGGCGCGACAAAGAGATTGCTGATCGAAACGCCGGAATACAGCACGGTGACGGCGGCTTCGCCCGCTACCGGGCCGAGGACCAGGCGCGGGGCGTACATCTGGCCCTGCTCGGTCAGGGTCAACACCGCGCCGCCGACCCACCCCATCAGCAAGCCATACGCGGCGTCGCGCTGCCACCATGGTCCTCTCGTGCCGATCAGCGGCTCGCGCCACAGCGCGAACGCCGTCGGGGCGACCATACTGACGACATAGACCGCGCCAATCAGCCAGAAACTCCCGACCGACGACGCCCACAGATTGCCGAGCAGCACGATGCCTTCCAGCACGCGCAGGCCAAAGATGACGAGGAACTGCCGCCGAATGCGGAGTAGCGTGATGAGCACGAGTTCGAGGCTGCGGACGACCGCGAAGACGATGAGCATCGTCGTCAGCGGGGCGCGGACATCGCGGATCGCCTCGCCGCCGAAGCCCATCGCTCCAATCGCGGCGACAATCAGCAGCGCCGTCGTCAGCCAGATCGACATCAGCAGCGATTGGCGGGCCATCAATTGCTGTTCGTCGGCGGACTTTCCGGTGAAATCGCGCAACATGACGATCGCGAAGCCGTTGGCCGCGACCTGGCCGAACAGATTGACGAGACCCAGCATCCAGATGAACGCCCCAAACGCCTCCGCGCCGAGGTTCTCCTTCATGATCGGGTGGATCAGCAGGCGCTCCATCCCCAGGCTGAAGATGAAGCCGGCCGTGTTCCAGAAGGCGTGGCCGCCGAGCTTGATGGCGCGCGAGAGCTTGGATGGAGCGGCGGTCACTTCGAATCGGCCTCAAGCGGTCCGGTGAAGTGCTCAACGCAACGCCGCAAAGACGCGACGAATGTGTGAATGTTGAATTCGTCCTCGATGACGCGGCGAGCGGCGGCGCCCATCTCGGCGGCGCGCGACGGGTCGGTCGCCCAACCGCGGAGCGTCGCGGCGATTTCGTCGACCAGTTCATCGTCGGTCGCGCTGGTCAGAATGTGGCCGGTGACGCCGTCGCGCACATAGTCTTCCTCGGTTCCGTCGGCGGACCCGCAGATGATCGGGAGGCCGTGCGCCATGGCTTGCGGGATGGCGAGGCCGCCGAGGCCGGGGAGGACGAACGCGTTGCCGAGCAAAAACCACGCGGAAACGCCTTCGCGCACTTCGCCGGCGAAGTGAGTGTCCTGCTCGATGTGGAGTGCGCGGGCGAGCGAATCGAGTTCATCGCGGGCGTGACCGGCGCCGACAATCGCCAGAAAGGCGTTCGGGACGGTTTGGCGGAGTTTGGCGAACGCGCGGAACAAGCGATCCAGCCGCTTCGTGGGCTCAAGCGCGCCGACGAACAGCACGACATAACGCCCATTGAGATTTAACTTCTCACGCAGTGCGGCTGCCGCATCGCCGACTGAGGCGATTTCGTCGAAGACGCGGTCGGTATCGATGCAGTTTACCGCCCGAAAGATCCGGTCCTCGGGGAATCCCAAAGATCTGAAGTGGTTCACGGCGCGGTTGCTGTACCCCAGCCACGCGTCGGCGCGCTTTTCCAGGAATCGCACCAATCGGATGTAAATCGCGGACAAGCCGCGATATTCGCGGCCCGGCAGTTGGCCGAGCGACCACCACACGATCTTGCGACGAAAGAGCTTTGCGTACAGGAACAGCGGGATGTTGTTCAGTACGTTCGAGTTGCCTTCTGCGAGGATCACGCGCGGCCCGAACGCCAACATGCGGAAGAGCAGGGCGGGGTGCAGAATCAGCGGCACGGCGCGGCCCGTGCTCCTGGCCTGCAGCGTGATGGTCGACAGCACACGTGTATCCAGTCGGCCGGCTTTCTTGGCGCTTTTGACCTTCGTGCCCTTGATGTCTTTTCCGTAGAAAACGCGAAGCTGAATACCGGGCAGGTCGCCGAAGCGCTCGAATACGGGAACGCGGTAGGGGCTGAGAACGCGTTGAACAAGGGCGACTTTGACCGACACGATGCATTCCAATTGCGGGTTCGCGGCTTTATAGCGAGATGGCGGGTGGGCGTCGAATCCGTCCGCGGAATTCGCCTAAATGCCCTGCACGCGAACCCGTCGCGGGCGAGCCTCGCCAACACGAATGTACTCGTCCGACAGCCGTCGCCGCGGCGCCCCGACCGGCATCCGCATTGGCGCCGCCTTCGGAAACGCCTTGCCGAGCGCCCATGTGGCGGCGAGGAAGAACGCGACGCGGAGGAAGCCCTGCACCGACATACTGGTCAGGTCACCACGCCACTCGCCAATGAAGTCGGGAATGACGATGAACCACGCCACCCAGAGCGTGAGGTTGTGCTCGTTGTCGCGCAGAATGCGCGTAATGGTCCCCACGAGGATGCCAAATATGAACATCCAAACGGGGATGCCGGGCAGTCCGAAGTTCTGGTAAACCTCACCGAAAATCGTTGAGGCGACGGAGAAGCTCTTACCTCCCGTGTATTGGTCGGACACAATGCCGCCCGAGGGAATGGGCTTCCCCGGCCATGCGGCGCGTGGAATCCACCACAACACCGCCGGAACCATGCCCGAGCCGTTGAGGTAGTCGTAGTCGGTTCCGTACGTGACCGTTACGAACTCCAGCACCTCGATGTTGATGGTCACGCCGCCGATCAGCGAGCGCGCCGTGCTTTCGCTGGAGACGCGGCTGCTGGAGCCCTTTACCAGGAACCCGCGAAACGCCGTGAGGAATAGAACAGCTATCACAACCACGCCCGCCGACGATCCGAGAAACACAAGGCGCGTGCCCAACGAGCGGTGGCGAACATGTATGTGGTAGACCACGCCGACGAGCGCCCCCAGCAAACCCGGAATCGGGCGGCGCGAGAACAACAGGAACGCCATCGAGCCGATGACGAGCGTGAGCATGACTACGCCGAGCAGCTTGCTGAGGATGGCCCCGCGAAACGCGGTCATCAGCAAGATGCTCAGCACGCCGGCGGCGCCCAATCCGGCGCCCACGAGCGCGCCGGCGATGCGGATCAACTGGGGTGAGATATGCGGGGCAATGCCGTATCCGAACGCGAACATGGCGACGCTGATGACTAACAGCGTCCAGACAATCGGGACGGACAGCGTGTCCCTGGGAACCGGCGCCAGGCGGGCCAGCGCGCGATGAACACCGCTACAGCACAATCCAATTGCGAAGGCGATGACCCCGATCGCGACGACCATTGCCGCCGCTTCCTTGCCTTCTTCCCAACTGCGGAACATGTTCTGGCCGACGCCGATGAAACCGAGGCCAATCCAGAGTATGAACC
>JAGQOO010000179.1 GCA_020427345.1 Phycisphaerales bacterium | reverse complement strand
GCCCGGGTTCAACCGTCTGTTTCGCTACACGCACCTGGCGCGCTTCACGCACACGACTGCCCTTGGCGCCTATGCCGGGATGCCGCTGCACGAGATTGTCCGCGTGGGCGGCCGGGCCAGCGGAAGCCGCGTGCTGGCCCGCGACGCGGCGACCGTGGCGGATCGGCTCGAACGCGGCGAAGGCATCGAGCAGGCGACCAACCAACAGTTCTCAATCCCCGGCCTGTGGACGACGGTCGTGGCGACGACCGCGGAGCGCGGCGATTTGCCCGGCGGCCTGTCGGAACTCGCTCGCGCGTACGAGAACCGCGGATCGTCGAGGCAATCCGATCGGGCCTGTCGGAGTGTCGGAACTCGCTCGCGCGTACGAGAACCGCGCGGATAGTTGGACGCGCATGCTCCGCGTGGTGCTCGGGCCGCTGCTGTTGCTGTTCGTCGGATCGATCATCGGAACCGTCGTGTTTACCGTCGCCGGGGCCTTGGCTGAAGTGATTCAGTCGGTCACGGCCTAGGAACTGCGATGAGTGTGGTGATGTTGCTCGTAACGCTCCTGACCTGGACGGCCTTGATCGGCTGGATCGTCGGGGGCGCATGGATTCGTGCCCGCCGGCTGCGACAAGAGGCGCTGATTCATGCGCTCGCCACACTCATCGGCCGCGACCTGCCCCTGCTGCGCGGACTGACGCGGTTATCAATGGACGAGTCATCCGGCATGAGCCGCGCATTGGAACGATTGACGGAGCGCCTCGCTCGCGGCGACAGCCTCAGCGCCGCGCTGCGCGACGCGCATTGGGGCTTTTCTTCGGAAACGATCGGCGCGATCAACGCAGCCGAACGGGCGGGCACGCTCGCCACGACACTGCGCGAACTCGCCAACCGGCCTGCGACCGGGCAAGCCGCCGAGATCGCCCCAAGCGCGCCCTATCGCATCTACCTGTTCATGCTTTGCGGTCCGGCTGTGCTGGCGCTGATTACGGCGGTCCGGTTTGTCTTTGTCGACATGGGCGACTACGACGATATCTCGCTTCCGTCTGCGACGGTGTGGCTGATGGAGGTCGGCGCCTGGGTGTACGACCATCTCGTGTGGGTCACTGCGGGCCTTCTGAGCGTCATGATGTTGTGTGTATACGCGTGGGTGCGGCGCGAGTTCGCACCGCGTCAGCCGGACTATCCACCGCCGCGCTTTCCGATCGGCGACGCGTTACGGTGGTGGATGCCCTTGGTCGGCCGCGTCGAGCGGGCTACCGCGCTCGCCCGCCAGACGCCGATCCTGGCGGCCTCGATTCACGCCGGCCACGACATCGTGGCCGCCGCCCGGCATGCCGCCGAAGCCCCAGCCAATCACTTCGCCCGCCGGACGATGCGCGATTGGGCGGACGCGATCGAAACCGGCGAAACGCCGATGGACGCGGCCCGGCGAGTCGGAATCGCGGCCCCGCTGCGACGAGCGCTGTCAGCGCCGCCGGACCGCGTGGCGGGCGCCCTGGCATACGTGGCGAAGTACTACGAGAGTCTGCGAATTCACTGGGCGCGCGTGCTGGAGGATGTCACGGTTCCGCTGATGATTCTGGCGGCCGCCGCGTTTGTGGGATTCGTCGTGATCGGGCTCTACCTGCCGATTGTGAGTTGGATCGATGACGCCAACGCGGCCATTTGGTGAAGGGGAGTCGATGCGGCGCGGTTTTCTGGTTCTGGAGATCATCATCAGTTCCGCGCTGATCGCCGTCGCACTCATCGGGTATGGCGTCATCACGCACAATCTTGTTCGCGCGCACGATCAGTCCATTGTCGAGCATCGCGTCCGTGGCGCCGCGGAACTCGCGATCAACTGCGTCCGAGCCGGCGTCACCGATGCGGGCGACATTCTCGCCGCGCTCGATCCGGACCTCGCCGACATGCTCGATCTGACCATCGAGGAGGCGCCCGCCGAGGGAGAATGGGCCGGCGCCAGACGTGTCACCGTGACGGCGTCGACACTTTCATCCTCGGCCCATCAGGCCCGCGTTACCTTGACTGCAATGATCTCCGCAGCCGGAGATCGGCCATGACGCGTCGTCGTCGCGCCTATACGTTGATCGAGTTGCTCGCCGGCGTCGTGCCGATGATCGTGCTCCTCGGTTTCGTGATCGTCGTTTCGTCCGATGCGCTCATGCTGAATCGGCGCGCCGCCGCTCACGCGGATCGAATGGCGATTGTCGCCAATCTGCGAGCGCGCTTGTCGGCTGACGTTTTTGACGCGGTGCGCGTGGCGCGGCCGGACGCCCTCAAGATCGCTCTTGACACACCTACCGATCGCATCGAATACGCGTTCGAAGACGCCATTGTCACGCGCCGGGTGGACGGCGCGATCACTCACGTCTGGCGAGCTGACCTGCTCACCTTCGAGACGCGCGTTGAAACGGGGGCGAGTGGAGCCGTCCTGATTGTCGCCGCGCGCGAAACCCCGCCCGAACCTGTTACGGAGCTCGTCGACCGCACATTCCTGATTACGGTCGTGCTGCCGCCGATTGATCTCGCCCTTGAGGAAGCCCGATGACGCGTCGATGCAACCACAAGCGGGCGATGGTCGGCGTCATCGCGCTCGGCGTCATCTGGCTGCTGCTCGTGTTTGCCGTGCTGCTGATGCGGTATGAAATCATCGCCATGCGCGACGCGGCCCATGCCGAGCGCCTCGCCATCGCTGATCAGGCGCTGCTGAGTATTCGCGATCGATCAATGCGGCTCACGCCTGACTTCCCGGTTGGCGCGCCACAGCCGATGGCGATCGACGACCTCGCGGGCGACTTATCAGGAACCGCGAGCGCTACGCTGACGCTCCTCGAAGAGCCCAGCGGACTTTGGGCGGAAGCGGAAGTGACAATCGGCGCCGGCGCCGCCCGCGCCACTCGTTCAGGGCGCTGGATAGTTCGCGCGCAGTAGCCGGCGCGCCCCCGGTTCCGGACGCAGCCATTGCCGCCCGAGCGACTTGTTCGCGATTGCCGCGTCGAGCGCGGCGTGTGTCCACATCTGCGCGAGGACCACTGCGCTCCACATCGGGATGATCGTCAGGACGGCGGCGACTATGCCAAGCAGCATGCAGAAGTCGCCGAGGTCTGTGAGTTCGTCACTCAACCCCCAGATACCCACCGCGCCCGCCAAAGTCGTAGCGGCCGCCAGTGAACCCGCGGTGGCCAGCCCGCGCACCAACTTCATTCGGGTCGATTTTATCCAGCCGGTGATTCGACCGAGTGCAAACGAGCACATCGCCAGCAGGATGCCGATGCCGGCCAGGTAGGGTCCGATTGAGCGATCATCCGTCTGGAGGAGATCGCTGTGCCATTGATCATAGTTCAACGCCGCCATCACGCCGGCGGGAATCAGAATCAGCAGCGAAGAAAGCAGAAGCGGCCGTTCCCAGCGCCGTGGAGCGATGAAGGCCCCGTGCTCCGGTGGCGATGTCACCAACCAGCAGCCCCAGACCAGGAGAAGCCACGCCGGTGGCAGCCAGATCAGCGGCAGCCCCAGCATGATCAGCGTCTGGCCGCGCCGCACACGCGCCACCCATGAAGCCGGTTCCGACGCCAGCGGCTGCCCGCTCAGCGATGTCGCCGTTTCGAGCCCGCACTCCGGGCAGTTTGCTCCGGCCGGCAAGCCGCGCAGCTGATGACCGCAGCGCACGCACCGCACATTCGCGCAAACGGCCTGAACATCTATCTGTGGGGTTGATGCGTGCTGACTCATATACGATCCAATCGCCGAGGACACTCTCGCGAAGGGCTTATTGTAAGTCCTCTTAGGCGCTGTCTCCAAGTCCCCGGGGCCGGGCGGGCGCAACCATGGCGCAAGCGGACGTGAATTGCGCCTGGCTGGTCAACATTTGGGTGGCCCAACTGGTCTTGGATTGTCAGCTCAACCGCTCTCAAGCGGCGTTGCAACGGTGGCGAAAGTCGGAAGCGATTTCTGGAACGCGGTTTGCGAACCATCCGGCGAGAGAATCGAGGAGATCCGCATGGATGTCGAATCGCTCCTGGACGAGGCCCGCGATCGCGCTGACATGGTGCGCCCGCTCGGAAAGATATTCGCCTTCGGCTGTGGCAAATCGGGCACGACCTGGCTGCGCAATCTCCTGAACGGCCATCCTCATATCGTCATACGCGGTGAAGGCGGATTCGTGTATCAACTGCTGCCGCTGATCAAGCAGGCGTTCGAGGCCTTCAACCAACACCAGCGCCACCTGCCCGCGTACACGCGCATGCGCGATATCGAGTTGATGATCACACTTCGTCGGCTGATCGACTGGCAATTGTCGCGCTACATCCAGGACGCCGGCGTCCCAATTGAAAGCCTGCGGTTTGTAGGCGACAAAACGCCGCAACACGCGATCAGCGTGCCCGTGCTGAACCAGCTATATCCGAGCGCGCGATTCGTGCACATTATCCGCGACCCGCGCGACGCGGCGAACAGCGCTTGGTTCCATTTCGGCCGAACGAGCGGCCGGAGTCTCCCGGACTACGCCCGCTACTGGATCGAAACCGTGTGGGCGACCAACGTCTCTCTCGCTCGCCGCGCCGGCCCCGCCCTCACCGATCGGTATCATGAATTGCGCTATGAAGACCTGCACGCGAACGAGGAAGCCGAGTTGTTGAAGCTGCTGCGTTTCCTCGGCGCCACGCATGACGCCGAAACGCTGAACGCGTGTCGTGAGGCCGGGAGTTTCCGCAAACACAGCGGCGGGCGTGAGCGCGGCCAAGGCGACGCCAACGCCCACTATCGAAAAGGGCAGGTCGGTGACTGGCGCAACAACCTCCCGCTCGACGTCGTGCGATCCGCCTGCGAGAAAGTGGCGCCGCTGATGCGCGAATGCGGCTATGACCCGAATTGCGACGTTGAGGAGTCAAACGCCGCCACCGCACTAGCCGCTACGAGCCTCCAGTAGCACGAGCCGGCGCCGCGCGAGATCCGCCCATGCGCCGCTCGGATCCAGCCGCACATACTCCCGCCACTCTTCGGCCGCCAGTTGGCGCTGTCCAACGGCTTCGTAGCAATGCGCGAGGTTGAAGTGAGCATCGGCGTAATCGGATCGCGCCCCGATCGCGCGCAGCAAGGCCTCGATCGCGCCGTGCAGCCGCCCGACCTGTTCGCGGGCGTCGGCGAGGTTGTACCACGCCTCGGCCATCGCCGGATCCGCTTCGACCGCTTTTTCGTAAGCCCCTACCGCCTCGGGAACGCGCCCCAATTCGCGCAATGCCGCGCCGAGATTGAACCACGCCTCCGCATAGGCCTCATCCATACCGACTGCGCGCGTGTAGTAGTCAACGGCTGATTCGATTTCGCCGTCTTCTTCCGCACCCACGCCACGATCAAACCACGCGCGGGGCGAATCGACTTCGCAAACATGCGCGGCCGCCGGGACAATCGAACGGGCCTGCATAGCGCGGGTTGATTGGTCGTCCATGTCACCGCCGCCAAGGCCGGCGCCAAAGTCCAATCGCATTTGCCCGCTGCGATCAACGAGCGCCCCCTCCACGTCGGCAAGCAGTTCCGCCCCTTGTTCGGCGACAATACGCAACTGCGCCAGCGGGCGTCGCGTGCCGGGCAGAATACGGGCCAGGTCGTGCAGGCTCTTGGCGATCACCTCCGGGCGCACGCCGGCGCCGACGAGCTTGATGATCTCGCGCAACGCGACGACATCCTGAAAGTCGAATTTGCCATCCGACGATGAGACCAGGCTGAGCTGCTCCCATCGCGCCAGAGCGGCGTTGTCGATATCCAGCAGTTCGCAAATCCGCTCAGCCGGCAGGGACTTCTCGGTGCGCTCGTCCCTGTCAAGCCCGAGCCACTCGCGGAAGCGCCGCTCTGACAGAATCTGGATGTGAGCGCCGCGCGCGTTGAGTTGCTCAGCGCGGAGCAGCTTCTGCCCCACCGCGCCGTCGCGCAACAGCGGCCATCCGCCCATGCCGACGACCAGATGCGACGTGCGCCGAGTAACCCCCGGCGTGATTCGTCCACCCGCAGATTCGATCAGCGAATACGCCTTCCTCCGCTCAATCGTAATCAGCCTGCCGGTCAGCGCGACTGCTGCGCCCTTCAATCCCGCCTTGTCAGAAAGCGAACTGATCATTCACCTGTCGCCAGATGCGCCTTGCCTACTGGCGTCTGTGCCCCGAACGCCTGGCCAGCGCCGGGGGGAATTGTATCGCGCCTTGAGTAGCGCGGCCCGAAACCGGCGTTATGCGCTCCACCGAAACGCCCGAGTTCCGACGACAAAGCACACCGCCCCCATCCCCACCAGAACACCGCACGGGCCGGCGAGTTCGGCGTAGCTGAAATCACGCCAGATCGCGCCCTCCAGCGCTAGAATCGACCACTTAACCGGGCTGACGCTGGCGATGTCCTGCAACCAGCCGGGCAGGAACATCAGCGGGACCATGCCGCCACCGATCATCGCCATCACCATCAGGATCGCCCAGCCGATCCCGCCGGCGGATTGCTCTGTTTTCCCGATGACGGACAGGAGCATCATCACGCCGACGAAGCACAGCGAGACGCTGACCACCGCCATGACAAGTTTGGCCGGCGCGGACGGCCGCACGCCAAATACGATCGCTGCGACGATCAGCAGCAGCGCCGCCACTCCGACCGTCGCGATGAAGCACGCGAGCCCTTTTCCGAGCAGTATCTGCGTGCGGGAGATGGGCGCGGTGCGCAG
>JAGQOO010000178.1 GCA_020427345.1 Phycisphaerales bacterium | reverse complement strand
AGAACGGAAACTCAAAACCCCACTGGCGCCGCCAGTCGCGAATCAGCGCCGCGAAAACGCGCTCATACTCGGCCGCGTGATTGCGATTCGATTCACCCTGATACCAGATCACGCCGTGAATCGCGTAGTTCGTCAGCGGCGCGATCATCCCGTTGAACATCACCGTCGGCGTAGAAGTCGGCGATGTGCGCTGCCACGGCAGCGGCTGCAGTCTCGCCAACGGCGCGCCGATGTGATAGCGCCACTCCCCCGCCAGCGAGATCGCATCACGCTCACGCCCCGCCGAAAAAACCCGCACCGGCTGATCCGCGTCATACAAACCGCCGCCGCCCATCAGGTCGACCACGCGAATCGACAACACATTGCGCCCCGTGCGAATCACGCCCGCCGGGACGTCATATCGACGCCTTGTCTGCCACTGATCCGACTCGTGCGTTTTGCCGACAATCACGCCGTTGAGCCACGTGGTGTCCATGTCGTCGATCGGGCCGAGTTCGAGCGTCAGCGGAGAATCCTGCCAACTTGCCGGCGCGTCAAACGCGACTCGCAGCCAAACAACACCGTCAAACGCGGCGAGTTCCTCGATCTTCCAATGACCGGGAGTGGGGACCGTGGGCCAAGTCGCGTCGTCGAAGTCTGGCGAGTTGAAACCAGCCGCGACACCGCCGTCGCGCTCGTCGAGTTTCTCCCACCACTCGTCAACTCGTCGCGTCTCCTCACTCAGCGCCGTTTCCGCGTCGCGACTGGCGAGGTCAAGATGATCTAGCGCCTCTCCATAGCCGCCGAGGGCGTGCAGTGACTCCCCACTCATCCACGCTTCGGCGATGCTGCCGCCCCAGTTCGAGCCGATCAGCCCGATCGGGACATCGAGGTCCGTCAGCAACCGCCGACCAAAGAAGTAACCCACCGCGCTGAACGAATCGACGCTCTCCGGCGTGCACACGCGCCATTCGCCCTCGCAATCCGCCTGCGGCCCCGGCGTGTTCGTATGCGGCACATCAAAGAACCGCAGGCGCGGGTGATTCGCCGCCGCCCGCGCGGAATCGCCTTCGATCACGCCCGCCTGAAGCGGCCATTCCATATTCGACTGCCCGCCGCACAGCCACACTTCGCCGACCAGCACATCGTTGATCACCCGCGAATCGTCGCCCGCCGCAATCATTATCGAATATGGGCCGCCCGCGACGGGCGTGACAACCATCGCCAGCCAGCGTCCATCGGCGTCGGCTGTCGCGGTCGCCGGATGCGCGCCCTCCCAATTCGGCGTGACAGTGACCGCCGCGCCGGCGTCCGCCCAACCCCACACTTTCGCGGTTGTACGCTGCTGGAGCACCATGTGATCGCTGATCACACTCGGCAGGCGCAGTTCGGCAAGGGCGATAGCCGGGAACAATACAAGCGCGAGCGCCAGAGTCGCTCGCGAAACGCGATTCGAATTCAATTTCATGTGGCGTTCCTCGACAAAAGGCCGATGCGCTTCGCCGACATGATAATCGCAAGAAAAAAGAAAGCCGCGAGCCGTTGCGACCCGCGGCTTTCCGGCCTTTTCCTAGCCGCCGACCGGTTCGGCCACTCCGAGCGTTTCCGGCGTGACGTCATGCTCCAGTCCGATCGCCTTGTTGAACGTGTTGTAGAGACTCATCATCGCTGATAACTCAAGCGCCGCCGTAACTTCCTCCTCGGTGGCGCCGGTTTTCAGTGCCAAGGCGCGGTGGGCGTGAACGCAGTAGTCGCAACCATTCGCCGCACTGACCGCGATCAGTACCAGTTCACGCGTCTTGGCGGGCAGATTCCGCCCTGCCGCGTGCTCCAGCGCCAAAACCGCTTCCAGAAACGCCCCATCACGCCCCATCGCCTGATATGTCTCCGGGACGATGCCTAACGCCTTATTGATCCGCTCCTGCGCCTTACGGGCTTTCTCGTCGCCGGTTCCGTTGTACAGTTTCACATGTGCCATGCCGGAATCTCCTTTCGGGCTGGTTTGTTCACTCGTTAGACGCGCGTTCCAACCGACCCTTACGTATCTGGCGGAAAAAACTCGAATCGATGCCATGACGGCGAAACCGGATCTGGACAATCAGACTTGGATCGAGGGTCTTCGCGCCGGGAGGCCGGAGGTTGCCGCCGCCCTTGCGCATCGGCTTCGCGCCGGGCTGACGCGAGCGTTCGCCGGCTCAAATGGCCCGATGCGCTCTGATATTGAGGACTTTGCTCAGGAGGCGACGGTGCGCATCTTGGAACGCTTGTCCGCCTTTCGCGGCGATAGCGCATTCCTGACCTGGGCAATGGCGATCGGAATCCGCGTCAGCATGACCCGGCTGCGTCGTGACAAGCGCGTGGCGCCGGCGTCGCGACTGGAGGCGATCCCGTCCTCATCCAAGTCCGCCGCCTCGCAGGATGAGCACGCCGAGTTGCTGGCGGTCCTGGCGGACGCCATCGACAAAGACCTGACGCCGCGCCAGCGCGAGACATTGCTCGCCGAACTCGACGGCGTGCCACAGGTCACGCTTGCGGAGCGCCTCGGCGTGCAGCCCAACGCGCTTTACAAAATGACACATGATGCGCGGAAGAAACTGAAGGCCGCGATCGAGCGGGCCGGGTTTGACGCGAATTCCGTGCGACGCCTGCTGGCGAGGGCCTAGGATATGTCAATGAACTCGTCTGATCCGAGACTCAAGGCGCTCGCCAGGATGATCGCTGAGACATGCGATCTCGAACTGACGTGCGATGAACTGCTGGATCGCGTTGCGCGGTATGTCGAGACACTGAAGAAACGCGAAACGCCTGACGACACGCTGGCGCTTGTCGAAAAGCACCTGCGTCTTTGTCCGGAATGCCGGGAAGAACTGATCGCCCTGCTGCGCGCTGAAGGTGTGGACCCGGCGTCAGTGGGTATATCGCTGACCGATGACTAGCCCAGCGCTACTTCGACGCTAGCGGCGCCGGGTCGTATGTCTGCAACGCGTCATCGAGCGTCAGCTCGGCCCGATCCGCGTCCAAGCCCCAGTTGACGCCGTCGTACACATAAAACGCAGGCTGTTCGTACCACTCCCCGGCATCAATGAGCAACTTCCAGTTGCCCCCATCGCCGGCGAACTGCGGAAACTCATAGTAGTAAAGGTCGCTGTCCTGCCGTTCAACGAACCATGACCCAGGCGGCGGATCAAGCGGCGTTACGGTGGTAAGCGTAGGGCAGCCGCCCATCAACGTCGTCAAAGACGCTACGCCGATCAGAAATGCAAGCGCTCCTTGGCGCATTCGGTTTCCCCCCGCTGGCCAACCTGTGTCGTGCTCCTACCCATCCGACTTTAGGCGCACGGGGGGCGCTGTTCGCCCCATGGTCAACGGGGTTTTCCGGGTTTGTTGCCTTGAGGATCCGATCCGGTGTTTTATGGGTCACAAGCCGCGCGAATCGGACGCTGCGCGGAGCGCATCTTCGACACGTCCGATTAGCAGCGCTACTCAGCGACCGGGTCGCCATTCAACGCGATCGCCAACACCCGCCGATCAAGCGTGGAAACGGCGTGCTTGGCGATGCTGTCGAGCGTCGACCACTTTGGACGCGCTTGAACGTCGCCGGAAATGGGCGCAACAAGCTTCGCCTCGTGCACTTCCAGGCGCAGGTCCACATGCGTAAACAAGTGCCGCACTTCTCCGACCCGCGGCCCCAGCGCGAGGTCAAGCCCGTACTCGCGCCGAAACGCGCCCTCCGCGCTCTTGCCGGTCGCCTCAACCGCCGGCAATCGCCACAAGCCGCCCAGCAGGCCACCTTCGGCCCGTCGCGCAATCAGCAGTTTCCCGCGTTTGCGAACGACCGCCGCCACGGCGTGAACGATCCTCGGTTTGCGCTTGGCGACGCGCCTGGGGAGTTCATCTACAACGCCGCGCTCAAACGCCGCACATTGCCCGCGAACCGGACATGTTGCGCAATCGGGGTTGCGCGGCACACACACCGCCGCGCCGAGTTCCATTAACGATTGGTTGAAGTCGCCGGGGCGTTTCGACGGCACGAGATTGGCGGCAATTCCCGTAATCTCCTCGCGTCCGGGGAGTGTGTTGATCGGCGTCTCAATCGCGCAGACGCGCGACAATACGCGTAGCACGTTTCCATCCACCGCCGGCACGCGCTCGTTGAACGCAATACTCGCCACCGCGCCCGAGATGTACGGCCCGACACCCGGCAATTCGGCCAGCTTCGCCGCGCGATCCGGCACAACGCCGCCACGCTCCGCCACGGTCGCCTCGGCTGCGCGCTTCAGGTTCCGCACGCGGCTGTAGTATCCGAGCCCCGCCCACAATCGCAGCGCCTGCTCGACCGGCGCCGTGGCGAGCGCGGCTGCTGTCGGAAAAGCCGTTACAAACCGCTCGTAGTAGGGAATTACCGTTTCTACCCGCGTTTGCTGGAGCATCACTTCGGACACCCAGATGCGCCACGGGTCGGGTGTACGCCGCCATGGCAGGTCGCGCCGATGCGCGTCGAACCAAGCCAACAGGCGCCGGCGCAACGCGGCGGTCCGCTGAGGCGTCATCACGGCGGGCGGTATTGCCGGCTTCTTACGCACGCTGTCGCACAATCGCGCAGAAGCGTTCGCCGCGCTCGCGGAAGTCGCTGAACATGCCCCACGAGGCGCAACCCGGCGATAGCAGCACCGCGTCGCCATTTTGCGCCGCAGCGCGACACGCGGTCACAGCCGCTTCCAGCGAGTCGAACATCGCCGCGTTGCCACCGACCGCGCGGACCGCGTCGACAATCGCCGGCCCGGTGGCGCCGATACACGCGACAAACGCGCAGTTCTTCGCCGCGAATTCCGCCAGTTCGCGCAGATCCACACCTTTGTCGTATCCGCCGAGAATCACGCGCGTCGGCGCAGACATCGCGCGAATCGCGGTCATCGCGGCGGCCGGCGTTGAGGACTTCGAATCGTTGAAGTACGTGACGCCGTCAACGGTCGCGACGAGTTGCAGACGATGCTCCAGGCCGGTGAAGTCCGCCAGCGCGGTAACAGCCGGTTCCGTATCAACACCGAGCGCGTGGACCGCCGTCAGCGCCGCGGCGGCGTTCAGCAGATTGTGCGCGCCGGGCGTTCGCAGTGTGACACCCCAACTCGCACGGCGGTCGTCACAATCCACGGCCGGCGTTGATTGCAATCGCGCCATCGGTCGGCGGTCGGATACGCTGAACCGCCACACGCCGGAGAGATCGCCATGCAGCAAGCTGATCTGCTCGCGCAGCGGACCCTCATCGGGGATGACCGCGGTGTCGCGCTCGGCGTCCTGAAACCGCACAATGTTCAACTTGTCGGCGGCATACGCGGCGAAAACACCATGCCAGTCGAGATGATTCGGCGAAATGTTCGTCAGCACCGCGACGCGCGGACTCCACCGGATCAGCGGCGTGTAATGCAGTTGAAAACTCGACAGTTCGAGCGCGATAACGTGATCCGGCGTGATTTCCTGCAGGCAATCCAGCAGCGAGCCGCCGAGGTTGCCGCCGGCCATGCTGGGAATCCCGGCGCTTTTCAGCATTGCGGCGATCATCGCTGTGACGGTGCTCTTGCCGACGGAGCCGGTGATGCCGATGACGCGCGCTGGGCAGCGTTCGAGAAACAGGTTGATCTCGGTCGTGATCGGCACGCCGGCGTCGCGTGCGGCTCGGATCAGTTCATGATCCGGCCGAACGGCCGGGTTCACGACGAGCAGATCCGTGTCGCGAAAGTCAGCGACGTCGTGCCCGCCGAGACGCGTCTTGAAATCGAGCCCCTCCAGTTCCGCGAGGGCGTCCTTCAACTGGTCAGCGGGTTTAAGGTCGGTGACCGTGACGCGCGCCCCCTGCCGCGCGAGCCAGCGCGTCACGCCGATCCCGCCGCCGAATCGGCCGAGACCCATGACGGTGACACGACGGTTGCCGAATTCGTTTGTCTTCACGCAAAGTACTCGCGACAAACGGCGCCGTGCGCAAATCGCGCTATCACAGACAATGCAGCCGCCCGCCGTCGATCGGCAGATTGACACCGCTGATGTAGGCAGCGGCCGGCGAAGCCAGAAAGGCCACGCCCGCCGCGATTTCCTCGGCGGTCGCGAACCGCCCAAGCGGCACGCTCGCGATCATGTCCCGCTCGACCTCGTCCGCCGACACGCCCTGCTTCGCCGCCCGATTGTCGATCAGCGAGCGCAGGCGGGTCGTGTTCGTAAAGCCGGGCAGCACGTTGTTGACAGTGACGCCGAACGGCGCGAGCTCACGCGACAGCGTCTTGGCCCAACTCGCGACGGCGCCGCGAATCGTGTTCGACACGCCGAGGCCGGGAATCGGCTCTTTTACCGAAGTGGAGATGATGTTGATGATGCGCCCAAATCCGGCGTTCTTCATCGCCGGCGCGACGAGGCGCGCCAGCGTCTGGTTCGTCGCGACATGCAGGCGGAAAGCCGCTTCGAAGGCGGCCGGTTCCGCATCGATCGCAAGTCCCGCGGGCGGGCCGCCGGTGTTGTTGACGAGAATGCCGAACGGACCGTTCCGCTCGATCGCCGAAGTAACGGCGGCGCCAACGTCGTCAGGGCGCGAAAAGTCAGCCGCGATGAACGCGTGCGTTTGGCCGGCGGCGGTGTCCAGCGCGCTAACCAGCTCCTTCAAACGCGCTTCATCACGGGCGGCGACCGTCACCGCCGCCCCGAGGCGGGCGAACAGCTCCGCGACGGCGCGACCGATACCTTGCGTAGCCCCGCAAACGAGGGCGCGCTTTCCGCTAAGGTCAACCAGTGGGTTCATA
>JAGQOO010000177.1 GCA_020427345.1 Phycisphaerales bacterium | reverse complement strand
CGCCTTGCCCGCTTTTTTCTGCGACTCAATCAGGCCAAGGATGACGCGGTTGCTCATCACGTCCAGCCCCAGCGTCGGTTCGTCCATGATCAGAATCGGCGGATCGGCGATCATCGCCCGCGCAATATTTGCCCGCTGCCGTTGCCCCGTCGAGAGCGCCCCGCAGCGCAGGTCGAGGAACTCTCCCATTCCAAGCCATTCGGTCAGTTCCGCCGTCCGGGCGCGGATGCGGTCGTGCGGCAGGTTATAGAGCACGCCGAAGTAGCGCAGCACTTCTCGCGTGGTCAGCCGAGCGTAGAGGCCCGTGTTCGCAGTCAGATACCCGATGCGGCTCTTGGCGGCTTCGGGACGATTGGTGACGTTGTGGCCGTCCATGATGACCGAGCCGCTTGTCGCGCTGAGCAGACCGCTGATCATTCGCAGGGCGGTGGTTTTGCCGGCGCCGTTCGGCCCGAGCAGGCCGTAGATCGCGCCGGCGTGCACCTTGAAGCTGATGTGGTCAACCGCCGTCTTCTCCGAACCGTCCGGATTCGGAAAGACCTTGGTCAGCTCGTGGACTTCGATCAGCGCCATGCGTCGGCTGTCCCCCTCGCGCCGGTCGGGCGCAAAACCGGCGCGTCGATCCGTCGACGCGGAATCGGTTCTTAGCGCATCGGGCGGCGAGGCCCGGGGCTGTAGCGGATTCTACTACCGATCGGGATTGCGCGTTGGGGCGGGTTGCTGTGCCACGGCTCTTGAGCCGTGGTCTACTTGGCGCCCGGGCTTCCACGGCTCAAGAGCCGTGGCACACGGATGTGGTCTGATGGGCCGCTTATTGGCCGGCGTTCGCGTCGATGTACGCGTCAGGGCCGCGGAAGAGCATCGCGGAATCGGCGTCGCTGATTTCGAAAGAGCGGCCCACCTCGGCCCAAACGCCGCGTTTGGCGGGGCCGGACTCGGGGACGTCGAAGCGCAGGGTCACGGTCCGATCGTCATCAAGGCCGATCGCAATCGTCCGCGGTGTAGCGGCGAGGCCGGCGACCGCGAGATCCGCGTCGAGAAACTTGATAAATCGCTCGACCCGCAGGTCCGCCATCTGCCGCGCCAATCCGTTGACCGCGGCCTGCTTCAGCGAAACCGACTTGTCGACGCCAAACAGCCACGGGCTATCCGCGGCGTCGCGCTCGAACTTCAGCACTTCGGCGCCTTTGTGGATTTCGATTGAGCGGATCTGCGCAGGGGCAAATGTGAACAACTGCGGATTGATGAGCTCGGCCGACAACACGTCAAAGACGGTGCGGTCGATTTCGTACACGAGCGGGCGATCGTCCAGCGCGGCATGAATATGGCCGTCGTCCGTTTCGCCGACGCGCAGCACTGTTGTTGTTGTTTCGCCGCTCGCGTCCGGCGCGTCGAAGGCGATCGCGATTGGCGAAGCCGTCGCGCCGAATGCGCCGAGTTCGCCTTGGCCGACAACCCGCTTGGCGCGGAGTTGCGAGAGGTCCAGGGCGAGGCGCTCAAGCGCGGGGCCGTTAGCGGGAGCGCCTCCCGGTTTGAGCAGTTTCCAACCGCCATCACTCCGAACGGCGTCGTAGGCGCGCTCTCCCTGTTCAACCGTGATGCGGCCCATGACAGTGGAATCAACATCGGTGACGCGTCGCGACGCGAAAGCGATCGGCGGCAGGGCGATTTGCTGAACGCGCGATGTCGTCAGGATCGCGACGCTGTGCGAGTCGTTGACACGGCCGAACGTATTGGCGCCGCTCGGAGAGGCCCGGCCGATCGCGATGGAAATGTCGCGACCGTCTTTCGTCGCCACTTCGATAGTTATGTGCGGGCTGTCGAGGCCGTAGAGCGCGGCTTCGCCGGGTTCGTCCTCAAAGTCTGAGGCGCGCAACTCGCATAGCGCCTGCGCAAACTCGCGGGCGGCGTCCGGGTCGATATCGGCGACGCCTGCGTCCGCAAATCCCGCCTCCGGTTTCCACTCTCCGTCCGTCTGAGCAAGCGTGTATGAGGCGGTGTCGCGGATGACGGTGACGCGCGCAATGCCGTCAGGCTCGGCGGCGAACATGCTGGGATCGCGCAGTTTGTCGAGATTCGGCTGAAGCGCGTCGAGCGCGGCGGTGGAGGCGGTTGCTACCCAGTCGTTGTCGCCCCATTGAATGTAGCGCGTGTCTTTCTTTTCCAGATTGGCGAAGCCGCCGACTTTGAGCTTGTACGTGTCGGTGTAGGGCTCGAAGCGTGGCTCCTCCTGTTTGCCGTCGAGCACTTCCGGGTTGGCGAGTCGCTGTTTTTCCACGGCGACTTCAAATGTGAGATAGGGTCGTTCGAGACCATATGCCCGCAAGGACGATGGATGGTCGTCAATGAAATCGACAATCCGGACGACGCCGATCTTTCGCGCGAGTTCCTCGACGGCGGATGAGACCGCACGCGCCTGCACGGGCGACGTGATCCGCCAGCCGGCCGCGTCAGGCTCAAACGCCCATGACTTCGCGGCCCAGTTGATAACGAGGCGCTGCGGAATGCCCGAGCCGAACGACGCCAGTTGCTTCTCACGATAGGCGGCGGGCTCATTGTCGATCAGGCGCGTCAGGTTCGCGCCGCGGCGCGACAGGAAGACACGCTCGTCACCGGCTACGCCCACATAAACATCGCTGCTGAGCGGCGCCTCGCCGCCGATTTGAACGCTGAGTTCCTTCCCATCATTCGTGGTCAGTTTGACGAGCCCGCGCGGGTGATCCAGGCCGGCCTGCTCGCGCGAAACGGCGCCAGCGTCGCCGGGTTTCCAGGCAACGTCGGCCTTCGCTGTGAGGATGTCGTCGACAAGGCGGTCGATCACGGCGTCCTGCGCAGCGGCGGTGACGGGCTCGCGCAGCGCCCACGCGCCGGTTCCGGTCTTCGTGCCGTCGGCGTCGCGATGAAACTCGATCGCGGGTTTTGTTCCGCGCTCGATACGCAGCGTCGTGATCGTGTCGCTTTCCGGCGGAGTCGCGAACAGGCGCACGGGCTCGGGTTGCGGCGTCCCCTCGTCGGCGGGTCTTTCGCCGGAGGTGGCCCACAAGAGTAGTCCGATCGCAACGAGGACAGCGAGGATCGCCGTCGAGCGTAGATTCATTTCGACTATCTCCGGCGTGACATCCAGACCCCGGCGCCGACGACAAGCGCCAGCGCGGGCCAAATGGCGACGATAAACAGGCGCAGGAAGTCGAGCGTTGCGCCGGGCTTCAGCCGGTCCAGACGCGGGGCGTCGAGACCACGCGGGCCGACGGCGATGCGATCAGCGTTTCCCGTCAACCAGTGCAGCGTATTGATCAGGATTTCCTTGTTGGCCGGAAAGGCGGCGGCCTGAAACACGAGTCCGCCGACCTGAACCGGGCGCGACGCGAACGCGAGGCCGTCCGCCACGAATTGATCATTCGCGTAGATGACGACTTTGCTGTGGTCAGTCTCGATGGCGACGCCAAGCGGAAACGGTGGACGCAAGTCGCCATCGCGCGGGGCAAGCCCGGATTCAGCCTGCGCGTCAAGCGGCTCGCGCAGGTCGATCGCCCAGACGTCATCCGTTGCGGGGACTTCGAGCATGACAGTGCGGGTCTTGACGCCTTCGGGCGCCTTTTCGGTGAGTTCGAGTGGCGCGGCGTTGATCATGCCCGTCGCCATCGAAGTCAGCGGGTTGACGATCGGATGTGGCTCATATCCGATGTTCGACAGCAGCGAGCGCAGGTTGGTCGGCCACTTGAACCACCACTTGCCGGGAACCTGCGGGTGCGGCTGGAACTCCAGCGCAACGTAGTTCTCGCGAATGTTGACACCATACATGTCGCGGATCTTCGCCCCAAACGGGTGCTGGCCCGCGTTCGGATACTCCGGCGGAATCGACGCCATCAGAAACACGCCCATGCCTGACGCTTCAACCGCCGCAAACAGGCGGTCGACCTGCTCGGGCCGGATCATCTCCGGCGGCAATTGCGGGTTCGGCTGCGGCAGCGGTGTCGGCGTCAGCGCGACGTAGATCGTCCGTGCGGCGTGTTCAACGGTCGGCGGATCGGGTTCGATCGAAATGTCCCACTCTTCGAGCAGGAAGTTCTCGGATTCGAGTTCCTTGGCGATCTCGGCAAACGGCGCGGGTGGAATCGCCTGACCCGGCAGGTTCGCCTGCAGGCTGTGCAGCACTGACGGACCACCGTGGCGCACGAAAATCACCGCCGTGCGGTCCTTTGCGGTCATGCGCAGAATCGCCGACGACGTGACGCTTTCGCCCATGAAGTCGCGGTTGTCGCCGTCGGGGCCGGGACCGCCTTCACGGAGCGGCCAGACTACATCGAACGGCATCACCTCGGCGGCGTTGTCGGTCTCGACGACGATCGTCTTGTCCGCGAGCTGGCTGTAGAAGGTCTCGATCTGCGTCAGGCCGAGTGGCTTGATCTCCTCGATGTACTTTCGCACTTTGTCGAGCGTGGGCGCGAAGCGGCCCGGCGCGGAATGAAAATCGGCGACGAGTTCAGGCGGTAGCGGCGGCAGCGGGAAGTCGTTCGCCCCGCCGGACATCCACATCTGCATCCAATCAAGGCCAGTAGCCGCCCGCGTCAGGAACTTACGGACCGCGGCAATCGCCGAGCCGGGGATGGGTCGCTTGTCGCCGGACAGGGCGTTTTCGACCAGGTCGGCCGTCTCGGTGGCGGTCGTGCGCATTTCGCTCAGGGAGCGCTGCGCGTAAGTGAAGCCGATGTCCTGCGCGACGTTGGTTTCAGCGCCGGCTCGGTCAAGCAGGTCCAGTTCTTTGGTGATCAGCGCCTCGAGCGCGGCGCGGACTTCGTCGTACTTCCTCAGCGGCGATTCGTACGCCTTGAGTTCATCTGAGAATCGCGGCAGTTTGGACACGCGCGTGACGAGCGATTCGATCTCTGCCTGATCGCGCGTCGGCTCGATCATCCGCACGGTCACGTTCTCGCGGCCGGCGTTGTCGTACAGGTCCAGAAAGTCGGCGACAGTGTCGCGGCGCTTCTGGTCAAAGCGGCTGACTTCCTTGAGCGCCGTGCTGTAGATGCCGGTGATGCGGACGGGTTTGTCGAGTTTTTCGAGCAGGTTGCGCGTGCGCTGGCTGACACTGTTGACGCTGGCGCCGGACAGATCGACCCGGCCGCCGTAGCGCCCCGCTGCCCAGACCGCCAACACGGTCGCCGCAATGGCGAGGATGACATTGACACCGAGGTTGACGCCGAACAGGAGTCGGCGCCGGGACGCGTTCATTACCGCCATCGGCGCGACTCCACGGTCTTGATCGTCAGGAACACAAACAGCATGGTCGTCGCCAGAAAGAACGCGACGCTTTCGGTCATCAGCAAACCGCGGTTGAAGAGTTCCATGTGCTTCCAGATGTTGACGCGCTGGAGCACTTCGCGGATCGCGGGGGCGCTGTCCACTTCGCTCACGACCCAGTTCGTCGCGAAGACGAACAGGATCATCGGTATCGTGGCCGTGACCCAGGCGACGATCTGGTTCGGCGTCAGGCTGCTGGCGAATAGCCCGACCGACAGGAACATCGCTCCCGCAAGCAGCAGGCCGATGTACGAGGTGAACATCGAACCCAGATCAGGCGAGCCGAAAATCAGCATCAGCAACACATAGATCAGCGTGCCCGCCACCATCACGCAGTAGTACAGGAACGCGGCGAAGTACTTGCCGAGGACGACTTGCAGGTCGGAAACGGGGACGGTCATCAGCGTCTCGATCGTGCCCGTGCGATACTCGTCGCTGAGCATCCGCATCGTGATCGCCGGGGCGAAAATCGTCAGCATGATCGGCATGAAGCCGAAGACGGACCGCAGCGTCGCCGGCTGGCCGGGCTCAAGGCTGCGCGTCGCGATGACAAAAACGCCTGTCAGCGCGAGAAAGAACGCGATGACGATGTAGCCCATCGGCGAGCAGAACAGCGACAACAGTTCACGGTTGGCGATCGCGCGAATGTTCCGCATGCTACGCCGCTCCCGCGCGATCCGCCTGGCTGGCGCCGGCGACGATATTCACGAAGAACTCCTCCAGCGAGGCGACTTCGCGTCGCAACTCGCGCAACGGCCATTGGTGTGTGACGGTGAGTTGATGCAGCGCCTCGCGCACGTCCTCGCTGGTCTCAATCCGCAAAGACAGCCAGCCGGGTTCATCGCCGACTAACTCGCTGACGGCGACATCGGATACGCCGTTCAACTCCCGAATCGCCGCGACAACCTGATCCGATGAGCCGCGAACCTCTGCGACGATGCGGGATCGGCCGGTGACCTGCTGGCGTAGTTCGTCGACCGAACCGGCCGCGACGATTTTGCCACGGTTAATCATGACCAGCCGGCGGCAGGTCGCTTCGACCTCGGGAAGAATGTGGCTGCTGAGCATGACGGTATGCTGCTCGGCCAGTTCGCGAATCAGCGAGCGCGTTTCGCGAATCTGGCTCGGATCGAGGCCGACGGTCGGCTCATCCAGGATCAGCACCTTCGGGTCATGCAGCAGCGCGTCCGCGAGGCCGACGCGCTGGCGATACCCCTTCGACAGTTGGCCGATCGGCCGGGTGATGACATCCTTGATCCAAGCGCGTTCCGCCACGCGATCGATCGCGGCTTCGCGTGAACTCGCGGGAACGCCCCGAAGCGTCGCCCGGAAGCGGAGATACTCGCGTACGCGCATTTCCGGGTAGATCGGGGCCGATTCCGGCAGATAGCCGATCACGCGACGAACGGCCATCGATTCTCGAAAGACGTCGTGGCCGGCAATCCGCGCGGTCCCGGCGCTGGCGGGTTGATA
>JAGQOO010000176.1 GCA_020427345.1 Phycisphaerales bacterium | reverse complement strand
GGCGGCGATGACTTTGCGCACCTGCTGGCGATCCTTGATATTGCCGGGATTCAGGCGGATTTTGTGCACGCCCGCCTCGATCGCCTCGAGCGCGCGCTGAAAATGAAAATGCACGTCCGCAACGATCGGCACGGGCGAGGCGGCGAGAATATGTGGCAAGGCCTCGGTGTCGCGCTTCTCCGGCACCGCGACACGCACGACATCGGCCCCGGCCCGCGCGAGCTTCTGCACTTCGGCGATGCACTTGTCGATTTCGTACGTGTAGCCCGACGTCATCGTCTGCAAGACAACCGGCGCGTCGCCGCCAAGCGGGACGCGACCGACGAACATCTGGCGGGTTTTTCGACGTGGCGTCATAAGCGGCGGCGTTCTCGAAAAAGGGGCTGAATGTCGCGAAACAGCGGCCCGACGCGCCCAACCGGCGAGCGCAGCCGCCACATCGCAGATTGTAGAGCCGCCGCGCGGGAAAGTCGCGTTACGGAGCCGGAGCGGACTCGTCGGCCTCCTCGCGCTTGTCCTCACCTGCGCGGAGTTCTTCCTCGCTGATTCCGAGTTTCTCAACCGAGACTCGAAAGCCGCGCAGCGCTCCGCACTCCGGGCAGCGCGGGGTCGGCAGGCCGGCGAGCGGGTAGCCGCACGCGGCGCAGGCGGTCGGATCGCGGCGCGGTTTCCGCGTCCCCGCGACCCGTCGCACGATCGCCCGGACGGCGGTCGTCACAATCAGGCTGAGGAAAATCCCGCCGACGATGTAGGGCACAAGCCCGAATATTCGGCCGAACATGCGTTGATTGTACCGCGTACACTTTGAGCGTGATGCGGCGGAGTGCCACGTCACGCGGTTGACGAGGCGCCTTCGCCGACTAAAGCGGCCGTGCAGTTCGCGCGGTGAAGCGAAGCGGCTCGGTCTGAATCACATGATGGTGTTCGCGCCTGGAAGGATGACCGTCTCGCGCCGTAGCCACCAAAATTCGAAGCATCGCTACTCCACCACCACCCCAAAGAAGCCTACCGTCAGCAACGCCCCGACCTTTGCCATACCTGATGTCCGCGGCGGTGTGTCGTCGAGGTTCAAATGCGGGCCTCCGCTATTCGAGTGTGCTTGCAACCACGCGGGCAGTATGTTACTTGAAACCCACCGGGCCCGGCGGCCGACCGACCCGCGACAGGGGCATACCGGTTTCACGTGGTTCAGCGGCGGGAGTTTGCGCTGGTCGCGTACCGACTGGGTTTGAGCGGCGCCGGCTGGATGGTCGCCTTGACCAACGGAGAGGCGCAATACACCCGCGCAATCACGTCAATCGAGTGCAACATGCTGCTGCGCGCATGGCTAAGCCCGGCGCCGGCACGATTACGAAAGTGGCACGTTGTCGTCGCCGGGCCGAGTGGTTGTCTTGAGCGCGATGTGTCGGCGATCGAGTGCGAGATGCTGCTGCGGGCATGGCTGAGTCCCGTTCCGCCGCCCGATGAGGCGCAATTCAGCGATTGGACAGGCTGACGTCACGCTCGCCAATGACCCGGTTCAAGTTCCCGCGCCCGATGCCGCTTCGCCACGCAGTTCCGCCAACTGCTCGATCGGCGGCGGTGGCAGCGGGCTCAGCCATGCCGACATCAGCGCGCTCGCCTCGCGCGGCGTTATCAATCGCGCCACGCTCCGCTTGCCGTCGCTCACCGCTGCGATGTTGAAGTCCGCCAGATAGACAAAGACGCTGTCATACGGCGTGAAACGTGACACATCCCAGATTGTTCGTCCGGGTCTGCCTTGACGCACGATGACGGCGCCTTGGGCGAGCAGCCATTCATAACGCCGGAACAGCGCCCATAGCACCAAGCCGACGAGCAGGGCGATGATAAACAGCAACTCCGACGGCACTTCGCCGCGTAGCAGTTTCGGGATAGCTTGAATCGCGAAGGACGTGATGCCGATCACCCATGCGCCGACGCCGATGATCACCATGTAGCGTCGCGCCTGGGGTTTGAAACCGAACAACTTTGCCGCCGCGTCGAGGCCCTCGCTCATCCGCACTTTCTGATTGACATCAATGCCGAAGGTCGCGCGGAACGACTCGTCGCGCTCGCGCAGCAGCGTCGGTTCCAGCGGCGCCGGGAACGGCGTTACGTCTGCCGGCGTCGCGGCGGGGTCATGCAGGCGAATGATCGTGCCGGTCGGGACGCGTCCCGTCGCGGCATGGGCGATAGCGCAAGCGATCTCGCGGAGTGGTCCCCACGTCGCCAGGGCCATGCTGCGCCACGCGGCGTGCTGATAGACATCTGCCAATTGCGACGCAAAGTCGCCACCGTCGTCGGGCAAGTCGGCCAACATACGCCGGACCTGCCGCGCGACACGAATCTGCCGAACGATGAACGGGATGTAAATCGCGCCCACAAGCGCCACGATGGACAGGTTGTCCATCAGGCTGTATCGCGCTCCCATGCGGAAGCGCCCCCCGAGAATCGCCGTGATGGCGCCGGCGGCGACGCTGGCGACGACGACCCACACCAAACGGCGTCCCCAGTCCGACCGAACCGCAACGCCGATGTTCAAGATTCGATTATTCATGCGGGGAGATTGTGATCAGTCCGCCTGCAAACGCAACCGGGCGGGTTGTCGCGGGTTGTTACAAACTCCTTACGTTCGACGGTCGCTCCAGGTTGTACGCTTATCTGGACGCAGCGAAACATCAACCTCAGGAGTCAGCCGATGATCCCCAATCGCCGTTCCTTCAACCTTCGGGCAGCCTGCCTGTTGCTCGGCCTTAGCTCTCCAGCCGTCTTCGCGTGTGGCGGATATGGAACGTTGCTGACGCCCGCGCATGATGCGTTCTTCGGTGATCCCGCGCAGCGCGAAGCCGCCATCGCGACGTTGCGCGCCGCCGGGCCACAGGGGTTGGCCCTGCTGATGTCCAATACTGACGTGGTCGCCGCCTGCATGCGACCCAACCCAACGGATGAGCAACGCCGCTGGCGGGACGCGATCGACGCCGTCGCAATGGCGAAAGACGCCTATGTGAGCGGTCTGTATTGGCACACCGATCTTGACGCGGCTAAAGCGCTGGCCGCAGCGGAGGGTAAGCCGATTCTGTCATTGCGGATGTTGGGGAGGTTGAATGAGGACTTCAGCTGCGCGAATAGCCGGTTCTTCCGCACCGCGTTGTACGCGAATCAGGAGATTGCCGACTATCTGCGCGACAACTTTGTGCTGCACTGGCAGTCGGTACGGCCGGCTCCGCGCGTGACGATCGATTTCGGCGACGGTCGCGTGATGGAGCGCACGCTGACCGGGAACAGCGCTCATTACGTGTTGACGTCCGACGGGCGCGTTGTCGATGTGTTCCCGGGTTTGTACGGGCCCGAGGCGTTTCTTGAAATGCTGCGAGCGGCGAATAGCGGCGCGCGAAGTGTGATGGCCGGTGACGACTCGACCCAGGCGTATCAGGCCCGCGCGCTGGTCGCGCTAGAGCAGCGGCTGCGCAGTGATCTCGCCGCCGTTGGAATACCGCAACCGCCGACCGGCGTCGTGCGGGCAGTGGCGTTTCAATCCTCCGCGGAACTCCCGGACGCTGTGGCGGCGGAGCGCGTGACGGTGGGCAAGCGCGCCGCCGAGATCACGATTGCCGAAGCGGTTGCGCCGCCTTTGCCCGCGGCGCCCAACGCGGTCGCGGCGAGCCAACTGACCTTTGCAAAAGATCGCGCGGAGTCGGAGGTCGTGGCTGACGCAAGTGGGACTGGCCAGGTCCGCGCGCCCGCGATCGCTAATGCGGATCAGGCGGGGCGGCTGACGACTGCGAAGTTCCTGGCTGAGAGCGAATTGACATTGTTGACGCCGCGCGAGGATGCGCGAACGCTCCAATCGCCCGGCGCATTGGCGCTAGATACGCTGATCAAGTCTCTCGACGATGACGCCTGGTCGCGGATTGCCGCGCTACGCCCGTCGCAGCTGGATGAGCGAAGTCGTAACCTCGTGTTGTGCAAGGTCAGCGCGGACTCCGCCGGATGTCGCGGTATCCGAACGCCTAAGCGGGCGAAGAGCGTGCGGGCGAATTGGACGACGGCTCAATTCGAACGGTCATTGGCGATGGACACGGTTCGCAACGACTACGCGATTCGGCGCGTCGTGTTGCGGGCCTTGTCGCAAGACCCGCGTTCGCCCGATGTTGATGAGTTGAACGCCGAGGTCTATGCGGAGCTGTTCCTGACGCCGGACAGCGATCCGTGGCTGGGGCTGCTGCCGGATGATGTTTATGTCGCGCTGGATAATGACGGGATCAAGCGTCGCTGAGCTCGCCTTGATCACGGAACGCCGCGCGGTCGGAACGGACCGGAAAACCGCCAGACCGTGCCGGCCGCGCGGTTGCGTACAATGATCCGTACGACAATCGGGAGCAAATGGTGGCGAAACGGCGCGTGCTGGTGGTTGAGGATGACGCCGCGATTCGGCGAGGCTTGGTCGACGCGTTGCGGTTTGGCGGCTATGAGCCGCTGGGCGCGTCTACCGGCGCGGCCGGCTTGGATTTGGCGCTGCATGCCACGTTTGACCTGGCGCTGCTCGATGTCGTCCTCCCCGGCGTCAGTGGCTTGGAGATTCTGCGCGCGATTCGCGCGGCCCGACCCACAACGCCGGTCATTATGCTGACGGCCCGCGGAGACGAGAACGATCGCGTGCAAGGGCTGTCGAGCGGCGCGGATGACTATGTCGTCAAGCCGTTCAGCGTGCGCGAGTTGCTGGCCCGGCTGGAGGCGGTCCTGCGGCGGTCGCCGGAGCGGCCGAGTGACATCGGGCGAATGGCCATCGGCGCTATCGAAGTGGACTTCGACGAACGCGTTATTACCAGGCCGGACGAGACGCGCGAGACCCTGACCGAGATGGAGGCGGGTGTGCTGCGCTATCTGGCGCAGAACAGCGCCCGCGTCGTCGCGCGCGACGAGTTGCTGTCGCGCGTGTGGGGCGTCGACCCGAAAGCTGTCGAGACGCGAACCGTGGATATGTGCGTCGCGCGGTTGCGCGAAAAGCTGCGCGATGCTACGCCGGACGAGTTGATTCGCACGGTGCGCGGCGTCGGCTACCGGTTTATTGAGCCGCGCCCATGAAACGCGGCGCGCGAGTATGGCTGCTTTTTGGCGCGTGTGTCGCACTGACGTGCGCGGCGATGGCCTGGGTGAGTGTCGCGCTGTTGCGAATCGACGCCGCCGAGCGTCAAGTCCGCGCCGATGCGGCGTTCGAGGAGCGGGTGCGGCTGGCGTTGTGGCGCATGGATGCGCAGGCGGCCGCGATTCTGGCAGCGGAAGCGGCGATCCCGCCGGGGCAGTATGTGTCGGCGCCTGTCGCGAACGACTTTGTCACCGAGCGCTTCGAAATCGCGCCTGACGGCGAGTTGGCGTTTGCCGCGGCGGTCGAAGCGGTGGCGCCCGCGATCGTTGTTCCCAATGCGGAACTAGCGAGACTGCCGGAAATTGCAGCCGCAAGTACGCCGAGCCAGTCCCAGACGATCGAGCCTCAGGTGTTCCAGCAACAACTGGCCGACCGGGGGCAGCAGGGCGCGCTGCGGCCGGCTGAGCAGGTGCTGATGGAAAACGACATGCGGCAACAGCGGGCCGGGCAGTCGGAGTACCAGGCGCGGCAGCGAGCGGTTGGCGATGGATACTCCGCGCTGAACCGCGCGAACTTCGCGATCGACGCGCAATCCGGCCCGATGGCGCCGTTGTGGGTGGGTGGGCGCTTGCTGCTGGCGCGGCGGGTCGCGATGAAAGGCGCCGCGGGGCAGGGCTGTGTCCTCGACATTGATCGCTTGCACAAGTCGCTGCTTGCGGAAGCGAGTGAACTCCTGCCGGAGGCGCGCTTGTCGCCGACAAGGCCGGACGACTCGGAGAATCGGCGTCTGGTGGCGTTGCCGCTGACGCTTGAGCCGGGGCGCGTTGGCGGATTGGCGATCGCCGCCAGCGGCGCCGTTCAGCCGCTTGTGATCGCATGGATCGGTGTATTGCTGGCGGCTATCGCGAGCGCGGCATTGCTGCGCGGCGTGATGCGATTGAGCGAACGGCGGGCCGCGTTTGTGTCGGCTGTGACACACGAGCTGCGCACGCCGCTGACGACATTTCGGTTGTATACAGAGATGTTGCGCGATGGCATGACGCTCGACGCGACGCAGCGTGACGAGTACCTGTCGACCCTGAATAACGAAGCGGAGCGATTGACGCATCTGGTGGAAAACGTGCTGGCGTATGCGCGGCTGGAGCGACAGAGTCTGAGCCGCCGAGCGGAGCCGACGTCGGTAGGGGATTTGCTGCGGCGCATGCAGCCGCGATTGGAGGCGCGGGCTGAAGAAGCGGGGTTGGCGTTGCGCGTTGATGTGGCGCCGCAGTTGCCGAACGCGCGAACCGTGGCCTCGGCGGTGGAGCAGATTGTGGTGAACCTCGTGGATAATGCCTGCAAGTACGCGTCGCGTGGCGCCACCACGGACGGTTCAGCCGATGGAGGCGATGTGTTGGTCGCCGTTTCGATGAACGGGCGGTTTGTCGAGGTGCGTGTGCGGGACCGCGGCCCGGGAATCAGCGCCGCGCGCCGCGCTCATGTCTTTGAGCCGTTTCACAAGTCGGCGGAAGAAGCGGCCGGCGCGGCGCCGGGGGTTGGAATCGGTCTGTCGCTCAGCCGCCGACTTGCGCGCGATCTTGGTGGCGAGTTGGAACTGGAACCGAGCGCGGTTGGCGCGAGTTTTGTGTTGCGGTTGCCGGTTGCCCGGGCCGATTAGCGCGAGCTATCCTCCCAAGACAAACTCCCGCTGAAACGCCGCCAGGTCGTGCATATCCACATCGCTGTCATCATCGT